>NZ_JCALCW010000004.1:0-195061 GCF_059812545.1 Mycobacterium sp. NGS50
CTCACTCGAACTTTTTGTCCCTGTGTGCAATTTCGGCGCAGCGCCGCGAGCGATTACCGCTGGGCAGCGGTGTTGGCGGCCTGCTGGGCCCGGCGAAGCGTCGTCGCCACATCGGCGCGACCCAGGAACATCTCGTCGAGATACGGCCTGAGCGCCTGAAATCCGGCCGCGAACCCGGCCCCGCCCGGCGCCGGCATGCGCGGACCGTCCAACACGCTGAAGAACGGTGCGACCTCGACGCCCTTGGCCCGCCAGTAGTCCAGGTACACCCGCTGAGCGTCGAGCACCGCGGGAATGGCCGAACCGCGCCGGCCCAGATACTGGTTGCCCTGCCGACTGCCCATCCAGGCCAGCACCTGGCGTACTGCCTCTGGATGAGGCGAGGCGGTATTGCCAGCCGCGGCAATGCCGTTGGTCACGCTGACCCGTCCGATCGGCCCGGCGGGAAGCATCGCCACCCCCCAACCGAAGTCGGCCTGCGCGGCGATCGTGGCCAGGTTGTAGGTGCCGGACTGAAACAGCGCCATCTTGCCGGCCAGGAACTGGTTGCGGGAGAAATCGCCGTTGGTGTTGGTGTCCGAGGCGGGCGGCGCGACGTGGTCGCTGTTGATCAGTGCGACCAGATACCCGAAGGCGTCGACCGCCGCCGGGTTGTCGAAGGCGAACTGGTCACCGTGCTGAAACTCGGCGCCGGCCGAACCCAGGTAGTTCAAGTAGATCCCCTGCGGGTCGTTGGCGGCGTTGTAGCCCCACTGCCGGACTCTGCGGGCGTCGAAACCGGGCGTGGACGCGGTTCGCCCGTCGCTGTCGACGGTGAGCCGGGCCAGCAGCGGGCGCAGGGTGTCGGTGCCACCCGGGTTCCACCGCAGCTGGTTCAGCGACGCCGGGTCGACGCCGGCGGCCGCCAGCAGATCGGCGTTGTAGTACAGCGCGATTCCGGCGTCGGTCAGTTGCGGGACGCCCCACAACACCCCGTCGCGGGTGAACTGGGCGACCACCGACGGCTCCCATCCGGATGCCGGGCTGACCGGCGTCAGCTTGCCATTCGCCGCATACTCGGCCAGGTATGCATTGGACATCCAGAAGATGTCGTCGCCGCCGCCGGCAGCCACTTCGGTGCGCAGCGTGTCGAAGTAGGTCGCATACGACACCACATTGGTGCGGACCTCGATATCGGGGTGCGTACGGGTGAACTCGGCGAACGACTCCCGGTAGGCGGCGGCCACCTGCTGGTCCCACAGTCGCACCGTCACCACCGTCGTTGCGCTGCGAGTCGAGCGGTCCAGCAGCACCGCCGCGCCAACCAGCAGCACCGCGACCAGAACTACCGCCGCGGCGGCCAGCGTGGAGAACCGGGGAGGTGTGCCGAGCAGACGCAAATGTGCTCTAAAACGGGTGAAATAGGGCACATTTGTGTCTGCTCGCCGAAGAAACCGGCGCCTCATTTGAGCCCCGTCACCACGATCGAGCGAACGATGTGACGCTGGAACACGACGAACAGCACGATCAGCGGCGCCATCGCCACCGTCGTCGCGGCCATCACCAACGTCCACTGCGCGTTGTACTGCGACTGCAGGCCCGCGGTGGCCACCGTCAACACCCGCCATTTGCCGCCGCTGGTGATCACCAGCGGCCACATGAAGTTGTTCCACTGCGACACCACGGTGATCAACGTCAGCGTCACCAGGATCGGGCGACTGGCCGGCGCCACCACATGGGTGATCACATCCAGCGTGTTGGCGCCGTCCAACCGCGCGGCGTTCACCAGCGCGTCGGGGATCGCCCGGAAATGCTCGCGCAGCAAGAAGATCGCGTACGGCGACCCGAACACGAACGGCAACACCAACGCCCAGAACGTGTTCCGCAATCCCAGCTGCGCCATCATCAGATACAGCGGTACCACCGTGACAGTTCCGGGCACCATCAGCGTCGCGACATACAGCCAGAACAGGGCATCGCGACCGGGAAACCGCAACCGCGCAAACGCATACGCAGCCAGCACCGAGAACGTCAACTGTCCCACCACGATCACCGCGGTCATCAACGCCGTCACCATCAGCGCTCGACCGAAGCCCGCGCCACCCAGATCGGTGTAGTTGGCCAACGTGAACGGCCGCGGCAAGGCCAGCGGAGCCCCGGTCGCGAACTGATGCGCTGAGGTGAACGACGTCAGCAAGCCCAGCAAGAACGGCGCCAGAGTGATCATCGCGCCGCATGCCAGGCCGGCATAGACCAGGGCGTTACGCGAGGTCATAGCTGATCCGCCGCCGGAAGTACAGGTGCTGAATCACGGTGATCACCACCAACACCACGAACAAGACCACCGACATGACCGCGGCCCGCCCGATCGACGCTGCCCCGAACGCCTCGGCGTAGATGCGGTGCGCCACCAGATCGGTGCGGTCAGCCGGGCCGCCGCCGGTCAACGCGTACACCGTGTCGAACACCTGCGCCGCGCTGACCACCCCGGTCACCGCCACGAAGAACATCGTCGGGCGCAGCATCGGCAGCGTGATGCGCCAGAACCGTTGCCAGCCGCTGGCCCCGTCGGTGCGGGCGGCGGCATGAATCTGGGCCGGGATGGCCAGGATCCCGGCCAGGAAGAACAACGCCACATAGCCGACGTTGGTCCACACCACCACCGCTGAAACCACCGGTAGCGCCAGGCCCGGATCGGTGAGCCACTCGATGCGATGTCCCAGCAGCGTGCTGACCGCGCCGTCGGTGGGTGCCAGAATCCAGCGCCACAGCACCGCGATGGCCAGCGGCGCACACACCCACGGCAGCACGTACAGGGTGCGGAACATCGCGCTGCCGGGTAGCTCGCGGGCCAGCATCGCGGCGACCGCCAGCCCCAACACCGTCTGCACCGGGACGACGATCGCCACGAACAGCACCGTCACCAGCAGCGAATTGCCGAAACCCGGGTCGGTTAGCACCGAACGCCAATTGTCGGCCCCGACATAGCTGATCGGACCCAACAGATCCCAATGCTGCAGGCTCAGCCACGCCACCACCAGGATCGGCAGCAGCAGGAACGCGACCACCCCGAACAGGCTGGGGGCCAGCAGCGCGTAGGCCAGCGCGACAGAGCGGGGACGGGCCATGAAGGTATTAAAGCGCCTCGTTACGGTGGACCGGTGACAGCCGACCGGGAGATCGACGCCGACTTTCTGGCCCTGCCGCGCCACGAGCTGGCCGACGCCGCGCTGTCGGCGGCCAAGGCAGCCGGCGCCAGCCACGCCGACCTGCGTATTCACCGCATCGCCACCGAGGTGATCCGGTTGCGCGACGGAGAGCTGGAGACCTCCACGGTGACCCGCGAGCTGGGGCTGGCGGTGCGGGTGGTTGTCGACGGCACATGGGGATTCGCCTCGCACGCCGAACTGGCGACGGACATCGCCGCCGATACCGCACGCCGTGCCGTGCAGGTGGCCCAGACGTTGGCCGCGCTGAACGCCGAACGCATCGAACTGGCCGCCGAGCCGGTCTACGCCGACGCCAGCTGGGTGTCGGACTATCGGATCGACCCGTTCCAGGTGCCCGGCGCCGACAAGATCGACGTGCTGACCGACTACTCCGGGCGGCTGCTGGGCGCCCCCGGGGTCGACCACGTGTCGGCGGCGCTGACCGCGGTCAAGGAGCAGAGCTTCTACGCCGACACGTTCGGTTCGACGATCACCCAGCAGCGGGTGCGGGTGATGCCGAGCTGCGAAGCCGTCAGCGTCGGGTCCGGCGGGTTCGAGTCGATGCGCACGCTGGCCCCGCCGACCGCGCGCGGCTGGGAGGCGGTGGCCGGCGACGACGTCTGGAACTGGACCGACGAACTGGCCCAGCTGCCGGCGCTGCTGGCCGAAAAGATCCGGGCGCCCAGTGTGACGGCGGAGACGACCGACCTGGTGATCGACCCCACCAATCTGTGGCTGACCATTCATGAATCCATCGGTCACGCAACCGAATACGATCGTGCTATCGGCTACGAGGCGGCCTACGCCGGAACCTCTTTCGCCACCCCGGACAAGCTGGGCACCTTGCAGTACGGCTCGCCGGTGATGAACGTGACTGCCGACCGCACCGTGCCCTACGGGCTGGCCAGCATCGGCTACGACGACGAAGGGGTGGCCGCGCAAAGCTGGGATCTGGTGCGCGACGGCGTGTTTGTCGGCTACCAGCTGGACCGAGTGTTCGCAACCCGGTTGGGACACGCCCGTTCCAACGGCTGTTCGTATGCTGACTCGCCGCACCACGTGCCGATCCAGCGGATGGCCAACGTGTCGCTGCAGCCCGGCGTCGAGGAGCTGTCCACCGACGATCTGATCAGCCGCGTCGAGCACGGGATCTACATCGTCGGCGACCGGTCCTGGTCAATCGACATGCAGCGCTACAACTTCCAGTTCACCGGGCAGCGATTCTTCCGGATCCGCCGTGGACGACTCGACGGCCAACTGCGTGATGTCGCCTATCAGGCCACCACCACCGACTTCTGGAATTCGATGGAAGCCGTTGGCGGGCCATCGACGTGGCGCCTGGGCGGGGCATTCAACTGCGGCAAGGCCCAGCCCGGGCAGGTGGCCGCGGTCAGCCACGGCTGCCCGTCGGCGCTGTTCCGCGGCGTCAATGTGCTCAACACCCGCAGCGAGGGGGGACGATGATCCGGTCGCAGCAGGTTGTCGACCTCGCCCTGGACGCGGCCGGTGGTGCCGACGGCGAAACCATCGTGGTGGTCAGCGACCGTGCCGAGTCGTCGCTGCGCTGGGCGGGCAATTCGATGACCACCAACGGGGTGTCGTTCAGCCGGGCGACCACGGTGATCTCGATGGTGCCGACCGCCGACGGTGTCAGCGCCAGCGCGCTGAGCTCCTCCGAGGTGGACCCGAGCGTCATCCCCGAACTGGTGACCGCGGCGCAGCGTGCCGCGCGCAGCGCCCCGCCGGCCCACGATTCCGCGCCGCTGCTGACCGGGTCCGGTGTGCCCGACGATTGGGACGCGGTGGTGCCCGGAAATGGCGCCGAGGTGTTCACCGACGTCGCCGCGTCGCTCAGCCGCGGCTTCCGGTCCGCGGACCGGCTCTACGGTTTCGCCCGCCACGAGCTGGAGACGACGTTCGTCGCGTCCTCGACCGGGCTGCGGCGACGCTATACCCAGCCCACCGGGACCGTGGAGATCAACGCCAAGCGCGGTGCCGCCAGTGCCTGGGCCGGGGTCTCGACCCCCGACTTCGTCGATGTGCCCACCGATCAGCTGCTGGAGGAATTGTCCACCCGGCTGGGCTGGGCGGCGCGCACCATCGACCTGCCGGCCGGACGCTACGAGACGATCATGCCGCCCTCCACGGTCGCCGACATGATGATCTATTTGGCCTGGACGATGAGCGGTCGCGGCGCACAGGAAGGCCGCACCGCGCTGGCCGCGCCCGGCAACGGCACCCGGGTGGGGGAGCGGCTGACCGATCTGCCGCTGACCCTGTACTCCGATCCGGGGGCGGCCGGTCTGGCGTGTGCCCCCTTCGTGGCGGCAACCGCGTCCTCAGAGACGGTGTCGGTGTTCGACAACGGCATGGACATCGGCCGTACCGACTGGATCCGCGGCGGGGTGATCAACGCGCTGGCTTACCCGCGGGCGGTGGCCGCGGAGTTCGGCGCGCCGGTCGCGGTGGCCGCCGACAACCTGCTGATGACCGGCGGCACAGCGAGTTTGGACGAGATGATCGCCTCCACCGAGCGAGGTCTGCTGCTCACCACACTGTGGTACATCCGCGAGGTCGATCCCATCACCCTGCTACTGACCGGGCTGACCCGCGACGGTGTCTACCTGGTCGAAGACGGCCAGGTGACCGCGGCGGTCAACAACTTCCGGTTCAACGAAAGCCCGCTGGATCTGCTCCGGCGGGCCACCGAGGCCGGGATCAGCGAGCCGACCCTGCCGCGGGAGTGGGGCGACTGGGCCACCCGGGCGGCGATGCCCAGCCTGCGCATCCCCGACTTCCACATGTCCTCGGTCAGCCAGGCGCAGTGAGCACGCAGTCTCAGATCAGCCGTCGTCCGGCCGGATCGTGACGATGGAACAGCGGATCGGGGCACCGGATCGTTTGATGCGGGTGTCGCTGGTGAGCAGCGCGATGCGGTGGCGTTCGGCGCTGGCGACGTAGACGGCGTCGGGGTAGCGCAACGAGGCCTGCGCTAGTGTCCAGGCGCGCAAGACGTCGTCCCAGGGGGTGCCCTCGATCGTTATCTCGTACGCCGCGGCGTCAAGGAGTGCATGCTCGATCTGGTCGGACTGCAGCGGATGGGACGGCCGGTGTGCCGCCGCCACCAGCCCGGACAGGATTTCGATCGCGAGATGCCCGGGTGCACGCAGCGGTTCAGAAGCGGGATGGTTGGCGAGTTCCCGGCGAGCGGCCTGACCGCGCGGACCGGAGTCGGTGACGGCGTCGATGACGGCCGAGGCGTCGACGATCACGTTGGATCGCTCAGCTGTGCACCACGGTCGGCATGAGCTTCATCGATGGCATCGAGCACGGCTGTCCGGTCTTGTTCGCTGACAGCCGGCTGCTGCGCAAGGCGCGTCGCAGTGCGGTTCAGGGCGGCCCGGCGGCGAAGATGAGCAGCCTGTGCGTGCATCGCCTCCAGCAGATACGCCTGCAAGGAGACGCCGCGCGCCGCGGCCGCTGAGCGAATCTGGTCGAGGTCGTCGGGGGGGACATCGCGGATCAGTACGTTCGGCACAGGCAATGCTATCAATAGTGATAGCAATCACGCAAGCGGCCCTGTTTCGACGTTAGCCATGCCGAGGCGCCTGCAACTCGTCGAACGTGGCGAGCGCGTCGTCCAGGTCGGGCTCGTCGAAGATCTCACAGCGGCTGATGAGGTCACCGTCGACCGCAAAGAGGTCCGCCATGCGCCACTCGCCGACGAAACCCACTTGTGAGGTACCGGTCGACACAAGGGTGACGACCGCTCCGAGGTCGCTCAGCCGATGTACGGCTTCGACGTAGATGTGGTACCCGCCATCGTCTAACGCGGCACGCATGTAGGCCTTCAGGTCGCCAGGCCCGATCGCGGCAAGCGGCCGATGGTCGATGTCGACGAAGTCGACAGTCGTCGCGAAGATTTCGCGCCTATTGAGCGCGGCGTTGGCCTGCGCAACGGCCGACCAGGTGTGCGCGTGAGCGGCTGCTTCGCCGGCAAGGTATCGCGCATCGAGTTCTTCGAAAGCGGCGTCGACGTCGTCTGGGTCGTATGCGACGCGTGCCCGGATCCGGTTGTCGGCGGATGTTTCGACGATCACAAGCATCTCGATGCGGAATCCTCCTACTTGGTGGTCTTCGCTCGAGATACACGTCCGGCACAGGACAAGGCGTTCACCTCGCGTGGCGACAACCGTCGCCGTAGTACTGGTCACCCCAATGTCGGCGAAGGCCCGCATGTTCGCGATTTCGACATCCCGGCCGCGCCGGATTTCGGCGTTGACGACCCGCCGGTGGTCGTCGACAGACGTATCGGCGGTCAGCAACTCTGCCATCGCGGCCCAGTCGCGTGCGGCGAAGTATGTCCGGAAGCGCTCGTAGGCTTGGGCTGCCGCGTTCTCTAGACGTCGCGCCGGTTGGCTCAGCTCGTCGAACCTGGCGAGTGCGGCGTCGAGGTCGGTCTCGTCGAAGACCTCGACGCGGTGGTAGAGGTCGCCTTCGACGATGCCAACGACGATTACCCGCCACTCGACGTCAAGGCCCTCTTGCGACGTTCCACGTGCAGCATGGGTGATGACCGTGCCCAGGCCGCTCAGCCGATGCACCGCCTCGATGTAAACGCTGATGTCCGGCGTGAGGTCCCATACCGCAGGAAGATACGCAGCCAGGTCCTCCAGCTCGGTCGTTAGGACCGCTCGGTGGTCGATGTAGACAGAATTCGATGTCATGGCAGGAAGTTCGTGCCGATTGACCGCGGCATAGCCTCGCGTGATGACCGACCAGGTGTGCGCGTATGCGGCCGCTTCGCCGGCGAGATAGCGCGCGTCGAGTTCTTCGAACGCGGCGTCGATGTCGTCAAGGTCGAGCGCGAGGCGCGCCACGATCTGTTCGTCGGCGTCGATCTCGACGATGCCGAACACCTCCGCAACAACCTCCTGGGACTGCTGGTCTCGGACTGAAAAGCTGTCACGACTGAGGGCGAGGCGCTCCCCACGGGTCGCGATAACCGTCGATGTGATTGTCGAGAGCCCGAACTCGGCTGTCGCCCGCATGCTTGCGAGCGTGGCATCGCGACCGCGTCGTACCCCCGCGTTGACCACTCGACGACGATCGTCGTTGAAAACGTCATCGGCCAGCATCTCCGTCACGGCTTCCCAGTCGCGGTCAACATAGCGCGCCGAAAAGCGTTCGAACACTCGGCTTGCCGCGTTCTGCAGTCGCGGCGTCTGCGCGTGCAGTTCCTCGAAACGGGCGAGCGCGGCATCAAGGTCCGCCTCGTCGAAGATCTCGCAGCGGCTGACGAGGTTGTCGTGGATTATCAATAGGTCGATCTGTCGCCACTCGGCGTTCAATCCGTTTTCCGACGTTCCTTGCGTCGCGCTGGTGACCACTCCTCCAAGGTTGGACAGACGATGCACAGCTTCGATGTAGCAACCGGTGTCCGGCATGAGGTCCCACGCGGCGTGGATGGCCCCTGCTATGTCACCGGGCGCGAAGATACCTCCTCGCCGGTGGTCGATGCTTACCCATTCGGGTGTCGCGGGAAGGGGTTCGCGCCGGTTGAATGCTTGGTAGCCCCGCGACATGACCGACCAGGTGTGCGCGTGGGCGGCCGCTTCGCCGGCCAGGTAGCGGGCCTCGAGTTCCGCGAAGGCTGCATCGAAGTCGTCGAGGTCGAATGCGACATGGGCCGCCAACCGCGTGTCGGCATCGATCTCGACGACGCTGAGAAACTCGATGCGAAACGCCCCGGGTCGCTGGTCTCGCCCGAATATCGATGAACGGCACAGCGCGAGGCGTCCACCGCGAGTCGCGATGACGGTCGACGTGAGCTTCTCACCGCCGAGTTCGACAAAGGCTTGACCGTTGGCGATTTCGATATCCCGACCGCGTCGGATGCCGGCATTCACGATGCGTCGACGATCATCGTCGGCCAGGTTGGGCGCCAATACCGTTGACATCGCGGCCCAGTCACCGGCCGAGAAGTACGCGTTCACGCGGTGGTACATCCGACTCGCCGCGTTCTCCAGCTGCCGTGTCTGCGTGTGCAACTCCTCGAACCGCGCGATCGCGGCGTCGACGTCCGTGTCGTCGAAGACCTCGCAGCAGGTGAATAGGTCGCCTTCGATGGTGAGCAGGACCACTTCCCGCCATTCGGCGTCGAAGCCCTCTCGCGAGGTTCCACGGACCAGATGGGTGACGACAGCCCCGAGGTCGCTCAGCCGGTGAACGGTCTCCACCAATACTTTGGCGTTGGGCGCGACCGCCCAGGTGGCGTGCATGTATTCGGTCAGCTCACCGGGCTCGAACGCCCTCGCCCGTCGATGATCGACGTTCACCCAGTCGGGCGCGGGGAAGTCGTTTCGGTTGAACGCGGCATAACCGCTCGTGATGACCGACCAGGTATGTGCGTGCGCCGCCGCCTCGCCGGCGAGGTAGCGCGCGTCGAGCTCCTCGAACGCGGCGTCGATGTCATCGAGGTCGAAAGTAACGCTCGCCACCATCCGCCCATCCGAATTGATCTCCCCGACATCGAGTTGCTCACCGCCGAAAGCTGTCGGACCTTGATCGCGGAACGAATAGCTGCTGTGGGTGAGGACGAGGCGTTCGCCGCGGGTCGCCACGACGGTCGTGTCGATGTCTGATATACCGAGGCTCGCGACTACCCGCAGATTCTCGACGGCCGCATCTCGACCGTGTCGAGTTCCCGCATTCACGACGCTTCGGTGATCGATGTAGTTGTAGTCATCGGCCAATACAGTCGACATGGCGTCCCAATCGCGGGCCACGAAGTGTGCCAGGAAGCGTTCAGACACTTGGCTTGCTGCGTTCTCTAGTCGTGGCGCCGACGGGCTCAGCCGGTCGAACGTCGCGAGTGCGGAGTCGAGGTCTTCCTCGTCGAAAAGCTCACTGCGGTCGACCAGGCCGCCTTCGAACGTCATGAGATTGACCATCCGCCATTCGGCGAGAAATCCCTCTTGCGAGGGCCCGGTTAGCGAATGGGTAACGACGGTTCCGCGGTCATTCAGCCGGTGGACGGCCTCGATGTAGATGCGGGCTTGCGGTGCGATGTCCCACATGGCACGGAGATTGGCGAGTAGTTCGCCTGACGCAATTGTGATCACGTGCCGGTGATCGACATTGGCCCAGTCCGGTGTCGTCGCGGGGAGTTCGTGCCGGTTGACCCCGGCATAGATCCCCGTAACGATCGACCAGGTGCGCGCGTGTGCGGCCACATCGCCGGCGAGGTAGCGCGCATCGAGTTCGGCGATGGCGGTGTCGAAGTCGTCGGGGTCGAATATGACGCGGGCCACGACCCGTTCGTTGGCGTCGACTTCGACGATGTCGAGGAGATCCGTACGGAACGCATCGGTTTGGTGGTCCCCTTCCGAGGCGCGGCCACGACTCAAGACGAGCCGTTCTCCACGGGTCGCAAGGACCTCGGACGTGAGGTCTGTAACCCCCGCCTCGGCGATTGCTGCAATTTCCGTGATCACGGCTTCCCGGCCATGTCGGAGGCCGGCATTGACCACCCGACGACGATCCTCGGTGGAAACGCCTTCGGCCAGAACCTCTGTGATCGCGACCCAGTCCCGCGCAGCGAAATACGCCAGGATGCGCTCGTAAACTCGCGCTGCGGCGGTTCTCAGCCTTGGCCGGCTAAGCTGGTCGAACCGCGCGATTGCGGCGTCGAGGTCTGCCTCGTCGAATAGCTCCAACCGATTGATCAGGTCGCCTTCGAGCGTCAGAACGTCAATCACCCGCCACTCGGCGTCAAAGCCCTCCTCTGAGGTGCCCTGCGCCCTGTGGGTCACAATTGCTCCGAGGTCGTTGAGCCGATGCACTACCTCGACATAGTTGCTGAGGTCCGGCGTGAGGTCCCAGACAGGACGGGTATTGGTCGTCATGTCACCCGGCGCGAACGCTGGTCCCCGGCGGTGGTCGATGTTCACCCAATCTGGGGTCGTCGCCGGAGACTCGTGCCGGTTGAGTGTGGCGCAGGCACGCGTGATCGCCGACCAGGTGCGCGCATGTGCGGCCGCTTCGCCGGCGAGGTAGCGCACATCGAGTTCCGCAAACGCAGCGTCGATGTCTTCGAGGTCGAACACGACAACCGCCACCACCTTTTCCTGGGCGTCGATCTCGACCACGTTAAGGACATCGTTCTGAATCGCCTGAAGGTCGCGGCCGAAGGCACGAACATGCGTGAGGACGAGGCGTTCGCCGCGGTTTGCCACGACACCCAACATGGTCGTCGCGAAGCCGAGGTCCGCGGTGGCCTGCAACTCTTCGAGGAGGGCATCGCGGCCATGTCGGATCCCGGCGTTCACCATCCGCCGGCGATCGTCGATGAGATAGTTGACGGCCGCTGTTTGCGCGATGGCATCCCAGTCGCGGGCCGTGATAGCTGGGTAAACCCGCTCGATTACCAGTGCTGCCTTGTTCTTCAAGCGCTGCGCGTGTGAGCGCTCTTCCTCGAACCGGGCGTGCATGGCGTCGAGTTCGGCGACCGCCGCGTCCAGGTCGTCGACGTCGAACCACACCTGCAGCGCGATGCGGCCCGTGTCGTCGATGCCGTATATCTGGAGAAGTTCGTCGTGTGGTGCCCCGGGACTCGCGTCGGCAGTCCCGACCCGCAATCGGGCCAGAGCCAGGCGTTCGCCTCGTACGGCCAAAACTGTCGCGGTCACCCGCATCGCACCGGTCTCGAGATTGCGACGATTCTGATGTACCCAGTCCGACGGGAGATCGGCGGGCATGAAGCCGACGATCTTGCGGCGGCTCTCAAGAGTAGCCCCGGGTGCAAACAGCTGCTCGAACTCGTCCCACGCCTCACGGTCGGCAGCAGCAAGCACACGGTTGCCGACTCGCACACATGCATTATCGAGCTCGACGCCCGGCGTATCCGGCGGTGATGCGGCGGGAGGAGAGACCCGCTCCCCGAGCAACAGCCGCGCCATGTCGGCCAGTGCCGCAGCGCCTTTCCGCTCGTACAGGTCGAGGGATCTCCTGGCGGCGGCCCGCGCCCCCGCCTCGTCGCCGCCCCCACCCAACACGGTTGCCAGCGCCAGACACGCGTCCCCGTGATCGACCAATGCGTCGGTGCGCTCGGCCAGTCCGACCGCAGCCTCGGCCATCTGCCGGGCCTCGTCGTGCTCGCCGCGACGCGTCAACAGCAGGGCACGAAGCGTGCGCCACGCGATCGACGCCTTCAGCGCGTGCCCGGCGAGTCGCTCACTTTCCGAACACAACTCCTGGGCCTCAACATCCCGGTCGAGCGCGAGACAGGTGCGACCCAGCAGCGCCGCTGTCTCGGCGGTGTCGGCGTCCAGACCCATGCGGCGAAAACCACGGTAGGCCTGACGAAGATGCGGCTCGGCCGCGGCTGGTTCGTCGGCGACCAGTTCGACGATCCCGGCGAACTGTTCAACCTCGAGCAGTGCATGGCGCAGGCCGAGTTCGGTGACCGTGCGCCGCGCCGAATCGATCATCCGCCGGGCCGCGGCGGCGCGGCCGCGGAAAGACTCCAGCACGGCCTGGCATCGCGTCGACGTCGCCTCCACCGCAGGCGAATCCGTGGTGATGCGCAACAGCCGCACCACGTCCAGGCACCGCCCGCCGGCGCGCGGAACCGGGTTGGGCCCCCACAGCGCGGCCAGCGGCGCGCCGGCCAGCACCGCATTGACCCGGCGGTGCTCACGCGCGCGGCGTGCCGCGGTCAGCGCGTGGTCCAACGCGATTTCGCAGTCGCCGATGCGCCCCAGGCGGGTGAGGCATCCGGCCCGCACCGTATGGGCTTTGGCTTCCCCTGCGGCATCGCCCAATCCGGCCAGCGTGTCGGCGGCCGTGCCCAACTCGGCTTCGACCGCGTCTAACCGCTCGGGATGGACCAGCATCGACAGCTGGCCGTCGAAGCAGATCGCCCACGCCGCCAACCGGGCCGAATCGACCGTCGCTGCTTGCAATTGCGCGACCGCACCGGCCGCCGACGCTACGTCACCCGCGGCCAGCAGGGCTTCGCAGCGCGCGATGAGCAGCTCGGCGACCTGCTCAACGCGGTCGGGCAGCTCCTCGTCGATCTCCTCCAGCGCGTGCAGGGCGTGGTCGTACAGGTCGGCGGCGCCCTCGTAGGCGAGGCGGGACATCGATTGCTCCGCCGCTCGTCGGCAGTACTCGACGGCCTTGGCCGCGTTTCCCGCCCAGGCACATTCGAAGTAGTGATAGGCCAGCTCCGCCAGCAGCTCGTTATCCGCTCCGGGCTCGTCCTCCAATATCGTGGCGATGCGCTGGTGCAGCCGCATGCGCCGCACCGACGCCAGCTCGGCCAGCAGCGACTGCCGGACGATCGCATGGTTGAACCGGTATCGGCCGCCGGGCTCCTCGATGAGGAGGCCGGCCTTGCCCGCTTCGTCGAACGCGTCGACAAGATCCTGGTCCACTACCCGCTCCACCAGGTCCAAAGCGAACCGGCTGCCGACGACCGCGGCCGCGGCAAGCGCCTTGTTGGTCTCCACCGGGAGCCGGGATAGCCGGCGGCTCACCGCTTCCCGCACACCCTGCGGCAGAGTGCTCGGATCCCACACCCCGCCGCTTTCGTCCACATGCCGCAGCGCCTCGATCAGGAAGAACGGGTTGCCGCCGGTGAGTGAGGCCAACGCCCGGGCGAGCTCTTCGTCGTCGTAACCGACCTCGGCGACGTAGGCGGCCACGTCCTCCTCGTCGAGACCGGCCAGGGCAAGCCGGTTCGCGGTGCCGTCCCGGTGCAGGTCGGCGAGCATCGCCGCCAGCGGATGGGAGCGGTCGAGGTCGGTGCTGCGGTACGTCCCGACGACCTGCACCCGGGTGTGGTCACCGAAACGCAGCAGATGCCGCAATAGCAACAGGGTGGGCTTGGCCGCCCAGTGCATGTCGTCGAGAATCAGGACGACCGGTGCGCTCGCGGAGGCGAGTTCCAACACCGCGACGACGGCGTCGAACAGTGCGTAGCGTTCGGTGTCCGGGTCGGCACGTGGCGGCGCGGATAAATCAGGGAGCAGATCGGTCAGTCCGGGAACCAGGGGCAGCAAAGCTTCGACGCCGCGGAGTCTCCGCAGCCGACCGGGGCCCAGGCACGGCACCAGCGCCCGCAGCGCTTCGGCGAACGGCTGGTAGGGCGCACCGAGATCTTCATCGGAACGGCCGTACAACACGACGGCGCCTTGGGCGTACGCCTGGCGGGACCATTCGCCGGCCAACCGGGTCTTGCCGACCCCGGGTTCGCCGGCGATCAGCACCGCGTGCGTGCCACCGGTCTGCCAGGTGGACGCCAGCTGCTCCAGTTCACGTCCGCGCCCCACGAACGGCCCGGGGCCGGTCAACACCGCGGGGAGGTCGGGCCGCTCCGCGGGAACCTCGCCGGTCTCCTCGGGTCGTTCGGCGGTCTGGAGGCGGAGCTCGAAAACGTGTTCCGGGCGCGGCAGGTTACGCAACTGGCGCATCCCGAGGTCGGCGAGCACCACGTCGTCGGGCAGGGTGTCGATGACCAGTTCGGCGGTAGCACCCGAGCACAAGATCTGGCCACCGACGGCCAGCGACCGCAATCGCGCGGCGCGGTTGACCGCCCGACCGAAGTAGTCGCCGTCGCGTAGCTCGACCTCACCGGTATGCAACGCCACCCGGATGCACATCGGCTCTCGCAGGGCCCACGGCTCGTGGCGGATCGCCTCTTGCAGTTCCAAGGCAGCTGCTGCCGCCGCCGATGGCCGCTCGAATACCGAGAACGTGGCGTCCCCCTCGCCGCGCGTCTTGATCAGCCGGCCGCCGCGAGACGTGACGACCTGTTCGATGAGCTCGTCGTGGCGGGCCAGCGCGACCGCCATCGCGTCGGAGTCCGCCTCCCACGCCGCGGTCGACCCTTCGATGTCGGTGAGCAGGAACGTCACGGCGCGTGTCACCGACGGAACATGCTGTGTCACCGGGTAGTCCAGCGCGGCGTCCTGAGCGACGATCGCGGCCTCAAGTCGCCGGAGTTCCGGCCCGGGGTCCACTCCCAGTTCATCGGCTAGCTGCGACCGCGCCCGCTGATATGCGCCCAAGGCTTCGCCCTGTCTGCCCGCACGATAGAGGGCGAGTATCAGCTGGCCCCAGCGCCTTTCGCGCAGCGGTGCATCGGCCACGGCGGCCTCGAGGTCGCCGATGATCTCCGCGGCCCGGCCCGCCGCCAGTAGTGCGTCGGCGCGATCCTCGACCAGCGCGGCCTGGCCTTCGACCCAGCGCGTCCGCTCCGATACTCCGCGGCGGGAATCGGGAAGTTCGGGAGCACCGCGCCACAGACTCAGTGCCTCCTCCAAGCACACCACCGCCTGGGTGGTGTCACCGGCGGCCGCCGCCTCTCGGCCCGCCTTGGCGGCCCGCTGGTATCGCGGGGCATCAATCTCGGTCGTGCTCAGCGCCCAGCCCAGTCCCTCCGTGAGCACGAACCCGTCACCCAGCGCCCGACGCAGCGAGGAGATGTGGGTCTGCAGGGCCTTGCCGGCAGTGCGCGGCGGAGCGTCGTCCCAGAGGAGTTCGATCAGCGATTCGGCGGAGACGACCGAACCGCCATGCAGCCCGAGCATCGTCAGGATGGCACGCGGTTTAGCGCCCGGGACCATCACCGGTGCGCCGTCCTGCCGGACCTGGAGAGGCCCCAGAACCCCCAGCTCCACCGTTTGAATGGTAGTCACGTCGTCATCGTCGGTGGGCGGATTCAACGCGCGGTCAAGATCGGGTAAAGAGGCCTGGTGGGCTCAGATAATCGCGCCCACCAGCATGAGCGGGGCAAGCCCCACGAGGGCGGCGATGGGAAGTCCGATCGCGTCGAGGGAGTCACCGGCAGCGAGTTCGCTGCTGAAGAGCTCCATCGCGATCTGAGGCAGGGTGAACAGAGCCGCGCCTGCCATGTCGATGAACGGGATACCGGTGTGGCTCAACGTCACCTCGCCGAGACCCTGCTCGAACCAGTTCACGGCGCCCTGCAGGAATTCGGACAGATAGTTCGAGATGTCGGTGAACGATCCGTCGAGATTGAACGCGGCCGTCGCCGCCCGCAACAACGGGTCCACCACGTCGGTCATCGTCTCGGGCGAAATCAATTGGTAGTTGGTGGCATCCATCAACGTCTTGAACGCGTCTTGGACCCCTTGCTGCAGGCCTGCCATCAGGGCGTCGGGAACCTGTTCCAGAACGCTCTGGGGTGGCAGGAACCCGATGCCGCTGGGCACATCGGCGAACCCCGGCGACCAGCCGTCGGTGATGGAGCCGTAGCCCAGGTTCACCAGTACGCGTAGGTCTGGCTCGAGCAGGTTGGCCAGGGGATTGCCCACGAACGGAATCAACCGCAGCGGGTCGAGCAATGGCAGGCTGTCGGAGGGAATCATGTAGTAGTTGGTCAGGCTGTCCGCCGATGTCGGGAGCAAAATCGCCTCGCCGCCGTCGGCGACCGGCGTCACCTGCTCGGGTGTGAGGCCCAGATATGCGGTGTGGTTGAAAACGATCCCCAGATACGCGTTGAGGTCGGACAGGATGTTGATCGGATACTTCGGGAAGTCGGCGAAGCCGTCGTATTCGTAGGTGTAGACATCGGTCGGGTAGAGATCTGAGGGCGCCGCGCCGTTGAACGTCAGGCCGAGGCTTTCGGCGTCCGGATTCGCACCGGATGGCAGGTCGAAGCGTTCCAGCATGCCACCATTGGGGTTGTTCGGATTGCCCAGCAGCACAAAGTGCAGATCATCGGTGGGCACACGGTCAGCAGCCAGGCGCGACATCAGCAGCGAGTCGATCGAAGAACTCTGCGAATAGCCGCCGATCACGATGGGGTTGGCGGCGTCGACGTTTCCGGCACCGATGCGAGCGTGGATCGCGTCCTCGAGTATCTGTGCGCCCTGGGTGGTCGACGTGTTGAACGTCATGCTGAACGGGCCGGTGAACGGATACAGCGACTCCGGTGTCGTCACGGCCTGCATGCTGCCGGTGAAGCCGTGGGGCTGCAGGTACAGCGTGTCGAAGGCCTGCAACCAGCCTCGGCTGGGTGTCGCGATGAAGCTGGCGCCGGGGATCAGCGCAGTGCCGTCGCCCAGTGTTGAATCCGCGCTGTCGCCGCCGGCGAGCAGCACGAAGCCGGCCGGCGGGCTGGGTTCCGGGGGCCGCACAGGGGTGACGGCGATCAGGCCGGCGCCGGTAATGGCGACGCCGGTGGTGAGGAACGCCCGCAGCGCGCCGGGTCGTCCGGACATGGAACCCCCTCTCCTCGGGCACCAGGGTCTGGTCGAGCCACCGGCCAGACCCTTGTTTTTCTCAGCGTATTCTGTTGCTCAATTCAGCTCATGGCAAGAGATGCGGCCGCACTGCACGCCGTGCCGGGGGACGGTCCCGGTAGATTCGAGCCTCATGAATGCACGCGTCGAGCAACTGGAATTCCAAGCCGAAGCCCGCCAGCTGCTGGATTTAATGGTCCACTCGGTCTACTCCAACAAGGACGCGTTCCTGCGGGAGCTGATCTCCAACGCCTCCGACGCGCTGGACAAGCTGCGGCTGGAGGCCTTCCGCAACAAGGACCTCGATGCCGACACTTCGGACCTGCACATCGAGATCGCGGTGGACAAAGCCGCCCGCACGCTGACCATCAGCGACAACGGCGTCGGCATGTCGCGTGAGGAAGTGGTGGACCTGATCGGCACGCTGGCGAAATCGGGCACCGCCGAGCTGCGTCAGCAGCTGCGCGAGGCCCAGAACGCCAAGAGCGAAGCCGCCTCCGAGGAACTGATCGGCCAGTTCGGGATCGGGTTCTACTCGGTGTTCATGGTGGCCGACAAGGTGGAGATGCTGACCCACAAGGCCGGCGAGAGTGAGGCGATCCGCTGGGAATCTAGCGGCGAGGGCACCTACACCATCGAAGCGAAAGAGGACGCGCCGCAGGGCACCTCGATCACCCTGCACCTCAAGCCCGAAGACGCCGAGGATTCGCTGCACGATTACACCGCCGAGTGGACGCTGCGCGGGTTGATCAAGAAGTACTCCGACTTCATCGCCTGGCCGATCCGGATGCAGGTCGAGCGGGAGGACGCCGCCCATCCAGAAGGAGAGGCGGGCGGTGCCGTCACGGTGGAAACCGAGACGCTGAACTCGATGAAGGCGCTGTGGGCCCGCCCCAAAGACGAAGTCTCCGAAGAGGAATACCGGGAGTTCTACCGGCACATCGCGCATGCCTGGGACGACCCGCTCGAGGTCATCGCGATGAAGGCCGAGGGCACCTTCGAATACCAGGCGCTGCTGTTCATTCCGTCGCACGCCCCGTTCGACCTGTTCAACCGCGACGCCCACGTCGGGGTCCAGCTCTACGTCAAACGGGTGTTCATCATGGGCGACTGCGACCAGCTGATGCCCGAGTACCTGCGCTTCATCAAGGGTGTCGTCGACGCGGCGGACATGTCGCTCAACGTCTCCCGGGAAATCCTGCAGCAGGACCGCCAGATCAATGCGATCCGGCGGCGGCTGACCAAGAAGGTGTTGTCCACCATCAAGGAGCTGCAGTCGGGCCGCCCGGAGGACTACCGGACCTTCTGGACCCAGTTCGGCCGGGTGGTCAAGGAAGGTCTGCTTTCCGACTTCGACAACCAGGAAGCGCTGCTGGGCATCTGCTCGTTCGCTTCCACCCACAGCGACTCCGAGGCCACCACGCTGGCCGAGTATGTCGAACGAATGAAGGACGGCCAGGAGCAGATCTTCTATGCCACCGGCGAGTCCCGTCAGCAGCTGCTGAAGTCGCCGCATCTGGAGGCGTTCAAGGCCAAGGGCTTTGAGGTGCTGCTGCTCACCGACCCGGTCGACGAGGTGTGGGTGAACGCGGTCAGCGAGTTCGCCGGCAAACCGCTGCAGTCGACGGCCAAGGGCGAGGTGGATCTGGACTCCGAGGAGGAGAAGACCGCCCACGAAGCCGAACGCAAGGAACAGGAAAAGGACTTCGCCGACCTGACGGCGTGGCTGGCGCAGACCCTGACCGATCACGTCAAGGAGGTGCGGCTGTCGACCCGACTGACCGAGTCCCCGGCCTGCCTGATCACCGACACCTTCGAGATGACCCCGGCGCTGGCGCGGATCTATCAGGCCAACGGGCAGGAAGTGCCGGTCGGCAAACGCATCCTGGAGCTGAACCCGGGCCATCCGTTGATCACCGGGCTGCGTCAGGCGCACAGCGAAAAGGCCGAGGATCCCGAACTGGCCGAGACCGCGGAATTGCTCTACGGCACAGCGCTGCTGGCCGAGGGCGGGGCGCTGGAGGATCCGGCGCGGTTCGCCGAGCTGCTCGCGCAGCGTCTGGTCCGCACCGTCTAGACGGGGTGGTCGGCGTCCGATTACGGGTGTGCGGCCACAAACGTCTCGTTCGGCAGATCTGCAGCAAGCGCGTCGACGTCGAACGGCTGGGCCAGACGGGCACGTAAAGCGTCGCTATCGACGAGAAGCCTGATCTCGTCGGTTTGCCGAGCAGCGACGCGTCCGATCCGTGGATAGATCCACCGCATCGCCGCCCGCTCCGCCCGGGTGCACTGCGATGCGCAGTATCCGACGTGGCCGATCTCGTCGGTGAGGATTTCGGCGTACAGGCGCCCAATCCGCGCGGCGACATCGGGCTCGTCGGCGAACAACGTGACGCCGACGCGGCGCAGTTCGTCGAACATGATGCACCCGACCATTTCTGCCGCACCGACGAACGCGAACCTCCACCTCTCGGGCAGGAACACGTTGACCTTGACGAACTGGCGCATCACCAGCGGCGGTACAACCACCTGGTACGGCAGATCGAAAATCTCCAGCACGTAGGCCAACAGCCTGGTGTGGTAGAACTCTTCGAGCGCGATGTACATCCGCTCCGGCGGGTCGCCGTCGCGGCCGATGCGGCCGTAGGTGTCGCCCAAGTCCACACCGAACCGCTCGGCCTGATTCAGCTTCGCGGTGGCCAGCAAGAACAGGGTCTTCGGCTCGATACCGGGCTCGGGTCGGCGGCGACGCAGATTGCGCAGGAACACTTTTCGGTCGACGGGGTGCGTCGAGCGGACCGGATCGGCTTGCAGTGCGGAGAAGAATTCCTCACGGCGGGCCAACCGGCGGTGCAACAGGTCAGCGGCGCCGTCGCGTCGCATCAGAAAGTCGCGGTAGCCCTCGATGCGTGCCTCGTTCATCGCGCCTCCATTCCTTGAACGATGGTCCTGACGTATCGATCCAGCAGCGCTGCGCGCACCCGGGATCTGCCGACGCCGGTTGCCAGCAGCGCATAGAGCCCGGTCAGAAAGATCACCCCGAGTTCGCTCGGGTCGGTGTCCCCGGCCACCCGGCCCGCCGCCTGCGCTGCGGCGACGGCGGCGATGACGTGCTCGGCCAACGGGTGAGCGGTCAACTCGTCGACGACGGGTCGCGTCGCGGAAAAGTGCAATCCCAACATGTCTCGGAACAGCACCGGGCCCAACCGTCGCTCAGCCGACAGCACCTGACGCACCAGCAGCTGGAACCTCGATATCAGATCGCCGGATTCGGTCGACGTCGCGCTGAGTTTGGACACGATATTGAGCTCTTCGGCCCGCTCCAACTCGACCAGCACATGCTCTTTGGTCGGGAAGTGGAAGTAGAACGTGCCGCGCGACACCCCGGCGGCCGCGGCGATCGCCGCGACATCGGCGCCGGCCAATCCGGATCGGCCGATCTCGACCACGGCAGCGTCGAAAACCCTGGCGCGTGTCTGAAGCCGCTGGGCTTCACGCGAGCCAGATCCGCTCGACAGTGCGGAACGCACGGTAGCAGCGTAGCGGTTATCGTTGACACCCGTCAATGACGAGTGTCAACCAAATGGGTTATCCGCCGTGCCGGGCCAGGAAATCCAGCACCGCGTCGGCGAACACGTCGTTGCGGTCGCCGGCCACCATGTGCCCGGCGCCGCGCACGTCGACGAATTCGATCTGCGGGAAGCGGGCCAAAAACGCCTCGGCGCGGTCCTCGCTGACCAGATCGCTGAGCTGACCGCGCACCAACAGCATCGGCACACCGCCGCGCAAGATGGTGTCGACCGCGGTGTACAGCCGCTCGACCTCGGTGACCTCGATCGGGGGCAGTGACGCGGTGCCGCTGATGAACAGCGGATCCCAATGCCAGAACCAGCGGTCGCCGCGGCGGCGCAGATTGGTGGTCAGCCCGGCCAGGTCAGACGGCCGCGGCCGGTGCGGGTTGTATTCGGCAATCATGTCGGCGACCTCGTCGAGCGACTCGAAACCCGACTCCATCCGCTCGGCCATGAACGCATGGATGCGGTCGGCCCCCGACGGGTTCATCTCCGGCACGATGTCGACCAGCACGACGGCGCTGGCGATCCCCGGCGTGACCTCCCCGGCCAGCAGCATGGTGGTGAAGCCGCCCAGCGAGGCACCGACCAGCACCGGGCGCGGCGGCAGCTGCTGCAGCACCGCCTCCACATCGGCGGCGAAGCTGACCACCCGGTAGTCGCCGGCACCGGACCAGTCCGACTCCCCGTGGCCCCGGAAATCGACGGTCACCGCCTGCCAGCCCCGCTCGGCGACCGCCGCGGCGGCCCGGCCCCAGGAGCGGCGGGTTTGCCCGCCGCCGTGCAGGAAGACCACCGCGCGTGCCTGCGGATCGCCTCGGCGATCCGCGACGATCTTTACACCGTCGGGCCGGTGCGTAACGAACGTTTCCGGCGTCATTGCCATCCGGCTCATCCTGCGATGCTATGCCGCGGCCCTGGTGCCGCCCGACAGGTGGGCGATAATCGACCGATGAGTGTCGAGCAGATGCTGGTCCGGGCGGTGGCGCTGTCCGGCGGCCGTACCGGGGCCCTGATCCGCCGGGTATGCGGGCAGACGCTGGGGTTGACCGCGTTGCCGGGCAAGGAAGCCGTTGACGGGGCGGACCCTTCGGATGCGGTGGTTGCCGAGTTCGCCGAGCAGTTCAGCATAGATGTGTCGCTGATCTCCGCCGATCAGCGATCGCGACTGTGGTCGGCGTTGGGGGACAACACCTTCGCCGCGGTGGTCCAGATGTATATCGCCGACTTCGTACCGCGGGTCGGTGCCGGACTGCAAGCTCTGGGTCTGCCGGTGCCGTGGGCCGTCGGCTTTGTGACGGACGACGGCGGCGATTTGTCCGATCTGGTGTTCAACGAGGTCCTGCCCGCCGTCGCGCGGCTGCGTGATCTGGACGCGGTGACCGCCGAACTGGTACGACTGCGCGGCGCGGCCCAGCACAACTGCCGACTGTGCAAATCGCTGCGGGAGCGCACCGCGCTGGATGCCGGGGGATCGGAGAGCCTTTACGACGACATCGAAGACTTCGAGTCGTCGTCCCTGCTGACCGAGCGGCACAAGGTGGCGCTGCGCTACGTCGACGCGCTGATCTGGTCGCCCGCGCGCATCGAGGCTTCGGTTGCCGAGGGGGTGCGCACCCATTTCTCCGATGTCGAGGCCCTCGAGCTGACGCTGGACGTGATGCGCAATGCCAGCAACAAAGTGGCCGTCGCGCTGGGCGCCGACGCGCCGCGCGTGGAGCACGGCACCGAGCAGTATCTGCTGGATGCAAGTGGTCAAACGGTCTTCAGCTGACGGCGGCGGCGAGTAGCTTCGTGCCATGGCGCTCTTGCGGCAGAGTCCGCTACGCGGACGGCGGCTGTGGCCGCACGAAGTGGTGTTGGAACGGTTCGCGATGAGCCGGGTGGGCTATCAGTTCATGTTGCATGCCGCACCGCACATCGACAAGACGCTGATACCCCGCACCAACGGCCGGCTCAGCGTGATGGGATTCGACAAGATCGGCCTGGTGACCTCCACCGGCGCCAAATCTGGGCAGCAACGCACCCATCCGTTGGCGTTGATCGACGACGGCGAGGGTCTGCTGGCCATCGGCTCCAACTACGGGCGGACGACGCATCCGGCGTGGAGCGCCAACCTGCTGGCCCACCCCGACTGCACCATCGAGTTCCGCGGGGCGCCCACGCCGTATCGGGCCCAGCTGCTGACCGGCGAGGCGCGGACGGCGGCCTGGGCGACCGCGGTCGATTTCTACGCCGGCTACGAGGGGTACCGGGTCAGCTGCGCGCCGCGGGAGATCCGGGTGTTCCGGTTGCGGCCGGTCTAGGGTTTGGGCGGGTTTCAGGCGAACGGCTCCAGGTCGAACCGGCCCCACGCGAGCCAGGCGAACACGGCGAGAAACACGACGTCGCCGAGCATGTAGCCCCACTCGTTGCGGCGGAACCTGGTGGTGGCCGCACCGGCCATGAACAGCATCAGGCCGCAGGCGGCCAGCGGCACCAGCACGGGTGCCACGCCGAGGGCCGCGGGCAGGATCAGGCCGATCGCACCGGTCAGCTTGATCGTGCCGATGGCCTTGAGATGGCCGGGGCGGAAGTCGTCGACCCAGTGCTGGTTGGCGCCCAATGCCCGGTACTTCTCCTTCGGCATCAACAGTAGGGTGGCGCCGCCGATGACGAAGCCGGTGGCGAGGACGGCGGCGATGATCCACAGTGTGGTGTTCATGGCGTACTCCTTCGTGGTTACCTCGGTCGGGTGGGGTCCGTCATTACCTATGACGGACCGGCACGACGAGAGGTAACTGATGACCACCGACCCGCAGCTGGCGGAGGACTTCGAGCGGCAGCGGCCACGGCTGCTGGCGATGGCGCATCGAGTGCTGGGCTCGGTGTCCGATGCCGAAGACGTCGTCCAGGAGGCGTGGCTGCGGCTGTCCGGTCAGGACGCCGAGGCGATCGACAACCTGGCCGGGTGGTTGAGGACCGTGATCAGCCGCCTGTGCATCGACACCTTGCGTTCGCGCGCCGCGCGACCCGAGGTCTCGATCGACGCGGACTTTCCCGAACTCGTCGTGACCGAGGACCGCGACGGTCCCGAAGACGTTGCGGTGCTGTCGGACTCGGTGGGTCTGGCCCTGCTGGTGGTGCTGGGGTCGCTGCGTCCTGATGAACGACTCGCCTTCGTGCTGCACGACATGTTCGCCGTCCCGTTCGCCGAGATCGGGCCGGTCCTGGGCAAATCGGCCGATGCCGCCAAGATGCTGGCCAGCCGGGCGCGCCGCAAGGTTCAGGACGTGCCGGCGCCCACGGGTGACCGGCGAGAGCAGCGTGAGGTCGTCGATGCGTTTCTCGCGGCGTCGCAAGCCGGCGACTTCGATGCCCTGCTGCGGGTGCTCGATCCCGACGTCACCTGGCGTCAGCACACCGTCCGCGGCGTGACCGTCACGACCGGGCCCGACGAGATCGTGAGCGCGGTTCGCCGAGGTCAGGGCTCACGCATCCGCGTGCGCCGGGTCCTGGTCAATGGCGAGCCCGGAATCCTCGGCTGGGGTCCGACCGGTCGGCCGCTCAGCCTGATGGCGTGCACGGTGCGCGACGGTCGCCTGGTCGGCATCGTGTCGATCTTCGACCCGGTGCGGTTGGCCGGCCTCGACCTGCCGGATCCGCCTGAGGGTGATTAGTCGAGTGCGTCGCTGACACCACCATGTCGTCGACGATCAGAGGGCGGGCGCTAATGTCTTGCGCAGCCAGTTGGAACCAGGGGCGGTAGCTCAGTCGGTTAGAGCCGCGGACTCATAATCCGTTGGTCGCGGGTTCGAGCCCCGCCCGCCCCACGTAAAACCTGTATGACCTCGGTTGATGCTTGTCATTTCGGTGTCGGGTGATGCTTGACGGTGTTTCGGATGATGCTTGACAGCGGCTTCGGTTGGTCCTTGACACTCCCTAGATGAGCGAGTTGAGCGTGGTCGAGCAGCGGTATCAGGCCGCGATGACGGTGATCGCCGACGGGCTTGCGGCCACGTCGGTGTATGACTGATATTCGCCCACCGCTGTTGTTCGCGATATTTCGAGGCGTTTGCAGTCGGCGCCACACGGCGAGACCACCAAGTCATTGACCCTGAGTTCGTAGCAACGGCATTTCGGTTCCATGCGGCACGGCTGAATCAGCCTGCGGCGGACGCACCGAGCAGCGCCTCCCACAGCTCGAGGGTGGTGAGTGGCGGAATATCGTAGATGGTGGTCATTCCGTCGACGACCATTGTGGCCGAGTCGATCTCGGCTGCCGTCAACCCGAGGTAGGCATCATGGGTTACTAACCCGAATAGGATGTCCAGCCACGTTGAGCCGACGGAGCCAGGGTCCGCAAAGTAGTCGCCGACGATGTTGTATACGTCGGTGGGGTACAGATTGTCGGGGACGGCTTCGGGATTGGCGCCCAGCATCACGAAACGTAAGGCATCGCTGGGGACGTCGGCTTCGGCGAGTTTCTGCTCGGCGACCGAGGCGATGAGGCTGCTTTGCGAGTAGGTGAAAATCGTCAGCGGGTCGCTGCACACGCCGGAGGCGGTGCAATCCATGCCGCCGGCTTTGTAGTCATCGACGACCGCGTCGACGAGGGCCTGCTCGCCCAGTGTCACGCTTTGGCCGAAGTCGTAGCTCTCCGGGGTGGTCAGTGCCAGCGTCGAGGCGAAGGTGCCGTCGTACCCGTTCGGGTCGAGGTAGAGCCTCAGTGCGTCGCCGATGTAGGTGGCATCCGGGGTCGGTATGCCGGTCGGGCCCAGGATAAATGCGTTGGATGACCCCGACAGGAAGTTGCTGGTGTCGTCGGCCTGGGATGCACCGGCCAATGCCAGCGCGGCGCCGCACAGCGCGGCGGCGAGGATCACCTGCTTCATAAATCCCCCTGTTTGAAAGCTCACAGATCATCTCGCCGCACTGGTCAGCGCGCTGATAATGACGTTGTCCAAACATTCCCCCGCGGCGGAAACGGCCGATCCTGCGCTATGACGCTGACCTTCCAACGGCGAAATTACTGCACGTTGCATCAATTAGGTTCCCGAATTGAAAAATTGCTGAACAAAAATTCATGGCATCACTAAGGCAACCGCTCTCCGGACCTCGGGCGATGCCGAGCCTGGGGGCCATCTCCCGGGCGCCGTGATCACGACCATGACTCGAGACCGACGCCGACACCCAGGAATATCGTCATCACAGACCGTGCCATTGACCGCTGTGCGGCGATGTGTCGGTGTGCCGGGCGGCAGCCAGCCGCCGGAACGGGCCGGTGTCAGACCCGGCCAGTACGCTCGCGGCTAACTACTCGGCATGGAACGGGGATCACGGTGAAACGCATTTCGCGCATCGTTGTCGGTGCTGTAGTCGGGGGCGCCCTGGCGCTGGGCGCCATGTGGAGTGGGGTCGCGACCGCGGCGCCAGCAGACGGCCTCTTTCACGAAGCGGCCTCGTGCCCGATAGGCCAGGTGCACAACCCGAATTCGGAAGACCCCTATGCCTGTGTCGACACGCTCGAGCCCAACACTCCCGGCGCATGGGGGCCGAACGGTTACACGCCATGCACTGGAGATGCTGCTAGCAAGGCGAGTCGGTTCTGCTCCGACCCAGGCGGTAGCTACTGAGGATGGCGGCGGGGTCTACGGTGGCCCGAGCCCAAGCTGGCTCAGGCCGCGATCACCGAGACGTCGTATGCGGACAACTGATTGTCGGCGGTAACGATGGTCAGGCCGAGGAGCTGTGCCTGAGCGACCAGGAGGCGATCGAACGGGTCGCGATGGTGATCGGGAAGCTCCGCGGTCCGCAACGTGTGTGCATGGTCGACCGGCAGCGGGGATGTTCCGGAGCGGCGCATGCGGTCGGGCACGTAGGTGGCCGGCGGCTCGGGCAACGGCAGTTTCCCGAGGCGGTACTTGATCGCGATCTCCCAGGCGCTGGCCGCCGACAACAACAACGTGTGGCGAACATTCTGAACGAGCGTGCGAGTTTCATCGCGCAGCCGGCCGGGATCGGCCTGCATCCAGAGCCACACCTGGGTGTCGAGCAAGTAACGGGTCACCGATAGAAGGCTTCCAGCACGTCATCAGGCAATGGGGCGTCGAAATCGTCGGGCACCGCATACACGCCCTCATCGATCCCTAGGAGGCGCACCTCGCGGGCGCGGACCGGCACCAACTTCGCCACGGGCTCGCCTCCGCGGGCAATCTCGATCTCCTGTCCGCCGTCGATGAGCCGCAGCAGCTCCGACAGGCGTGTCTTCGCCTCGTGGACACCCACCCTCATGACAGCAGACTTAGTCATGAACTTAGTTTAGTCCAGCTGACCGGCCGAGGCGACGGTGAACTCACCCCGCCAGCCGCCGCGATTCCGGCCGCAACGCCCACGACGCAAACACCACACCCAGAAACACGATCGGCGGAATCACCTTGCCCGCCGGATCCCCCACCGCAAGGTGCGACACCACCGCCCCGGTGTAGACGATGGTCGCCCCGGCATACGCCCACTCCTTGAGCCGGGGGAACCCGGGCGCCAGCACCGCCAACCCGCCCAGCAGATACCAGGTACCGAGCAGCACGCCGAAGTAATCGGGGTAGCCCAGCTGCTGCAGCATGTCGCGGGTAAACGGAATCCGCAGGATGCCCCACATGCCGCCGACCAGCATCTCGGTGCCAAGCACAGCAGTGGCGGCCCAGTAGGCGACGGCGCGACCGCGGGAAGGGGGATGGGTGGTCATGGCTGGCTCCTCGTCACGTTCGGGTGGATCAGTTCGTCACACAATTGACGGATAGCGACCGGAGGATGTGACCGTGGACGACGCAGAGTGGTTGGCGACACGATTCGAAGACACCCGCACACACCTGCGCGGGGTGGCCTACCGGATGCTCGGGTCGCTCACCGAGGCCGACGACGCGGTCCAGGAGGCCTGGCTGCGGCTGAGCCGCGCGGACGTCGATCACGTCGACAACCTGACCGGATGGTTGACGACGGTGGTGGCGCGGGTATCCCTGGACATGCTCCGGTCCCGCCACGCTCGCCGCGAGGAACCGCTGGATGCCCGACTACCCGAGATGATCCTGGGCCGCGACGACCGCCCCGCCCCCGAGGAGCAGGCGGTGCTGGCTGACTCGCTGGGCCTGGCGTTGCTGGTGGTGCTCGACACGCTGACCCCCGCCGAACGGGTCGCGTTCGTGCTGCACGACATGTTCGCCGTCCCGTTCGAGGAGATTGCGCCCATCGTGGACCGCTCACCGCCGGCAGCCCGACAGCTGGCCAGTCGCGCCCGCCGGCGCGTTCAGGGCGCCCCGGTACCCGACGCGGATCTGGCCCGCCAGCGCGAAGTCGTCGACGCCTTCCTGGCCGCGGCCCGCGGCGGTGACTTCGACGCCCTGGTGGCCACCCTGCACCCCGATGTCCTGGTCCGCGCGGACACCGGTGCGCCCCAGCCGCTGGAGCTTCGCGGCGCGCGTGGCGCCGCCCAGCGCGCGATGCTGTTCGCCCGCCACGCCGAATTCGCCCGCCCGGTGTTGGTGAACGGGGCGGCCGGCATCGTCGCGCTCTCGCAGGGGCGCCCGCTGTCGGTCATGGGATTCACCGTCGTCGCCGGAAAGATCGTCGAAATCGACATCCTCACCGCCTCGGACCGCCTGCGCGAACTCGACCTGACACCCCTGGACTAGGAGGCCCCGAAACACGATGTCCGACATCACCGAATTGCACCGCGCGCTGCTGGGTCGCATCCTCGGCGACGACGCCACCGCGCCGCTGCAACTGCGCCGAGCCGCCTTCGACAACACCGGCCTCAATGAACCGCTGAGCACCTTGATCGACCGGGTGGCCCATCGTTCCTACCAAGTGAGCGACGAGGACATCGCCGCCGCGCGATCCGCCGGACTCAGCGAGGACCAGATCTTCGAGATCGTGGTGTGCGCCGCGGTCGGGCAGGCGGGCCGCCAGTACACCACCGGGCTCGCCGCGCTGGCCGCCGCCACCGACGAAGGGGGCCGGCAATGAGACTCGCCATCCTCGATCACGGGCACCGCTGGCACACCAAGGCATTGCTCGGCCTCATTCGGCTGGTCTCCCGCCAACCGGTGGTCGACGCGGTCAAGCTGGCCTTCTATCGCCCGGAGTTCTACGGCGGCGGCCCCCTGACCCACGAGGCGATGCGCGGACCGTCGGCGTGGACGGTCGGGGAGCGAGAGCTGATGGCCGCCTACGTCTCCCAGGTCAACGCCTGCCCGTTCTGCGTCGCCGCGCACACCGCGACCTCCAACGTCTGCTACGACGACGACGCGACTGCCGCGGCGACCCTCGCCGATCTGGATACGGCGCCCATCGAGGAGCCGCTGCGGGCGACGCTGCGTCTGCTCGGCAAGCTGACACACGACCACAGCATCGACGCCGACGATGTGCGCGGCGTGCTGGACGCCGGCGTCACCCCCGCCCAGATCCAGGACGCCTTGGCCGTGAGCCTGGTCTTCAACATCACCGACCGGTTGGCCAACGCGTTCGACTTCGAAGTGGCCGGCCCCGCCGCGATGCAGGCCGGTGCACGCCATCTGGTCAAGCGCGGCTACCGCTGAGCATCGAGGACTACACTGCTGAGTTCATGGCCATCCGGCGCGCGGTGCTGGTCATCGCCGACATCGGCGGATACACCGCCTACATGAATTGGAACCGAACCCACCTGGTGCACGCACAGATGGCGGTGGCCACGCTGCTGGAATCGGTCATCGACGCCGCCAAGGGCATGAAGCTCGCCAAACTCGAGGGTGATGCCGCCTTCTTCTGGGCGCCCGACGGCGACGCCCAGGCGTTGGTCAGCAAGCGGATAGCGCGGATGCATCAGGCGTTCGTCGATCAGCGGGCCCGCATCGAAAACGGCCGCGGCTGCGAGTGCGCGAGTTGCGAGCAGCTCAAGAACCTGTCGCTGAAGTTCGTCGCACATCAGGGCGAGGTGGCCGAGCAGAAAGTCAAGCGCCACACCGAACTCGCCGGGGTCGATGTCATCCTGGTGCATCGCATGCTGAAAAACCAGGTGCCGGTGCCGGAGTACGTGCTAATGACCGACGTGATCGCGGAGTGTCTCGACGAGACGGTGCGCGGGCGGTGCCTGCCGCTGCTGCACGACTTCGAGGGCCTGGGCGAAACCTCGACCTACTATTTCGATCTCGCCGCGTCGACGGCACCGCCGCCGCCAGACGCCATGGGATTCGCCGGGAAAATGAAGCTGCGGTGGAATGCGTTGCCGTATGTCCTCGGCATCAAGGACCCTGGCGCGGGATTCCGCAGCTTGGGCCGCGCCGCTCCCGAGTTGTCGGCGAGCTAAGCGTCCGGGAGACGGCTGCACATCGGTCCGAGGAAGCGCTCCACCATGGCGCGTTGCGCCGCGGGATCGCTGAGCGGCCAACACCACAGCGCGAGGAACACCCGAATCAACCATTGGCCGGCGAGCGGGTCCTCGTTGTCGTGACCGAGCATCTCTGCGGCGAACCCGGTGACGGCGGGGGAACTGGTGATCCATTCGCTGACCGGGCCGCTGTGCATCGGGCGCATGAACTGGGCCAGCGGATCGGTGTGCAGGCGACGCAGTGCGACCAGGGTGGCGGTGACGACTCGTTCCGGTCCGGTGAGGTCCGCTATCGCGTTGCGCGCCGATTCCACGATGCGCGCGGCGTGAATACCGACGACGGCGTCGCGGATTGCGGCCTTGCCGCCAGCGTGCCGGTAGATCGTCGCCGGCGAACAATGCACGGCGGCTGCGAGATCCTCGATCGTGAAGGCTTCATATCCCCGGCGGGCAATGAGGTCGGCCGCGGCAGCGTGGATACGCTCCGCGGCGGCGCTGCGCCGATCCTGTCCCACCAGCCAGTCGCTGTGTGCCATCTGGTCCCCTTCCGTCGACGCCGGCAAGGCGCGCAAACTATCTTCCAATTTCTCGCATCATGAGAAAAATGAGTCAGATTTCTCACCCTAACGCGCTGGTGGTTCCCGCCAGCCGGCGTCACGGGCCGAGGATTCGGCAGCCGGCGTTAGTCAACTTTGCGGCGGCCCGTTGACGGGTGGCGGCGGCGGCGTTCAGCCTGAGCCGATGACGGTTGCGCCGACCCGCTTCTTTGACACCGAGACGATCCAAGACCCCTACCCGCTCTACGACCGGTTGCGGGCGGAGGCGCCGGTGCACCGCGTGGGGGATTCGGTGTTTTACGTCGTGTGCGGCTGGGACGCGGTGATCGAAGCCGTCGAACGGGTCGACGATTTCTCCTCGAACCTCACCGCAACGATGGTGTACAGCAACGATGGGACCGTCACCGCGTTCGACATGGGGGTGCCGGGAAGCCCAATTCACACCCTGGCTACCGCCGACGACCCCGTGCACGCGCAGCATCGCAAGATCCTGCTGCCGCACTTGTCTGCCAAGCGGGTGCGCACCATCGAAGAATTCGCTGTGCGCACCGCCGGTGAGTTGTGGGAAACAAGTCGGCGCGACGGCACGATCGAGTGGATGAGTGCGATGGCAAACCGTCTACCCATGATGGTGGTGGCGAAGCTGCTGGGACTGCCCGGCGACGACGTTGAAAAGCTCATCCGGCTTGGGTACGCCACGACGACCCTGTTGGACGGCATCGTCACGCCGGAACAGCTCGAAGCTGCAGGAATGTCGGCGATGGAGCTGTCCGGCTACGTCCTGGAGCACTTCGAGAAGGCCGACGCGGCGGAGGAACCAGGACTGATCGCCGACCTGGCTGCGCGCTGTTCCTCGGGCGAGCTCGAGCAGTTGCCGGCCCTGGGGATAATGCTGACCCTGTTCAGTGCGGCCGGTGAGTCGACGGCCTCGCTGCTGGGCAGTGCGGCGTGGATTCTCGCCGATCGTCCAGAGATTCAGCGTCGGCTACGCGAAAACCCGGAACTGCTTACCGCTTTCATCGAAGAGACGCTGCGCTTCGAATCCCCGTTCCGCGGCCACTACCGCCACGTGTGGCGCGACACCAGCCTGGCCGGAGTCGCGCTGCCTGCGAATGCGCGTTTGCTGCTGTTATGGGGCGCGGCGAACCGCGATCCGCAACGATTCGAGGCACCCAATGAGTTTCGCCTGGACCGCGGCGGCGCCAAGAACCACGTGACGTTCGGCAGGGGTGTGCACTTCTGCGTCGGCGCCGCTCTGGCCCGCCTGGAAGCCAGGATCGTGTTGCGGACATTGTTGGACCGCACCAGCTGGGTCGAGGCGGCTGACATTGGCGAATGGCTGCCCAGCATCCTGGTCCGGCGCCGCCGGCACCTGCAGCTCCAGCTCAGCTGATCCGCGACTGCTCCAGATAGGCTGCCAGCGCATTGGTCAGGCCGCGGCGGGCCTCGCCGAGATCGGCGTAGGAGCCCAGCTGGCGCTCGGAGACCAGCCCGCGCATCGCACCCGGGATCAGCGCGGCCACCTCGCGCACCCGCTGCGGGTCCACACCGAGATCGGCGAATGCATCAAGGCAGGTTGCCAGCCAACTGCGGCCCCAGGAGAACAACTCGGCCGCGGTGCGTGGATACAGCCGTTCCAGCTCGACGTGGTCGCGGGGGAGTGCGGCCCGTAGGTTCTCGATCGCCCGGGAATCCTGCGACGCCAGACCGTCATAGAGCGTGTCGATGATCGCGGCGACCCGATCCCGCAGCGGCGCATCTGGTTTCACGCCGCCGAACGCTGCCATCGTCGCGTCGCGGCGCTCGGCGGTGCGGTGCAGTACCGCCGCCCAGAAACCATCGACGTCGCCGAACTGGTACTGCACCGCGCCCCAGGTGGCGCCGCTCTCCTTGGCGATCCGGCTGGCCGACACGGCGCCGGGGTCGCCGGAGGCCAGCGAGCGCACCGCGGCGTCCAGCATCGCCTCACGGGTCGCCAGGCCCCGCTTGTTGCTGCGCCGTTCGGGTTGAGCCATCCCGGGCAGCGTAGCAAAATTTACATAGTGCCCACTATGATTCTGTGGACAGGCGAACTATGCTGCGTGAGACCACCGAAAGGACGCACTGAGATGGCCAAACCGCCGCTGTCGATGAAACCGACCGGCTGGTATCAGGTCGCCTGGTCCGACGAGATCGGCGTCGGCGACGTCCACACCATGAAGTACTTCGGCCAGGAGATGGTCGCCTGGCGCGCCGAGTCCGGACAGCTCACCGTCATGAACGCCTACTGCGAGCACCTCGGCGCGCACCTCGGCTACGGCGGCACCGTGCACGGCGAAGTGCTGCAGTGCCCGTTTCACGGCTGGCAGTGGAACTCCCAGGGTCGCAACGTCTGTATCCCGTACCAGGATCGACCCAACCGCGGCCGGCGTATCGGCACCCATCCCGTCGTCGAACGCAATGAGTCCGTCTACATCTGGCACGACGAACACGGCCGCGACCCGTTCTTCGACCCGCCGGACGTGTTCGCCAGCTTCGACGACGACCGCGCCTCCGCCGACTACTACCCCCAACAGCGGCTGTACCGGCAGTCCCTGGAAATGCACCCGCAGTACGTGCTGGAGAACGGCGTCGATTTCGCCCACTTCAAATACGTGCACCGCACCCCGATCGTGCCGGTGTTCACCCGCCACGACTTCGCCGAACCGATCTCCTACGTCGACTTCACCATCACCTTCGAAGGCGACGACGCCCAGTTGATCGAGGACGTCAACAGCGGTGTGCAGGCCATCAACGGCGGCTTGGGAATCGCGGTGACCCGGAGCTGGGGGATGATCGACAACCGCACCATCTCGGCGGTCACCCCGGTCGACGACTGCACCTCCGATGTCCGGTTCATGGTCTACATCGGCCGCACCGAATCGGCCGATCCGGTCCGCGCCGAGGCCAGGGCTAACGAGTTCGGCCGGGAAGTGATCCGCCAGTTCGAACAAGACATCCACATCTGGTCGCATCAGCGCTATTCGGATCCGCCGGCGCTGGCGACCGCCGAACACCAGGGCTTCACCGCAATCCGCCAGTGGGCCAAGCAGTTCTACCCCGACGGCATCGGTGGCAGTGCTGCTGAGGTCGCTGAAGTCACCGCACAGAGAGGCTGAACCGAATGAATGCATCCGCCGCCCCGATCCGCGTGTTTCAGGTCGCCACCGGCAACGTCGGCAAAGAGATGATCAAACGGATCGCCACCCAGCCGGATCTGGAACTGGTTGGGGTGCACTGCTATTCACCGGAAAAGGTCGGCAAGGACACCGGCGAGCTGGCCGGCCTGGCGTCCAACGGGATCACGGCGACCGGCAGCATCGAGGAGATCATCGCGGCCAAGCCCGATGTGCTGACCTTTCACGGGGTGTTCCCCGACGAGGACCTCTACGTCGCCGTGCTCGAGGCGGGCATCAACATCGTCACCACCGCGGACTGGATCACCGGCTGGCACCGCGACAACAACCACCCCCACCCGTCCGGCAAACCGGTGAGCCAGCTGCTGGCGGAGGCCTGCCGCAAGGGCAACGCCACCTTCTACGGCACCGGGATGAACCCGGGGCTCAACCAGATTCTGGGCGTGGTGTGTTCGGCTGATGTCGCCGAGATCGAGAACATCACCACCATCGAATCGGTGGACGTGTCGTGCCACCACTCCAAGGAGACCTGGATCGAGGTCGGCTACGGCCAGCCGGCCGACGACCCGGAGATCCCCGGCAAGCTGGAGCGCTACACCCGGGTGTTCGCCGACAGCGTGCTGATGATGGCCGACTGCTTCGATCTGACCCTCGACGAAGTCGCGTTCAGCTATGAGCTCGGCGTGTGCACCAAGGACGTCGACCTGGGCTGGTACACGCTGCCCAAGGGATCATTGGGCGGCAACTACATCAAGTACCAGGGCATGGTGGACGGGGTGCCGCGCGTGGAGACGCATCTGGAATGGCAGATGACGCCGCACACCGACCCCAGCTGGAATATCAAGGGCTGCTACATCACCCAGATCACCGGCGACCCGTGCATCTACAACAAGCACATGATCTTTCCCAAGCGCGGCGTGGACCTGTCCAACCCGGACAACTTCGCCTCGATCGGCATGACGGTCACCGGGCTGCCCGCGCTCAACGCCATCAAATCCGTGGTGGCGGCCCGCCCGGGCCTGCTGACCAGCGCCGATCTGCCACTGCGCGGATTCGCGGGGCGTTTCACGTCATGAGCGACGACGTCGTCGCGATGGCGCGCGGCATGCGGGATCTGGTGGCCGCCGAGGCCGCCGCATCCGAACGCCGACGCACCCTGACCGACCCGATCGTCGACGAGATGTGGCGCAGCGGCCTGATGTCGTCGTTCAATCCGGCCGCCGCCGGCGGTGTCGAACCGTCGTTCACCGAGATGATCGAGACCTGGATCGAAATGGCCTGGCAGGACGGATCGTTCGGCTGGATCGGGATCGCGAACATGCCGTCGTCGTTCGCGGCCGCCGCATACCTGCCCGACGAAGGCTTCGCCGAGGTGTTCAGCGGCAACGACAACCACGTCACCATGGGCGGCCAGTTCTTCCCCAACGGGCAGGGCGCCGCGGTCGACGGCGGCTACCGGTTGAGCGGCGCGTGGAGCTTCGGCTCCGGCATCGGCCACGCGCAATACGTCGCCGCGGGTTTCTTCCCGATGGACGACGGCGAGATGCGCTGGGTCAGCGAGGGCGTCCCCGACATGCAGGTGGCGATCGTCCCGCGCGAGCAGGTCTCGTTCAACGACGGCTGGCATGTCCAGGGGCTCAAGGGAACCGGCTCCTACGACTACAGCGTGCAGGACGTGTTCGTCCCGGCGCACCGGACGTTTGCGCTGTTCAGCCGCGAACCGTACCGGGGTGCCTCGCCGGCCACCCGGATGGGGCTGATGCCGGTGACCGCCGCCGGCCACGCGTCCTGGGCGCTCGGGGTCGCCAAAAGCATGCTCGACGACGTCACCGAACTGGCCGCGACCAAATACCGGATGAGTGACATGGCGGCATTGGCCAGCCGCCCGACCTTCCAGAAAGGTCTGGCCCACCACGTCGCGGCCTGGCGAGCCGCCCGGCTGCTGGTGCGGGAGGCCTTCAGCACCGCCGAGGCCGCCGTCGCCGCCGGCGACGACCTGACGCCGGGCCTGCGCGCCGACATGCGGGTGGCCGCCGTCTACGCCACCGACACCGCCCGAAGCTGCGCCGAATGGGCACATCTGGTGGCCGGGACCAGCGCGATCCGCGAAGGCAGCCGCCTCGAACGCGCATTCCGCGACCTGTACACCGGAACCCAGCACGCTTTCATCAGCGAGAAGGTCGCCATCGACGCCGCCCAGATCTGGCTCGGCATCATCGACGACCAGTTCGGGCTCTGAGCTTGACGGCTCGATGAAGTGGGTAAACGAGCCGGCATGAGCGCCGCCGACCCACGCGAGCCGATCACGCTGAGCCTGCACGACGCCGCACCGCCCCAGGTGGCGGGCACGATGGCCGCTGATGTGGAACTCGAACTGGGTTGGGGCCGGTTGTTGTTCGGCCAGACCTTCGGCGATGCCCGCACCCTGGCGGCCGCGCTGCGCCGGGAGGGCCCGGGGCGACGCGATATCTGCATCTACGCACGCGAGCCGCACGTGCTGGTCGCCGAATCACCGAGCGAATTCTTCATCGATCCCAGCCACACTTACCGACTGCGGTTCCGCGATCGGCAACCGTCACAACCCTCGGCGCCCGGCGTCACGGTGCGCACGTGCAAGAAGTCCGCCGACGCCGACGCGATGAACCGCGTCTACGTGCGCTGCGGGATGCTGCCGGCACCGGTTGACGTGACCTGGAACAACCATCTGTATGCCCCGGCGGTGACGTATCTGGTCGCGGTGCGCGACGAGGACGGCGAGGTGATCGGCACCGTCACCGGTGTCGACCACGCCCTGCTGTTCGGTGATCCCGAGGGGGGATCGAGTGTGTGGACGCTGGCCGTTGACCCGGCAGCCTCCCTGCCCGGCGTCGGTGAAGCCCTGACCCGGGCGATGGCCGCACACTTCCGCGACGCCGGCCGCGCCTATCTGGATCTGTCCGTCTCGCACGACAACGACGCCGCGATCGGCCTCTACGAGAAGCTCGGGTTCCGCCGCGTCCCAGTGATGGCGATCAAGCGCAAGAACGCGATCAACGAACCGCTGTTCACCCCACCGCCGGAAACGGTCGAAGACCTCAACCCCTACGCGCGGATCATCGCCGACGAGGCGCTGCGTCGCGGGATCTATGTCCAGGTGCTGGACGCGGAGACCGGCGAGATGCGGCTGTCCCACGGCGGCCGCAGCGTGATAACCCGCGAGTCGCTGTCCGAATACACCTCGGCGATCGCCATGAGCCGGTGCGACGACAAGCGGCTGACCCGGCGGCTGGTCGCCGAGGTGGGCATCGTCGTTCCGCGTGCCCGGCTGGCTACCTTCGACGACGGCGACCACGACTTTCTGGCCGAGGTCGGCGAAGTCGTCGTCAAACCCACCCGCGGCGAACAGGGCAGGGGCATCACGGTGGGTATCACCGCCGACAGCGATCCCGCCGAGCTGACAACCGCCCTCGCCCGCGCGCGTGATCAGCACCCCGAGGTGCTGATCGAGCAGCGGGTGGCCGGCGACGATCTTCGACTGGTCGTCATCGACGGCAAGATGGTGGCCGCCGCACTGCGCCGCCCCGCCGAGGTCATCGGCACCGGCGAGCACACGGTGCGGCAGTTGATCGACGCCGAGAGCCGGCGCCGCGCTGAGGCCACCGCCGGCGAGTCCAGCATCCCGCTCGAAGAGATCACCGAGTCGACCGTCGCGGCCGCCGGCTGGGCGCTCGACGACGTGCTGCCCCAGGGCACCCGGCTCCCGGTCCGGCGCACCGCCAACCTGCACCAGGGCGGCACCATCCACGATGTCACCGCAAAAGTCCATCCCGAACTGTGCCGGGTGGCGGTGGCAGCCGCCGATGCGATCGGAATCCCGGTCACCGGAATCGATCTCGTCGTCCCCGACGTCACCGGCGATGACTACGTCTTCATCGAAGCCAACGAGCGGCCGGGTCTGGCCAACCACGAGCCGCAACCCACCGCGGCGGCCTTTCTCGATTTCCTGTTCCCCGGGCGCCCGGCACCGCCCGCGGCGTGGACACCGGCGGAGTCCCGGCCCGAAAACCGCTAGTCGGCGCCGTCGAGCAGCTGGACCTCCTCGAGGTCCATCGCGGTCTGCACCTCGCGCAGCACGATGTCGTCGATCTCGTTGCGGTCGCGCAGCTCGGTGACCGCCCGGCGCTTGTGGTCCAGCACGACCAGCTGCACCCGGCGCACCAAGTCGTCGCGCTGGGCAAGTCCGTTGTCCTCGGAGTCATCGGCGCGCGCGCTCACCAGCGCGGCCTGATCCTGGTATTCCTTCTGCAGCCGGGCCAACAGCTTCGGGCCGACGTTCAGCTCCTCGGCCACCGCCGGCAGCGCCGCCAGCGCCGCGTCGACCGCGCGGGAACGGGCCAGCTGCAATTCGTCGGCGTGCGCGACATCGTCGGGCATCCGGGCCCAGCGCACGACGGCGGGCAGGGTGCTGCCCTGAACCAGGACCGTCACCAGAATCACCACGGACACAACGAAAATGATCAGGTTGCGGTCCGGGAACAACGCGCCGCTGTGGGTGGTCAGCGGGACGGCCAGCGCCGCGGCCAGCGACACCGCGCCACGGAAACCCGCCCAATTCGACACCGCGCGTTGGCGCCAACTGACCCGTCGGGCCCGCTGCGAGGGCCGCCGGTCGACGGCCCGGATCAGCACGGTGGTGATTTCGGTCCAGGCGATCCGGGTCCCGATGACCACACCGGTCACCGCCAGCGCCAGCAGCAGGGCGTGAGCCAGCCCGTCCCCGGTGTTGGCGATACCGTGCAGCGCGCTGGGGATCTGCACGCCGACGAACACCCACAGCGAGCCGTTGATCAAGAAGGTCGCCATATCCCAGAACGCCGAGGACTGCAGCCGTGAGCGGGCCCGGATCACCCGCGGGCCGACATAGCTGAGCACCAGAGCGGACACCAGCACCGCGACCACACCGCTGCAGTCGAATGTCTGGGCCAGCAGGAACGCCGCGAACGGTGTCAGCACGCTCAGCGCGCCCTCCTCCAGCGGCGCGTCAATGCGGCGGCGCAGCAACGCCACCGCCACCCCGACCAGCAGCCCGGCGGCGATCCCGCCGAGATAGGAACCGACGAACCGGACCGTCAGGTCGAGCGGGCCGATCGCGGGGCTGCCGGTCGCAACGGCGACGGTCACCGCGAACAGCACCAGCGCGGTCCCGTCGTTGATGATGCTTTCCGCGCGCAGCACGGTCAGTGGGCGCCGCGGCAGCTTCTTGGCCAGGCCGGCCACCGCGGCCGCGTCGGTGGGCGACAGCACGGCGCCGAGCACCGAGGCCGCGTGCGGCTCCATCCCCAGCGATCGCGCTGTCCACGCCACCACGACCGCCGTCGCGATCACCAGACCCACGCTGACCATCACGATGACGCGCAGATTCGCCCGGATCTCGCGGAAGCTGGTGTTCAAGCTCTCCCAATACAGGATCGGGGGCAAGAACAGCAGCAAGACGATTTCGCCGTCGAGCTGGGTTTCGCCGAAGCGGGGAATCAGGCCGAGCGCGGCGCCGAGCAGGATCAACAACACCGGCGGGCCGACGCGATAACGCTTGCCCAGCACCGTCCCCACGATGACGGTGGTGACCAGTGTGACGATGACGACGAGCCCGAACACGGTCATATCTTGCCCTGATCGACGGTCCCGGCGCGCGCCACTAGCCTGGACGGCATGGTTGAGCTTCATCTGCAGCGGACCATCGCCGCGCCGCCGGATCAGGTTTTCGCATGGCTGGCCGACCCCGCCGGTCTGACCGTCCCGGCGGCGGTCCTACGGGCGCGATGGGAGCAGGACGCTCCGGGGCCTGCCCTGGGTGCGGTGCGCCGGGTGATCGGGTTGGGCGTCTGGTTCCGGGAGGAGATCACCGCCTACGACCCGCCGCACAGTTACTCCTACCTGATCCTGTCGTCGTTTCCGCCGTTCAACCACGAGGGCGGCACCCTGACGTTCACACCGTCCGGCGGTCGCACCCGGGTCGATTGGGACAGCAGCTACACCCATCCGCTGTGGGTGGGTGGAAAGCTGCTGGAGCCGCTCACCCGTCGGCTGCTGCACTCGAGCTTCGAGGAGATCCTCAACGCGTGTGCGGCGGCGCTGGAGAGCTGAGCGTTCACTCCGGTTTCAGCGAGATCACCTGGTTGGAGTGGCCGGCGACGTAGACGGTGCCCAGGTTGTCCACCGCCAGCCCCCACGGGTAGTCCAGTCCGCTGAACGGAAGTTCGGTTTGGGTGGTGGACCCGGCCGGGAGTTTCAGTACCCGGTTGTTGCCGCTGTCGGTGACATACACGTTGCCGTCCTTGTCGACGGTCACCCCGCCGGGCTCGTTGAGGCCCGTGAACGGCAACTCGTTGGGCGAGGTCGAACCGGAGGGCAAGGACAGCACCCGGTTGTTGCCCCCGTCGGCGACGTAGATGGTGCCGCCTTCGTCGACCACCACACCGGTGGGGGCCTTCAGGCCGGTGAACGGCAGCACCGATTGCCGGTGCGAGTCATCATCGAGGGCGATCACCTGATCGTTCTCGGTGTCGACGATGTAGACCACCCGGCTGCTGCTCACCGAGAGGCCGGTCGGGTTCCCTAACCCGGAAAACGGCAGCATGGTCACGGTATTGGTGCCGGCCCGAAGGGTCACCACCCGTTTGTTGCCGGCGTCGTTGACGTACACGTTGCCGCTGGCGTCCGCGGTCACCCCGGTCGGGTAGTTGAGGCCGTCGAATGGCAGCGGCGCCGGTTCGGTCGCGCCTGCCGGCAGCGCCAACACCCGATTGTGCAGGGTGTCGGCGACATAGATCGTCCCGCCGAAGTCCACCGACAGGCCTTGCGGTTCGCGCAGCCCGGTGAACGGCATGATCGATTGGCGGGGGTTGACCTCCTGCGACCCGTGATGGGTCAGCGTGACGGCGGCCGTGCCGCCGAGCGCCAGGACGGCGACGACCGCGGCGGCGATGAGGGAGGTTTTGCGGCGCCACCACGCCTGCGCCGGTGCCGGCGGGGCGGGGGCGGGGGCGGCGGGTGCCGGCGCCGAGGGCATCGGGCGTGGTGCCGGCGGTGGCACCGAAAAACCGGTGCCCGGCGTCATGTGGCCACCGGAGGCCATTTGGGTGTGGGCCACCGGCTGCGGACCCGAGATCGGCCCGGAGATCGGCGACCCCAGGACCTCGTGGCTGGCGCGCGCCAACTCCATTGCGCTGCCGAACCGTTCGCCGGGGTTCTTGGCCATACCGCGGGCGATCACCATGTCGAAATCTCTGGGCACCGACGGAATGATCAGCGACGGCCGCGGTGGCGGCGTCACCAGATGATTGGTGATCTGCTGTTCCATGCTGTTGCCCGGGAACGGGTGCTGCGAGGTCAGGCACTCATAGAGCACGCAGGTCAACGAGTAGACATCGGACCGGGCGTCGGCCAGATTGGCGTTGTTGCCGAACCGTTCGGGGGCCATGTAGTGGAAGGTGCCGATGATGTCGCCCGCCGCCGTCAGGTTCAATTCATCTGCTGCGCGTGCGATTCCGAAGTCGATCAGGTAGGCGAAGTCGTCGTCGTCGAGCAACACGTTGGACGGCTTCACGTCGCGGTGCAGCAGACCGATCTTGTGGGTGGCGTTCAATGCCCGGGCGATCTGATCGACGATGTGCACGGCCCGCTGCGGGTGCAGCGGCCCGTAGTTCAGCACCGACTGCAGGTCGCGGCCCTCGACCAGCTTCATGTCCACGAACAGGCGACCGTCGATCTCACCGTGATTGTGAATCGGGATGACGTGCGGGCTGTTCACCCGTGCAACCGCGTGGGCTTCACGGCGGAACCGCTGCAGGAACAGCGCGTCGCGGGAAATCTCCGCGGGCAGGATCTTGATGGCGACGATCCGGTCGATGACAGTGTCATGCGCGCGCCAGACTTCGCCCATTCCGCCGCGGCCCAACAACTCGATCAGTCGGTACTTCCCGAACTGAGATCCGTTCAACGACCCCTCCAACAGCAAAACCGGCCGGCTCCGTGATCCGTCACCGTTGTCGGGTCCGTTGCGGCCGGGTGGTGCGGATTTTACGTCAACGCCACCGACAGCAGGGCGACGTCAGCCAATTTGGCAGGGGCGCGTCAGACTCAGAGGTGGTTGGCTGCGAACGTGGCCGCCCTCTCGACCAACCCGCCGGACGCGTAGGAATTGTGTGCGGCGAATTCCAGCCCCTCCGAGCACACCGGGTCGTCGGTCGCGCACAGCTCGATGGTCTTGCCGACATACAGCGGGCCGATCACGACCGGAGGCTGACCCAGGAAGTTCATCGCCCGCACGTTGGGCTTCCCGAACAGTACGACCGACGACACGTGGTTGGCGACGTCGGGCTGCAAGGGGCGGGGCACGGTGGCCGGATCCACCTCGGCGGGCACCACTTCGGAGGTCACGAAACCGGCCACCGCGGCGCCCTGGGAGAAGCCGCCGAGCACCATCCTGGTGTTGGGGCAGCTCGTGGCCATCGATTCGATGTGGGCGCCCGCGTCACGCACCCCGTCGACGGCGGTGGGCCAGTCGTCGCTGGCCGGGTAGTTGACGGCGTACACCCCGACGGATTTGCCGCCGACCTTCGGGCGCAGCGCGTTGACGAATGCGTCCCCGGTCGGCCCGACCCCCGGGGCTTCGCCGGTGCCGCGCGCGAACGTCACCTCGACGTCGGGGCACGGCTGGGCGGATGCGTAGGGCATCAACGGGCCGATCAGTGTGCCGGCCGCCGCGGCGATCGCGGCGATCGGGAATCGGGTGACAGCGTGGAGCGGTCGGCGAGTCATGTTCGTCCTCCTGTTTCCACATCGGGTATATCCCAGAATGCGGACGCGCGCACTGCGAGAAGAGAATCGACTGCCACCGCCGACGGGCATCATCTGTCGGCTAAGGAATTGTGCAACGCCGCATAGGCGTTGAGCGCCCACGAAGATGAGAGTACCGCCAGCCGGCGCGATCCCACGGGACGCGCGCGGCCGTGTTGCCGCATAATCTGCGCGCACGGCACCTCGCCAACGGCTCCGCGAAAACAGATACATTGGTTGCCGATGTGCGCGGGCACGTCGTGGACACCGGAAAGTGGACGGCAGGACGGATGCAGCCAGCGATAGGTCTGTCGGTTGGGGCCACCAACCTGGCAGCCGTTACCGCCGACAGCTCGCTGACCCGCAGGCCGGTGCTGACCCTGTACCCGCACCGCCAGTCCGAGGTCGGGGGGCCGACGGAGAACATCAACCTGACCGAGCCGGGTCTAGTGATCGCCGACTTCGTCAACCGGGTCGGCGCCTCGGCCGGCATCACGGCGACCGACGGATCCAAGCACCGTGCCGAGGATCTGCTCGCCGACGGGCTGCGCGCGCTTGCCCATGCGGCGACCGGTGGCAGCCCGTTGCCCGATGTCGCCGGGGTGACCTATCCGGCGTACTGGTGCCTGTCGGCGGTGGCGGCCCTGCGCGAAGCGCTGAACAGGGTGTCGGCCTGGTCGCAAGGTCTGCTGCTGGTCTCCGAGGTCGCCGGTGCGCTGGCCGCGCTACCGACCGAGATCGATGTGCCGACCGGGATGGTCGCGGTGTGCGACTTCGGCGGGAGCGGGACCACGGTGACCTTCGTCGATTTGGCCCCCGCCGAGCGCGGGGGCTATGCGCAGGTCGGTGCCAGCCTGCGCCACCTCGGCTTCTCCGGTGAGCTGATCGATCAGGCCCTGGTCAATCACGTGGTGGCGGAGTTGTCCGCGGGCGGCACCTTCGACGGCTCACTGTCCTCGGGCATCGGATCGCTGGCCCGGCTGCGCGCCCAGTGCCGCGACGCCAAGGAGCAGCTGTCGGTGGCCGCGTCGACGGTATTGAACGTCGACCTTCCGGGTTTTCAGGGGGACGTCGAGCTGACCCGGGCCGACCTTGACGACGTCGTCAGCCGGCCGCTGACGACGTTCTATGACGTGCTGCGAAGTGGGTTGGAGCACAACGGAATCAGTGGTGGCCTGGTGGCGATCGCCGCGGTCGGTGGCGGAGCCAATATTCCCGGGGTCATCGCCGGGCTCTCGGAGTGCTTCCAGGTACCGGTGATCACCGCCCCGCAGCCGCAGTTCGCCGCGGCGCTGGGCGCCGCGCTGCTGGCCGGTGAGGGGCAGTCCGGCGGGGGAGTCACCGCATTGGTCCGCGCCGGCGACGCTGCCGTGGCCGCGCGGATGGGTCAGAAGGCCAGCGTGATGGACACCGTGCGAGCGTGGGCGCGCCGGCCTGCGGCGCTGGCGTTGGCCGCCGGTCTGGCCGCGATTGTTCTGGCCGCCATCATCGGGATCGCCATGCTGGTGCGCTCGCACGGCGGCGCGGTGCAGCCGACGGTGACGCCGCCGCCGTCGAGCACCACAAGCACACACCGCACCACGACCACCACAGCGCCGCCCAGCCCGGTGATCCCGCCGCCCCCGATGGAAACGATTCCCGAACCGGTGGACACCGGGGAGCCCGAGATCACCGAGGCGCCGCCCCCGCCGGAGCCCACGGCGACGCTGCCGCGCACCACTCCGGCCAGCACGGCCCCGGCTCCGACGACACCGATGCCGTCGTCGGCCACCACCGGCCCGTTGACGACAACCCCGTCCTCGCAACCGTCAGAGGTACCGCACATCCCGCACATTCCGGGTTTGCCGCGCGTGCAGCAGTAGCGTGGCACACTTCGCTGATGAGGTGGCCCCGCGTCGCGGTGGTGGGTTCCGGCGTGCTGTTGGGAGTCTCCATCGTCGGCTTCGTCGTCTCGCTGGTCCTGAACCTGTTCGTGCTGGACCGTTACGACGCCTACGGCGAGGTGCCCATCCCGGGTTCGGGCACGGTGCAGCTGCCCGCCGGCGAGGTGACGGTCAGCTTTCACACCCAGGTCATCGGCAGTCCCAACGGCGGGGGGTTGCCGGTACCGCCGCTGGGGATCAGCATCGACCCGCCGGCCGGCGTCGCCGACCCGCAGGTGACCGAAAGCTTCGGCGGGACAACGACGGTCAACAACGATTCGCGGCGTCGGGTGTGGCGTATCCAGGTCCCGGCGGAAGGCCGCTACGCGATCACCACCGAAGGACAGGTCAACGGATACATCAACCCGCGGCTGGCATTCGGTCACGACAGTTCGCTGGACGTCCTGGTGTGGGCGTTCGTCGCGCTGTTCGTGGTGGCGCTGCTGGGCCTGGGCGCGGGAATCTGGGCGTCGGTGCGCACCCCGAAGCCCGCGGTGGCGTCGGCGCCGTCGGCGTTCCTGCCGCCCGATCCCGGGCCCGCGTCGTTCGGCGCGCCCAGCTACGAACCCACCGGCGAGGGCATCCGGATCGAACAGCTCAGACACCTGGCGGCGCTGCGCGATAGCGGCGCGTTGACCGACGCGGAGTTCCAGGCGGAAAAGCGCCGAATCCTCGACGAGCTCTAGCGGCCCGCCTTTCAGGGATGACTCTGCGCCCAGGGCGCGATTTCGGCCCGAATCCGCGCCGTCAGCGCAGAGTCAACGAGGGTAGGGTTCAGTGGCCGCGGGCCACCCACTCGTCGTAGTGCACGATCTCGTCGCCGACGGTGGTGCTGTCGCCGTGGCCGGTGTAGACGACGGTGTCGGCGGGCAGCGCGCCCAGGCGCTGCGAGATGGACGCCAGGATGGTGGGGAAGTCGGAGAAGGAACGCCCGGTGGCGCCGGGGCCGCCCGCGAACAGGGTGTCGCCGCTGAACACCGCCCCCAGGTCGGGGGCATGCCAGCACACCGACCCGGGTGAGTGTCCCGGGGTGTGCAGCGCCCGCAACTCCAACCCGCCGACGCGCAGCGTGTCACCGTCATCCACCGCCCGAAAATCGCTGTCGGGGTGCGTCATCCGCCACAACATGTCGTCGGCCGGATGCAGCAGCACCGGTGCGTCGAGCGCACGGCCCAACTGCGGGGCCACCGTGATGTGGTCGTTGTGGCCGTGCGTGCACACCACCGCCACCACATTGCGCCCACCGACCGCGTCGACGATCGGGGCCGCGTCGTGGGCGGCGTCGAACACCACCACGTCGGCGTCGTCGCCGACGATCCAGATGTTGTTGTCGACTTCCCAACTGCCGCCGTCGAGTTCGAAGGTGCCGTGGGTGACCACGCGTTGAACACCGCTGGTCACAACACCACCACCGAGCGCAGCACCCCGCCGCCGTGCATCTTGTGGAACGCTTCCTCGATATCGCCGAGCCCGATGCGTTCGGAGACGAACCGCTCCAGCGGCAGCCGGCCCTGCAGATACAGGCTGATCAGGGTGGGGAAGTCGCGTTCGGGCAGGCAGTCGCCGTACCACGACGACTTGAGCGACCCGCCGCGGGAGAAGAAGTCGATCAGCGGCATGTCCAGGCGCATGTCGGGCGTCGGCACACCCACCAACACCACCGTGCCCGCGAGGTCGCGGGCGTAGAACGCCTGCTTCCAGGTCTCCGGGCGCCCGACCGCGTCGATCACCACGTCGGCGCCGAAACCGTCGGTGAGGTCCTGGATCGCCTCGACCGCATCCTGGGTGCGGGCGTTGACGGTGTCGGTGGCTCCGAAGTCGCGGGTCCAGGCCAGCTTGGTGTCGTCGGTGTCGACGGCGATGATGCGCCGGGCCCCGACCAGGGCCGCACCGGCGATCGCGGCGTCCCCGACGCCGCCGCAGCCGATCACCGCCACGGTGTCGTCGCGGCTGACGCCGCCGGTGTTGATCGCCGCGCCCAGGCCGGCCATCACCCCGCAGCCCAGCAGCCCGGCCACCGCCGGGTCGGCGGCCGCGTCGACCTTGGTGCACTGCCCCTCGTGGACCAGCGTCTTGTCGGCGAACGCGCCGATGCCCAGCGCCGGGGTCAGTGCGGTGCCGTCGATCAGCGTCATCGGCGTCGACGCGTTGAAGGTGTCGAAGCAGTACTGCGGCCGGCCACGCTTGCAGGCCCGGCACTGCCCGCACACCGCGCGCCAGTTGAGCACCACGAAGTCGCCGGGCTGCACGGCGGTCACCGCCGAACCCACCGCCTCGACGACGCCGGCGGCCTCGTGGCCGAGCAGGAACGGGTATTCGTCGTTGATGCCGCCCTCGCGGTAGGTCAGGTCGGTGTGGCACACCCCGCAGGCGGTGACCTTGACGACGACGTCGTTGGCACCCGGATCGGGGATCACGATGTCCACCAGTTCGACGGGTTGGCCCTTTTCACGTGAAATCACGCCGCGCACCGTTTGACTCATGGATTACAAACTAACGCTTGCTTGGCACGCTCCGCTGTTAGGCTCCGCCGTCATGGCTCCTCGGGTGGCGCACGGGCTGGCCGCAGCGGTGCTGATCGTGGCAAGCAACGGGCTGACCGGATGCACGACGCGCTCGCCTTCCTGGGTGGATGAACCGGTCACGTTCACCGCGGGGGGCATGACGGTGTACGGCACCTTCCGGCACCCGGGCGGCCCCGGGGCATCGGTGCCCGGCGCGTTGTTGATCGCCGGCAGCGGACCGACCGACCGGGACGGCAACACTGCCCTGTTACCGGGAACGATCGACACCCTGCGCAATGCCGCGCAGGCGCTCTCCGAGGACGGGGTAGCGAGCCTGCGATACGACAAGCTGGGTAGCGGTCAGACCGGTCTGGGCCATTACACCGCAGATCCCGCAACCATCGGCCTGTCCGCATTTGAAGATGAGGTGCGCGCCGCGCTGGGGTTCTTGGCCGATCGACCCGGTGTCGATCGCGCGCGCATGATGATTCTCGGCCACAGCGAAGGGGCGCTGTTCGCCCTGCGGGCGGCGGCCGCTGCGCCGGGGACGGCGCCGTCGGTGCGGGCGCTGGCGCTGGTGGAGCCGGCCGCCATCCGCATCCTCGACGCGGTGTCCCAGCAAGCCCGCGCGCAGGCCGACGCCGCCGTACAGGCCGGACAGGTCACGGCCGCGCAGGCCGCGGAGAGCACAGCGGCGATCGATCGCGCCATCGCCGCGTTCCGGGCGACCGGACAGGTCCCGTCCGATGTGCCGCCTGGCCTCAGACCGGTCATCAACGCCGTCAACGCCCACGCCCTCGCCCAAGAAGATGCCATCGACCCCGCCGCAGTTGCCGCCGAACTGCCGTCGGCGATGCCGGTGCTGGTGACGTGCAGCGACGCCGATATCCAGGTCAGCTGCCACGACGTCGACCACCTGGTGTCCGGCTTGGCGGCGGCCGACGCCAAGACCGACTACGTGCATCTGGCCGGCGTCAGTCACGCTCTCAAGGAGGACCCCAGCAAGACAGCGGGCGGCTACACCGAGCCACTGCCGTTCTCCAGCCAATTCGCCGATGCGCTGGCGGCATTCGTCAAGGCGAACCTGGCCTAAGCTGTCGCGCGATGGATGCGCTTGAAATTCTTGACGACTGGCCGGTGCCCAACGTCGCCGCCGCGGTGGTGGGGCCGACCGGCATCGTGGCCAGCCGCGGAGACACCAGTCGCCCATTCGCGCTGGCCTCGGTGACCAAGCCGCTGGTGGCGCGCGCCGTGCAGGTCGCGGTCGAGGAGGGCGCCGTCGAACTCGACACTGCCGCGGGGCCGGACGGTTCCACCATTCGCCATCTGCTCGCGCACGCGTCCGGGTTGGCGATGCTCTCCGGTCAGGTGCTCGCCAAACCCGGCGCCCGGCGCATCTACTCCAACTACGGCTTCGCGGTGCTGGCCGAGGCGGTACAGCAGGCCTCCGGCATCGCGTTCGACACCTACCTGGCCGAGGCGATCTTCGCGCCGCTGAGCATGACGTCATCGCGGCTGGACGGCGGGGCCGCGGCGGCGGGGTTCGGCGCCACCTCCACGGTGGCCGACCTGTCGGCGTTCGCCGCCGATCTGCTGCACCCGGTCACCGTGTCGGGGGCGATGCACACCGAGGCGACCACCGTGCAGTTTCCCGGCCTGGACGGGGTGCTGCCCGGATACGGGGTGCAACGGCCCAACGACTGGGGGCTGGGCTTCGAGATCAAGGGAGCCAAGACGCCGCACTGGACCGGGACGGCGAACTCCGCGCGCACCTTCGGCCATTTCGGCCAGTCGGGCACCCTGATCTGGGCGGATCCGGCTGCAGACGTGGCCCTGGTGGTGCTCACCGACCGCGATTTCGGCGACTGGGCGCTGCCGTTGTGGCCCGCGCTGGCCGACCGGGTATTAGGAGAGTGTGTGAAGTAGCCCCGCAGACTAGCGCAACATGCGCCTCACAGGGCACAATAGACACGCACAACACTTCAATATCAGCAGCATCGTTGCTTTACATGCGCTCACCGGCCGTTGGGGAAGACGTCCTGGAGCCAAAGGAGCAGCAGATGCGTGCGTCGAACCAGTTCGCCGAGGTGACCACCGGCGTGGTGTATATCCACGCCTCGCCCGCGGCGGTGTGCCCACACGTCGAGTGGGCATTGACCTCAGCTTTGGGGACTCCGTCAGCTCCGGCCAAGCTCAAGTGGACGCCGCAACCGGCGATGCCCGGACAGCTGCGGGCGGTGACGAACTGGGTAGGCCCGGTCGGCACCGGTGCCCGGCTGGCCAGCGCGCTGCGCTCCTGGTCGGTGCTGCGTTTCGAGATCACCGAGGACCCCAGCGCCGGCGTCGACGGACAGCGGTTCTGCCACACCCCGCAGCTGGGCCTGTGGAGTGGGGTGATGAGCGCCAACGGCGACATCATGGTCGGCGAGATGCGGCTGCGGTCGATGATGGCCGCCGGGGCCGACGCGTTGGCCGCCGAGTTGGATTCGGCGCTCGGCACGGCCTGGGATGAGGCATTGGAGGCTTACCGCGACGGCGGCGACGGTGCGGAGGTGAGCTGGCTCAGCCGCGGCGTGGGCTGATTCCCCACCGCGAGCAGACACAGAATCGCACGACGCGGGCCCCGCGCGTGCGATTCTGTGTCTGCTCGCGCTAGTGAGGCCGCAGGATCTGCAGTGCGCCCGGTATCGCCGACACCGTGACCGGCAGCGGCGCGACGTAGTCGCCGTCGGCGTAGGCGTTGATCCCGGGGCACTCCACCCGAATCGAGGTAGCCCGCCGGGTGCTCACCTCGTCGAGGCTCACATGGGTGCCCTTGAACACGGTGGGGAACAGCCGGATCAGCTTGGTGCGGGAATCCGAGTGCACCATGGTGACGTCCAGCAGGCCGTCGGCGTGATCGGCACCCGGGCAGATCAGCATCCCGCCGCCATAGCTGCGGGTATTGCCGAACGCCGCCAGCGTCAGATCGATGTCCAGCGGCTCGTCGTCGTCGAACGTCAGCCGGAACGGCAGCAGCCGCAGCTTGGACATCTCGGCCACCATGGCCACGTTGTAGCGCATCCGGCCGTGCGGCCAGCGCATCCGATTGACCCGATCGCTGACCAGCGAATCGAAGCCGGCCGCCATCACGGTGCCGAACCAGGACGGTGCGGCACCATCGGGTTCGATGCGGCCCAGATCGATGGTCTCGGTCCAGCCGTCGGCCACGACGTCGGCGGCGGCCTCGGGATCGCCGGTGGGCAAACCGTATTCGCGGGCGTGGTCGTTGCCGGTGCCGGCCGGCACGATCCCCAGCGGTACGTCGCTCAGCGCCAGCGACTGCAGGGCCAGCGAGATGACACCGTCACCGCCGGCCACCACCACCGCGTCGGTGCCGGCGGTCAGCGACTCGTCGAGCAGCTGGCGCGCGTGCTGGGGATCGGAGCCCACGATGTGGTTGACGTCGATGCCGCGCCGCTGGAACTGCGCGAGCGCCCGTTCGGCAGCGTGCCGGGCATTGCCGTGCCCGGCCGCCGGATTGGTCAGCAGCGTGACGCGGGCGATCTGGCGCCGAGAACTCATGGGATCAGTTTGCCGGGGTTGAGGATTCCCGCCGGATCCAGCGTGGCCTTCACCGCGCGCAGCACCTGCACACCCAGTTCGCCGACCTCCTGGCCCATCCACGGCCGATGGTCGGCACCCACGGCGTGGTGGTGGGTGATGGTTCCGCCGGTGCTCATGATCGCGTTGCACGCAGCGGCTTTGGCGGCCCGCCACTGCTCGATCGGATTGCCGCGCTGTCCGGCGACGACGGTGAAGTACAGCGATGCCCCGGTCGGGTAGACGTGCGAGATGTGGCACAGCACCAATGCCGGGGTGCCGCTGTCGGCCAGCGCCGTGGTCAGCGCGTCGGTGACGGCGGCCTTGAGTGCGGGAACGTTCGACCAGTCGGTGGCGGTCTCCAGTGTCTCGCACAGTGCTCCGGCGGCCAGCAGCGAATCACGCAGGTACGGTGCGGAAAACCGGCCGTGCTCCCAGGCCCGAGCCGGTTCCTCGCCCAGCGAGGTGCCGCCGTGCGCGGCCAGCACCGCGCGGGTTTCGGCATGGCGGCTCTCGGTGTGTTCGGCGGTGCCCTCGAACAGCGTGATGGCCAGGCAGCCGCCGGTGATCTGCTGTTCGCCGATCTGCTCGGTGCTGGCCAGGTTGACGCCGGTCTCGGCCTCATCGGAGAGCCGCACGACGGTCGGGCCGGTGCCGGTCTGGGTGATCGCGCGCAGCGCCGCGGCGCCGGTGGTGAAGTCCGGGAACGACCACGCCTCGTAACGGGTGGTCGCCGGCACCGGATGCACCCGCACCCGGACCCGGGTGATGACGCCGAACACGCCCTCCGAACCGATCAGCAGCTGGCGCAGGTCCGGGCCGGCCGCCGAGGCCGGGGCACGACCCAGATCCAGCACGCCGGCCGGGGTGATGGTCCGCAGCCCGCGGATCATGTCGTCGAAGCGGCCGTAGCCGGCCGAATCCTGGCCGGAGGACCGGGTGGCGGCGAAACCGCCGATGGTGGCGAACTGGAAGCTCTGCGGAAAGTGGCCGAGCGAAAAGCCGCGCTCGCCGAGCAGGCGTTCGGCGTCCGGCCCGGTGACGCCGGCGCCCAACTCGGCCTCACCGGACACCTCGTCGAGCGACAGCAGTTGGTCGAAGCGCCGTAGGTCCAGCGACACCACGGTGGCGAACTCGCCGCGGATCGGGTCCAGCCCGCCGACCACGCTGGTGCCGCCCCCGAACGGGACCACCGCGATGCCGTGCTGGCTGCAGTACTCCAGGATCGCCGCGACCTCGTCGTCAGCGCCCGGCAGCAGCACCGCGTCGGGTGCGTCCTGGATTCCGGAGTCGTTGCGCCGCAAGAGATCCAGCGTCGACTTCCCTCCGGCACGCAGCAGCCGTCCGGGCTGGTCGACACGGCAGAACTCCGCGCCGACGATCTGCGACAGCGCCTGGCGATCGGCGTCGGACAGCGACGACGGACGCAACTGCACCTGATCGGCGTCGGGCTCCGCGGCGCTGGTGCCGTCCACCCCGAGCGCCACCTTGAGCAGCTGGCGAATCCCGTCGGACAGGGGCTTTGCGGCGGCTGGGTCGCCCCAGGCGTTCCACTTCATCGGGGGCGTGAACGTGGCCTGGGCATCGGACGCTGTCATGCGTTACAGTATTACACATGTTGTCAACTAGTAATGATGAGCCGGGGGATGCGGGCGACCGGATCCTGGACGCCGCGGCCAGTTGTGTGCTCGCGTTGGGAGTCGACCGGGTGACGTTGGCGGCGATCGCGCGCCGTGCCGGCGTCAGCCGCCCCACGGTGTATCGGCGCTGGCCGGACAGCCGGTCGGTGATCGCCGCGCTGCTCACCGTGCGGATCACCGACGCCTGGATTCATGTGCCCGCCGCGTCGGGTAGCGGACGTGAGGCCCTGGTCGAGCGGATCATTGCGGTGGCAGCGCGGCTGCGCCGAGACGAGGTCGTCATGGAGGTGCTCTACCACGCACCGGAGCTTGCGATGGTGTACATCGCCGAGCGGATGGGCGCCAGCCAGCGGCGGCTGATCGACGTTGCCGCCCTGGAACTCAGCGCCGCGCAGGCCGACGGCAGCGTCCGGGAGGGCGACCCACGACAGCTGGCGGCGATGTGCCTGTTGATCACCCAGTCGGCGATCCAGTCGACGCGGGTGGTGGCGCCGATCCTGGACGCCGACGCGCTGGCCGTCGAACTGTCCTACGCGTTGAACAGGTACCTGTCGTGAACCCCGACGCCAGTGCGCTCAACGCGACCCGCCGCACCGTGGAATTGATGGCCCTGGCCGACGGCGAGCCGGTCGATGTCGTCGTGATCGGCGGCGGCATCACCGGCGCCGGCATCGCCCTGGATGCCGCCACCCGCGGACTGCGGGTGGTGCTGGCCGAAAAGCACGACCTGGCGTTCGGCACCAGCCGGTGGAGTTCGAAGCTGGTGCACGGCGGATTGCGCTACCTGGCGACCGGAAACGTGGGTATCGCCCGGCGCAGTGCGATCGAACGCGGAATCCTGATGACCCGCAACGCACCTCATCTGGTGCGGGCCATGCCGCAGTTGGTCCCGCTGCTCGGATCCATGGGATGTGGGCAGCGCGCGTTGGTCCGCACCGGCTTTCTGGCCGGTGACGTATTGCGCCGGCTGGCCGGCACCCCGTCCACGGTGCTGCCCGGTTCCCGGCGTATCTCGTCGGCGCAGGTCCTCGACCTGGCTCCGACCGTGCGGCGCGACGGCCTCGACGGCGGAGTGCTCGCCTACGACGGGCAGTTGATCGACGACGCCCGGCTGGTCGCCGCAGTGGCGCGCACCGCCGCCTCGCACGGCGCCCGGATCCTGACCTATGTGGCGGCCTCGGAGGTGACCGGCACCTCGGTGCGGCTGACCGACCAGCGCAGCGGCGAGTCGTTCGACGTGACCGCACGCGCGGTGATCAACGCCACCGGCGTATGGGCCGAAGAGATCGACCCGACGCTGACGTTGCGGCCCAGCCGTGGAACGCATCTGGTGTTCGACGCCGAGGCCTTCGGCAACCCGACCGCCGCACTGACGGTACCGATTCCGGGCGAGTCGAACCGCTTCGTGTTCGCCATGCCCGAGCAGTTGGGCCGGGTGTACCTGGGGCTCACCGACGAAGAGGCGCCCGGCCCGATTCCCGATGTGCCGCAACCGACGCCGGAAGAGGTCACCTTCCTGCTGGACACGGTGAACACCGCGCTGGGAACCGCGGTGAGCGAGGCTGATGTGATCGGCTCCTACGCGGGACTACGGCCACTGATCGACACCGGCGAAGGCCGGACGGCCGACGTGTCACGCGACCACGCGGTGGTGGAGGCGCCGACCGGCGTGATCAGCGTGATCGGCGGCAAGCTGACCGAATACCGCTACATGGCAGCCGATGTGCTCAACCGGACGGTCAAGATGCGGCGCCTGTCGGCCGCGCCGTGCCGTACCCGCGATCTGCCCCTGGTCGGTGCGCCGGCCAATCCCGGCTCCGTGGTGCCACCGATGGCCAGCGTGCCCGAGTCGCTGGTCCTGCGGTACGGGGCCGAGGCCGCCAACGTGCTGGCCGCCGCCACCTGCGAGCGGCCCGGCGAGCCGGTCGCCGAGGGGATCGACGTCATCCGTGCCGAATTCGAGTACGCCGTCACCCACGAGGGCGCGCTCGAGGTCGGCGACATCGTCGACCGTCGTACCCGGATCGGCCTGGTGCCGGCGGACAGGGAGAAGGTCGTGGAGGTGGCCGCGCAGTTCCTGGCCGGCTAGCCCTCCGCTGTTGCGAGTGACCCGGCGTTTACAGGTACCGTCGGACCCGGCCGCAGTAGTTCGCGTACTCCTGGCCGTAGTGCTCCCGCATGAAGGCTTCCTCCCGCAGCACTTGACGGTTGAACAACCATAGGGCTGTCGCCAGGTAGGCCAGCGGGATCCAGTTGGGGAACACCAGAAATTCGCCGAGCAATACCAGACCGAAACCCACGTATATCGGGTTGCGGCTGACGGCGAACACCCCCGATGTGACGAGCTTGTCGGGTTGATCCACGTCGATGCCCACCCGGAAACTCCGGCCGAAGGAGATCAGGCTCAGCAACACGAACAGTGCGCCCGCGCAACACACCGCGACCCCGATCCAGGCGACGGTGTCGGAGGTGAAGAGCCGCTGATGGCTGACCTGAGGCCAACCGAAGGCGGCGGCGAGAACGACATAGAAGTAGAACAGCGCGAAGGGCGGGATCAGGAAGTCCTTCTTATCGATGTTCCCGAGGTGCAACGGATGGGTCCCGCTGCGGCGCAACATGATCACTCGCGTCACCACCATGCCGAAAGTGAGCAGAAGTACCGTGGCGGCGAGGTATCCGGGCATCGAACCGTCCTCCTGGTGTCGCAGCGACACTTATTCATCGACCGATGAAATCATCGCATGATGAATAATGGGCCCGATGTCCGCCGGTGTCAAGGGTCTACCCGTCATCCTGGAGCGCACCATCAGCGCGGCAGATAGACTGATGCGGAACTCATAAGTCTCGGTTAGGGCAAACGACATGGAGTCTGACAGCGTCCCGACGGCCGGCGTCGGGCGGCGGCCGCGAAGCCCGCGACGCCTCGATCGGTCGCTGGACGCGGCCATCCTCGATGCAGCACTGCAGGGGGTGGCAGAAGCGGGATATGACCGGCTGAGCATGGACGACATCGCGGCGCGTGCCGGCGTTGGCAAGGCCGCGATCTATCGTCGCTGGCCGTCGAAGGCCGTCGTGGTGGCCGACGCGATCGCGCACTGGCGGCGCGGGCAGGGCTCCGTCGCGGCGCCCGACACCGGAAGCCTGCGCGGCGATATCGACGCGCTGGTCGCGGCGGTACCCGAGTTCGATGATGCTGGTCTGAGCACAATTCGGGTCATTATCGGGGTCGCGACGGCCGCGATGCACAACCCCGTCCTGGCCGCCGCCCTCGACGACCTCGTGCTGTCGCCGCCGCGCCAGGTGATCCGGGCGTTGCTCGACCACGCGGTGGCACGCGGGGAGATCCCGGCCGGCCGCGACCTGAGCCTGATCCCCGACGCCGCGCTGGGCCTCAACGTCCTGCGGATGATCACCGGGCGGCCGATCGACCGGGTCTATGTCCGCCGGGTGCTCGACGACGTGATTCTCCCGCTGGCCGGTGCACCCGCACCCTAGCCGGTTGCGCCGCGACGCGGGGAGTGCCACATTGGACCTAAGCGGAACTGATTAGTTCCGCCTAGCGAGGAGGTGGCGATGAACGAGAACCGGGTTCCGGTGCTGATCGTCGGCGCGGGTGCCGCCGGCCTGAGCGTCTCCACGTTGCTGGCACAACACGGTGTCCGCTCGCTGCTGGTCGAGAAGCGCCGCGAGACTTTCATCTACCCGAAGGCCCGCAACCTGAGCTTTCGCAGCCTGGAGATCCTGCGCGGCCTGGGCCTCGCCGAGCGGGTCCATGCGGTCGCCGAGGGCGTTTCGGACATGCCCACCAAACCCGCGCTGAACAGCACCGCGCAGCAAAAGGCGTTTGACGTCGACGCCATCTTCGCGCCGTTCGACGGGCTGAGTCCCGAGCCGTCCGCACAGTACTGTCCGCAGAGCGCGTTCGAGCCGATGCTGCTCGAGGAGATTCGCCGGTGCGGCAGCCAGGCGCGCTACGGCACCGAACTGTGCTCGTTTCGGCAGGACGCGACCGGCGTCACCGCCGTGGTACGCGACCGGGATTCGGGTGTGTCTCAGACGGTGCGCGCCGACTACCTGGTGGCCGCCGACGGCGTGCACAGTCCGGTCCGTGGTGCACTCGGAGTGCCGACCTCCGGGCATGGGGCGCTGCCGATCTATCTGGTGTTCATCTATTTCCGGGGGCCGTGGCGGAGGTTCGTTCCCCAGCTCGGCGACGGCGACGCCATCCATGTCAAGAACGACGACGTGGACGGCATCTTTCTACCGGTGCGCGACGACTTCGGCATGTTGGCCTGCACCTACCTGCCCGGCCGGGCGGAGCACGCCGAGCAATTCACCGTCGACCGGTGCCGGGAGATGCTCACCAAGGCGATAGGGGAGCGCATTGATCTCGAGATCGTCGATGTCGCGCCATGGCAGCCCTACGAGCGGGTAGCCGAGCAATTCCGCTGCGGCAGGGTGTTTCTCGTCGGCGACTCGGCACATTCCATGCCGCCGTTCAAGGCCGGTGGCGCAAACTGCGCCATTGCGAGCGCACACAATCTGGCCTGGAAGCTTGCCGCGGTGCTGACCGGGATGGCCGGTGCGTCGTTGTTGGACACCTACCACGCCGAGCGGCACCCGGTCGGCCGCTTCAGCGCTCGTCAGTCGCTGACCGGGCCGTCGCTGCACCTACTGCAGGTGAACGACGAGGTACCGGGGTTGCCTCCCGACGAGGAAGCGCCGATGTTCGCGTTACTCATCGGCCACCAGTATCGGTCGGCCGCCGTGGTGAGCGACGAGCCGGCGCCGGCCGACCCAGACGCCGTGTCGCTGGTGCCGGAATTGCACGGCCAGCCCGGGACCCGGGTTCCGCACGTCTGGTTGATGCGTGGCGGCCAACGGGTTTCGACGCTCGACCTGCTCGGCGCGGGCTTCGCCGTGTTCACCGGAGACCGGGGTGCGCCGTGGCAGGCCGCCGCGTTGCGCGCATCGGAAGCCCTGGGCATCCCGTTGGCGGTGCATCGGATCGCCGATGACGCCTGGCTGCGCGCCACCGGACTCACGCCCGACGGTGCGCTGCTGATCCGTCCCGACGACATGATCGGATGGCGGGTCGACGCGCTGCCGACAGATCCGGATACCGAGTTGCAGCGGGTGTTGTCGGTGATCCTGGCCCGCAACTGAGGTTTACTTGGGGGCTTCGTTCATCAGAAACTCGATGTTCTTCGCCCCCGGGTTGGTCGCCTTGCTGACCTCGTCGCTACTGAGGACGATCACGCCGTTGCCCTTCTTGTTCGCCGTCACGAAGATAGTTTCGTCGCCCATCCCGACCTTTTGTGCGGCAAGTCCTTTCACCACCTGGTCGTTGAGCACAGCGAAGATGTTGCGATCCAGGTTGGGGGCGTTCCATGCCCGGAACTTCTTGCCCATCACGGTGATCACCGACTCGGCCCATTTGGACTCCGTCGTCGGGATCGACTTCGACGCGTTGTTGAGATCCGTGCGGGCGGCCGGCTGGATCCGGCTGAGGTGAATGTGCAGCTGGGCACGGGTGCGCCCGTGTGCCGAGTTGATGCCGATCGCCCAGTCGGTGCCCATCGGGAGGTGACTGGTTTTCTGCCGCGCTTCCTGGAAATAGTTGGCCGCACCAGCATCCAGCAGGTTGGGGCACTCGACTCCCAACTCCCGGATCGCGGCGATGAGCAGCAGGTTGTACTTGCTCGCCGCTTTCCCTTTCCCGCCGTCGTGGATGGCGTAGCCCAGATCCCGATTGTTCTTCGGCCAGACCACTTCGATGTTGTTGCCCTTCTTCAACGGCTTCGCGTCCTTGACGTCATTCCACAGGTCGATGTTGTCGCCGGTGTCGCCGCACGCGGGATTGGGCCAGGCGGGCGCGGCCATCGCCGGTGGCGCCGCCCACCCGCTGGCCAGGCAGGTGGACGCCACCGCGAGGCACACGAAGAACCGGCGTGCGGCGCGGGAAATGAACCGAGTGTCGTTCATGGGACACCTCCTCCATGTCAGGGATTGTCGGGAGCATATGCGCCAGGTGGTCCCCACGGCGGTGAACAGACGCAAACGTTCCCAAATCGCGGGCGTGTCGTGGGGTTTTACGGCTGTCCGCACCCGGCTCGGGGCCGCATACTGGGCGGATGAGACCTCCGTTTCTGAGCGCCCTGGCCGCGACGATCGCTGTCGCCGCAGTGGTGGCGGGCTGCTCTTCGCGTACCGAATCCGCCCCGAACTCCACATCGCTGACCACCAGCACTGGCGGTGGCGCAGCCACCGAGGTGATCAACGCGGTCGCCGTCGACCGCGACGGCCATCCCGCCAACGGCTACCACGAAAACACCGGCGGGGAACCGGTTCCCGGTCCGGCGGAATGCACCGAGGCGTCCCCGGCGGCGGTGAGTAGCGACATCTACCGCTGCGGGCCGTCCGCGTTCGGCGCGGACGTGTGCTGGCCCGCTTCCGGCCCGGACCTGCTGTGCATGAATGACCCATGGGCCCAGGAACTGCACCGGATTCGTGCCGGTGCCGCGCTGCCCTCCGTCGGCCCGCCGGCCAAACCCATTCCGGTCGCGCTGCTGCTCGCCGACGGCACCCAGTGCCGGCTCCGCAATGGCGGTGCCTGGGGCCACCGGCACGATGACCTGGTGGCCTACTACGGGTGCGTGGGGACTCCCGGACTCAGCGTGCTGGCGCCGAGCGACCGTTCCGATCCGATCGACCGGACGGCGCCGACGTGGACGGTCAAGGTCGGTCCCAACCAGGCACCGGACCCGGCGGCGCCGCCACCGGTGACCGCGCAGGTGCGCACGGCCTGGTTCGCCGCCAACTGATCCCGCGGGCAGCGCCGATCAGGGCCGTTGCTCGATCAGATACGCGTCCGTCGTACCGGCTCCCTTGGGGCCGTTGGTCAGCAACCACAGCACGGTGAGTTTGTCGTCCGGTTGGTTGTCCACATAGCTGGGCATCAGCACGTATTGGGTGCCCAGGCCCGGCTGGCCGAACCACGGGGCGATCGGTCCGGCGTCGACCTTGAAATCGTGCGCGACACAGTAGACGTGATAGTTGCTCGGCGGAATGATGGTGTTCTGCGTCCACTTGTGGCCCTCGTAGTCAGCGTTGGTGTGGTCGGCGGTATCCAATGCTTGCGGCGGGAGCGCCCGCTTACCGAACGGGGTGTCCTTGGGCGCGAGGAACTTCCCCGTCGCGAAGCCGAACCGATCCAGCATTGTCCCGGCCTTCAACGTGATCTGCTTGCGGTCCGGGGCGCCCAATGTGCCGCCGGATTTCGTGGCGAACCCGTCGGGGCCCGGCGGCCAGATCCAGGTTGCCGAATGCTGGTCATCGACTGGCGGCTTGACGAAGTTGTGCTTGAACCCGTCAAGGTCCATGGCGCCAAACCGCTTGTAGTGACCCACCATCGCGGCTACCGGCGCATCGTGCGGCAACGGGTCGGGACCCAGCATGAGGTCGTCGTTGAAACCGTGGGTGGTCGGCGGCGTATCGGGCAACGAGCCGCGTTCACCGCATCCCTTGGCGTTCGCGGTAACCGGCGGCACCAGCAACGACAGCAGCAACATGATCAGCGCGACAGTGATCGGCGGGCGCTTCGGCATGTGGTGTCTCTTTTCTGGGCGACCCGCGCCCGATCATGCCCCCGCGTTGGTACCGCGTGCTGCGGCGTGGGTTGATGTTAGAGGCGTTTCGGCGCGTGCGGAAACAAATCGACGGATTTGGCCGGCACCGATTCAGCGCACAATCTTCTCGCGCACCGGAGAGCCGGTATGCGGCTGCCAGAGCCCCTGCATCGGCACCAGCAACGGCTCGTCGAGATCGACGACCGTGACGGCGCCGCCGATCGCCGGACCCGGCGGCGCGGTGACGAATGCGACGGCATTTTCGGTCAGTGCCGCTGCCTCCGGCGGGCAGCCCTGCACCCGGCTGACTCGGTACTGAGGCTCGAAACCGGCTCGCCGGCAGGCGTTCACGAGAAAGTCGCTGTAGTACGACGAGCCCGGCGGCGCCCACAGCGCGATGGCCTCGGTGGCCAAGTCGGTGACGGCGATGCGGGACCGGGCGGCCAGCGGGTGCTCGCTGCACACCGCGACCCGCAGCTCGTCATAGCGCACCACCGCGCTGGCCAACTGCTCCTGCGGCACCACCCCGCGCCGCAGGCCGAGATGCACCGTGCCGTCGCGCACCGCCGCGGCCAGCCGATCGGGAAAGAGCTGCATCACGGTGAACGAGGTGTCCGGCAACGCCGCGATGGTGTCCTGCAGCAGCGCGTACACATCGATGCTGCTGATCGCGGGGGAGTGACCGACGACGAACTCGTCCGGTTCTCCGCCGGCCGCCGCCCGGGTGTGCCGGGTGATGGTTCGGGCGGCGGCCAACAGGGGGCGACCCTCGTCGAGCAGGGTCTGTCCGGCCGGGGTCACGGAGATCCGGCGGCCGGCGCGCACCAGGAGCGTCGCGCCGATCTCCTTCTCCAGCTGTCGTACCGAACTGGACAGCGCCTGTTGCGACAGGTGGAGGTGGCGGGCGGCGCGGGTGAAGCCCGAGGCCTCCACGACCGCGACAAAATGGGTCAGCCGGCGTAGATCGGGAACGCTGATATCGGATTGGGAGTCGGTCACTGGCCTGCTATCCACAAGGTTTGTTTGTCAAAAGGTCGCAGATCATTGTTTCTCATTTGTGGTTGCGGGGTCTACCTTCGATTCCATGAGCAACCTGACCGGAAAATCAGCGGTGGTCGCGGCCGGCGCCAAGAACCTCGGCGGACTGATCAGCACCACGCTGGCAGCCCAGGGCGTCAACGTCGCGGTGCACTACAACAGCGCCAGCTCCGAACCTGACGCCGACAAGACCGTCGCCGCAGTCCAGGACGCCGGGGTGAACGCGATCAAGGTGCAGGGCGACCTGACCAAGCCGGCCAACGTCACCGCGCTGTTCGGCGCGGCGGTCGACGCGTTCGGCGGTGTCGATCTCGCCATCAACACGGTCGGCAAGGTGCTGCGTAAGCCGATGGTGGAAACCACCGAGGCTGAATACGATTCGATGTTCGACATCAACGCCAAGGCGGCCTACTTCTTTTTGCAGGAGGCCGGCAAGCGACTGAACGACAACGGGTCGGTGGTGACGATCGTGACGGCGCTACTGGGTGCCTTCACCGACGGCTACTCCACGTACGCGGGCTCCAAGAGTCCGGTGGAGCATTTCACCCGGGCGGCGGCCAAGGAGTTCGGGGTGCGCGGCATCAACGTCAACAGCGTGGCGCCCGGACCGATGGACACCCCGTTCTTCTATCCGCAGGAGACTCCCGAACGGGTCGAGTTCCACAAGTCGCAGGGGATGGGCAATCGGCTGACCCAGATCGAGGACATCGCGCCGCTGGTGACGTTCCTGGCCGACGGCGGCCACTGGATCACCGGTCAGACCATCTTCGCTAACGGCGGCTACACCACGCGCTAACCCCCTGCCGAGCAGACGTAAATGTGCCCTGTAACAGCGTTACTAGGGCACATTTACGTCTGCTCGCCGGGAGAAAATTACAGCGGGATGTTCTTGTGGCGGCCGCGGCGGGCGGGGGCGCTGGCCAGCGCCTCGGTCAGCCTGCTGCGGGTGTGCGCCGGGTCGATCTTCTCGTCGACGACACCGATGTCGATGGCCGCGTCCACGCCGCCGGCGATCCGCTCGTGCTCCTCGGCCAGCTCATCGTGCAGGGCCTCGCGCTCGTCGTCGGGTGCGGCGGCCAGCTTCTTCTTGTGCAGGATCCCGACGGCGGCCTTGGCGCCCATGACGGCCACCTCGGCGTCCGGCCAGGCGAACACCTTGGTGGCGTTCAGCGAGCGGGAGTTCATCGCGATGTAGGCGCCGCCGTAGATCTTGCGGGTCACCAGGGTCACCCGCGGCACCGAAGCCTCACCGAACGCGTGCAGCAGCTTGGCGCCGCGACGGACCACGCCGCCCCACTCCTGGTCGACGCCGGGCAGGTAGCCGGGCACGTCGACGACCACCACCAGCGGGATGCCGAACGCGTCGCACAGCCGCACGAAACGTGCTGCCTTCTCGGCGCTTTCGGAGTTCAGGCAGCCACCCAGCCGCAGCGGGTTGTTGGCCAGCACGCCGACCGTACGACCGGACAACCGGCCCAGGCCGATCACCATCGACGGCGCCCACTTGGCCTGGAACTCCGCGAACGGCTCATCCGAGTCGAGCAGCGCCTCCACCAGCGGGTGCACGTCGTAGGCGCGCCGCGGCGACTCCGGCAACAGCGCGTGCAGGTCGGAGTCGCCGGCCTCGGCCTTGGTGCGGTCGAAATGTCCCTGCTGGCAGAACAACCCGACCAGCTGGCGGCCGCGTGTGTAGGCGTCGAGTTCGTCGTCGGCGACGATGTGGCACACCCCGGACTTCTTGTGGTGGGTGTCGGGTCCGCCGAGGGACGCCATGTCGACGTCCTCGCCGGTGACGCTGCGCACCACGTCGGGGCCGGTGACGAACACCCGACTCTCCGGCGCCATCACGATCACGTCGGTCAGGGCCGGACCGTAGGCGGCGCCGCCGGCGGCGAACCCGACCACCACCGAGATCTGCGGGATGTACCCGGAGGCGCGGATCATCGCCTCGAACACCAACCCGACCGCGTGCAGCGCACGCACACCCTCGGCCAGCCGCGCACCGCCGGAGTGCCAGATGCCCACGATCGGGCTCTGCTCGGCGATGGCGGCGTCGTAGGCGTTGACGATGTGCGCGCAGCCCTCGACACCCATCGCGCCGCCCATCACGGTGCCGTCGGTGCAGAACGCGATGCTGCGCACCCCGTTGACGGTGCCGGCAGCGGCCAGCACACCCGAGCGGTCGCGCTCGTGCAGCAATTCCACGCTGCCGTCATCGAAGAAGGTGGACAGCCGCAGCAGCGGGTCGCGGGGGTCGAGTGATTCGCTGATCGTCTCGGGTGCGGTGATCGTCATCGCGTGTTTCTCCTCCTGTTGTGAGGGTTCGTCAATACCGGCCGAAGGCGGTAGCGACGTTGTGCCCACCGAATCCGAACGAATTGTTGATGGCGTACTGATAGTTGCCGGGGCGCGGCTGGCCTGCCACGACGTCCAGGTCGATTTCGGGGTCCAGATTGGCCAGGTTGAGCGTCGGCGGAATGACCTGGTCCCGCAGCGCCTGCACGGTGAGGATCGCCTCCACCGCGCCGACGGCGCCGACGGAATGGCCCAGCGCCGATTTGGGCGCGTACACGGCCGCCTGGTGGCTGCCCAACGCGAGGTTGATGGCTTTGGATTCGGCCACATCGCCGACCACGGTGCCGGTGGCGTGGGCGTTGATGTGGTCGATGTCTTTGGGGGTCAGCCCCGCCAGCTGGATCGCCCGGGTCATCGCGTGGCCGGCCTGTTCGCCGTTGGGGTCGGGGGCCACGATGTGGTAGCCGTCGGAGGTGATGCTGGCGCCCATCAGGCGGGCCAGCGGCCGGGCCCCGCGGGCTTTGGCATGCGCCTCGGTTTCGATGATCATGATCCCGGCGGCCTCACCGAACACGAATCCGTTGCGATCCCGGTCGAACGGCCGGCAGGCGCCGGCCGGGTCATCGTTGGTGGTCGACAACACGATGCGCATCTGGGCGAAGCCGGCGATCGGCACCGCTTCGATCCGGGTCTCCACACCACCGCAGATCGCGATGTCGGCCTCGCCCAAAACGATCTGCTGCCAGGCGTGGGCGATACCTTCGGAACCGGACGCACACGCCGAGATCGGGGTGATGACCCCGGCTTTGGCGTGGTGATCCAGCCCGACGGCAGCGGCCGCGCCATTGGGCATGTACTTCTGCACCGTCAGCGGGGAGACCGCCCGAAAACCGCGGTCCCGCATGGCGTCGTAGGCGTAGACCAACTCCTCGGTGGAGCCCATCCCGGTGCCGATGGACACCATCAGCCGCCGGGTGTCGACCTCGGGTGAGCCGGCGTCCACCCAGGCACGCCGGCTCATCACGGTCGCCATCTTCTGCAGATAGGACAACCGCCGAAGTTCGGTACGGGTCAGGCCTTCGTCGAAGGACTCAGGGGTCTCAACGAGATGCCCGCCGATGCGGACCGGCAGGTCGTACTGCTCGACGAACGAATCCGTCAACGTGCGGATCCCGCTTTGCCCGTCCAGCAGCGCCTTCCAGGTCCCCTCCGCGTCGGTCGCCACCGATGTCGTCATCGCCACTCCGGTGACGACGACATCGGGGAAACCGTTCCCTGTAGCCAGCGATGACATGCCTACTCCGACAGACCTCGTGCTCAGTACCGCCCGAAGGCGAGCGCGACGTTGTGCCCACCGAAGCCGAACGAGTTGTTGATGGCGTACTTGTAGTCGCCGTACCGGGGTTCGCCCGCGACAACGTCGAGGTCGATCTCCGGGTCCGGTGTCTCGTAGTTCAGCGTCGGCGGAATGACGCCGTCACGCAGCGACAGCACCGTCAGCACCGACTCGAGCGCACCAACCGCACCGATGGAGTGGCCCAGCGCCGACTTCGGCGCGTACACCGCGGCGTGCTCGCACCCGGCGACCCGGATGGCGTTGGCCTCGGCGGTGTCACCGATCGGGGTGGCGGTGCCGTGGGCGTTGATGTGGTCGACATCCTTGGCGGACAGTCCGGCCAGCTCCAGCGCACGGGTCATGGCGCGGCCCGCCCGCAGACCGTCCGGAGACGGCGCCACCATGTGGAAGGCGTCCGAGGTGATGCCGGCACCCATGATCCGAGCCAGTGGCTTGGCGCCACGGGCCTTGGCGTGCTCCTCGGTCTCGATGATCATCAGCGCACCGGCTTCGCCGAACACGAATCCGTCGCGGTCCTTGTCGAACGGCCGCGACGCACGCTCGGGTTCGTCGTTGCGGGTGGACATGGCGCGCATCATCGAGAACGCCGCGATCGGCAGCGCTTCGATGCCGCCTTCCACACCGCCACACACGACGATGTCGGCGTCACCCATGATGATCTGGCGCCAAGCGTGGGCGATGGCCTCCGACCCGGACGAACACGCGGACACCGGAGTGATCACCCCGGCACGCGCGCCGAGCTGCAGACCGACGACCGCGGCAGCGCCGTTGGGCATGATCATCTGCACGGCCAGCGGCGACACCTTGCGCGGGCCGCCTTCGTTCATCAGGTCATAGGTTTCGACGATCTTCTCGCCGCCACCCAGCCCGGTGCCGATCACGACACCGAAGCGGTCCGGGTCGACCTCCGGGGTACCGGCGCGCTCCCAGAGCCGGCCGCCGAGCAGCTTGGCCATCCGCTGCACGTAGGACATGCGGCGCAGGTCCAGCCGGCCCATGTGGTCGTCGACACCGTCCTTGAGGTGACCGCCGATGCGCACCGGCAGGTCCCATTTGGTGACGAACTCGTCCTCGAGGACGTGGATGCCGCTTTCGCCGGCCAGCAATCCCTTCCAGGTGCTGTCGACGTCAGCGCCGATCGAAGTAGTTGCCTCAACGGCGGTTACCACAACACTGGGGTAACCGCCGTTTAGCGTCGAAGACGAGGTCACTGGTTCTCCGCGGCAAACTTCTCGCGCAGGGCAGCGGCAGCCTCGGGGTTCTCTTCCTCGAGCTTCTGGATGTAGTTCACGACGTCACCGACGGTGCGCAGGCCGGCGAGGTCCTCGTCGGGGATCTTCACGCCGTACTTGTCCTCGGTCTGCACCGCGATCTCCACCATCGACAGCGAGTCGATGTCCAGGTCGTCGACGAACGACTTCTCCATGGTGACCTCGGACGGCTCGATACCGGTCACCTCTTCGATGATCTCGGCGATGCCGGCGATGATTTGTTCCTGCTCCGGAGTGGTGGCCACTGTGGCTCCTTTGTTTCTTGGTTGTGTTACTCGGACGTACGGGGTAAATCCTGGTCGTGCTTGGTGACGCGGCTGGTTACAGATCCGCCAACCCGTCCAGGTCTGCGGGGGACTTGACGGCGTGCGTCGGAGTTCCCCGAAGTTCACGTTTGGCGATGCCGACGAGTGTTCCCGCGGGCGGGAACTCGACGATCGCCGCGACAGCGTGCTGTCGCATGGTGTCGACGCACAGGTCCCAGCGCACCGGCCGGGTCAGCTGCGCGACGAGCGTGGTCATCGCGGCCTGCGCCGAGGCCACCGGCTGCCCGTCGGCGTTCGACAGCAGCGTGGTGGTGGGCTCTGAAATTCCAGTGGTCGCTTCAATTTTCGCCGCGGCGGCGGTGTAGCCGTCCAGCGCGGGCGCCATGAAGTGGGTGTGGAACGCCCCGGCGGTGGCCAACCGGCGGACCCGGGCCTTCTCCGGCGGGTCCTCGGCGAGCTTGTCCAGCGCGTCGATGCGGCCGGCGGCGACGATCTGACCGGCGGCGTTGCGGTTGGCCGGGACCAGGTCGAGCTGCTCGAGACGGGCCAGCACCTCGGCCTCGTCCCCGCCGAGCAGGGCGGCCATGCCGGTCGGCTCGACGGCACACGCCTTGGCCATCTCGGCGCCGCGGGTACCCGCCAGCGACACGGCGTCGTCGGCGCTGATCACGCCGGCGATGGCGTAGGCGGCGATTTCGCCGACCGAGTGGCCGGCCACCAGGGTGGTGGCGTCGGCGAGCAGGCCGCGGCGGACCATCTCCTGGTGGGCCAGCAGGGTGGTCGCCACGATCAGGGGCTGAGCGACCGCGGTGTCGGTGATCTCCTCCGCCGAAGCGGTGGTGCCCAGCCGGGCCAGATCCAGGCCGGTGAGCTCAGACCACGACGCGACCTGTTCGGCGGCGCCAGGCAGCTCCAGCCACGCTTCCAGCATGCCCGGCGTCTGGGTCCCCTGTCCGGGGGCAAGCAACGCAATCACGTCTTTAAGAGAACATTGTGAAGACGGATTTGAGGGGTGTACCAGATTATGAACCTTGTCTTAAGTTTTTGTGGAGGTCCTACAAAACCCCTATTCACCGCGACATTGTCGATACCGTCTCGCGACCTATCAGTCGATCTGGCCCTGGTCGGGGGCCGTGTCCGGGGCGGTCCCGACGGCAAGAGTGGCCTGGGTAACAGCACTGATGGTGGCGGCCTGGTTCGCCAGCCGGCCCACCGTGGTGGCCACCCGCAGCACGTACGCATCGCGCGGCTGGGTGGGATCGCGCCCGGTGAAGTCGGCGATGCGCTTGAGTCGGTAACGGACGGTGTTTGGATGAACGAACAACTTGCGGGCGCAGGCTTCGATGGCGCCGCCACAGTCCAGATACGCGTCGAGGGTTTCGGTGAGCGCCGGCCCGGCATCGGTCAACGGCCGCATCACATCGGTGTGCAGGGCCGCGATCGCCGACCGATCGCCCATCAGGGCGCGCTCGGGCAGCAGCTCACGGGCCAGCACCGGTCGCGGCGCACCGGTCCAGCCGCTGACCGCGTTCATCCCCGAGATCGCCTCGCTGGCGCTGTGATAGGCCGCCGTCAGCATCGGTGCCGTCGGCCCGATCACCACCGGGCCGTCGGAAAACGCGGCGAGCAGATCACCCAGGAACTTCTGGGTCGGCGACAGCTGCCCGGACACGATCGCCACCAGCCAGGTGCCGTGGACGTCGGTCAGCGCGGCGCGGCCATGACCCGAAGCGATGTCGCGCACGTCCTGGCTGGACTGGGCGCCGCCCTCGGACGCCGGGGTGCCCACCACCACGGTGGCCGGCGCGGTGGTGTCCCAGTTCAGCGCCGCCGCCCGGGACAACAGCTCGGGGCCGGTGTCGCCGCGCACTACGGCGTCCACGACGCTGGCCTCCATCCGGGAATCCCAGGTGCCGCGGGCCTCGGCGGCGTCGGCGTATGCCGATGCGGCGGTGAAGGCCAGGTCGCGGCTGTATTTGAGGATGCCCACCGTCAGCGCGGTGACCTGTTCCTCGGTGCGGGCGATCACCGGCACCGCCTCTTCGAAGAACTCCATGGTGACCCGCACCATGTCGACGGTCTGGCGTAGCGCGATGTGCCGGGCCAGATCCTGCGGGACGAGTTCGAAGGCCCGTGCGGTGTGGCCGACATTGGCGCGCGGGTCATGGATCCACTCGGCGAAGTTGACGATGGCGGTCTGCACCACCAGCGCGACGTCGGCGCGTTGGGACGCCTCCAGCTCGGTGAAGAACGGCAACCGCTCGCCGATGGCGGACACCGCTTCGGTGGCGAGCCGGCCCGAGTACTGCTTGAGCCGCCGCAGCAGCGATTCCGGTACCGCCTCCAACTGATCCAGCGTGGAACGAGGAATGACGAACCCGGTATCGGTTCTGTCGGCCATCTCTAAAAGATACGCCACATTTCTGGATGTTTTCCCCAACTGGTGCCGGGGGTACCGTGCGAACGCTGCGGGCGGGCGGCCCATGATGGACAGGTGGACGAGGACGCATTCACTCGGCTGGTCGCTCTGCTGGACTACAGCATGTTCGTGGTGACCACCGAGGCCGGCGATCACCGGTCCGGCTGCCTGGTCGGCTTCGCCACCCAGACCAGCCTGCAGCCGCCCCGATTCCTGGTCGGCATCTCCCGGCGCAACCACACCTTCGCGGTGGCCCGCCGGTCCACCCACCTGGCGGTGCATGTCGTTGCCCGTTCCGATGGGGCGCTGGCCGCCCTGTTCGGCGCGCAAACCGGCGACCAGATCGACAAGTTCACCCGCTGCGCCTGGCACCGCGGCCCGCACGGGATGCCGATCCTCGACGACGCCGTCGCCTGGTTCGTCGGCAAGACGCTGAGCCGGCTCGATCTCGGCGACCACGTCGGCTACCTGCTGGAACCCGTCGCCGGCAGCGCACCCGAGCATGCCGGTCCGCTGCTGAGCCTGTCCGACGTCAGCGACCTCGAGCCCGGCCACCCGGCCTAGCGCCGGCGTTAGGCGACGCCGGGGTCGCTGGTCTGCTCCGGGGCGGCCAACACATCGTCGATCCGGTAGCGCTGGGCTGCGGCGATGGCCACCTCACGGTCGATTTCGCCGTCTTGTGCGAGTGCCTCGAGCACCGCGACCACCTGGGACTCGGCGTCGGTGTTGAAGTAGCGGCGCGCGGCCGGGCGGGTGTCGGAGAAGCCGAACCCGTCGGTGCCCAGCGTGACGTAGGTGCCCGGCACCCAGGGCCGGATCTGCTCGGGTACCGCACGCATCCAGTCCGAGACCGCGATGACCGGGCCGGGGGCGTCGGCCAGCGCCTGGGTCACATAGGGCACCGCCGCCGGGTGGTCGGGGTGGCGCAGCTTGGCGCGTTCGATCGCCACCCCGTCACGGTTGAGCTCGCCCCAACTGGTCACCGACCAGACGTCGGCGGCGACGTTCCAGTCCTGGGCCAGCAGGTCGGCCGCCCGCAGCGCCTCGGGCATCGCCACGCCGGACGCCAGCAGCTGGGCGCTGTAGGCGCCGGGTTGGGCGGCCTTCTGGTAGCGGTAGATACCGCGCAGCAGCCCCGCCACGCCGTCAGCGTCGAGCGTCTCCGGTTCGGCCGGCTGCACATACGGCTCGTTGTAGAGCGTGATGTAGAAGTACACGTGCTCGGGGTTCTCGCCGTACATGCGGTCCAGGCCGCTTTCGATGATGTGGGCGAGTTCGTAGGCGAACGCCGGGTCGTAGGAGACCACCGCGGGATTGGTGGACGCCAGCAATAGTGAATGACCGTCGGCGTGCTGCAGGCCCTCACCGGTCAGCGTGGTGCGACCGGCGGTGGCTCCCAGCACGAAGCCGCGCGCCATCTGGTCACCGGCGGCCCACAGGCCGTCGCCGGTGCGCTGGAACCCGAACATCGAGTAGAAGATGTAGACCGGGATCATCGGCACGTCGTGGGTGGCGTAGGCGGTGCCCACCGCGGTGAAGCAGGCCGTCGAGCCGGCTTCGTTGATGCCCTCGTGCAGGATCTGCCCGACTTCGGATTCCTTGTAGGCCAGCATCAACTCGGCGTCCACCGAGGTGTAGAGCTGCCCGTTGCGGTTGTAGATCTTCAGGCTCGGGAACCAGGAGTCCATCCCGAAGGTGCGGGCCTCGTCGGGAATGATCGGGACGATGCGGGGACCAATCTCTTTGTCCCGCAACAGTTCTTTGAAGATGCGGACCGTCGCCATGGTGGTGGCGACTTCCTGGTTGCCCGATCCCTTCTTCACCGCCGCGTAGACGTCGCTGCCGGGCAGCGTCAGCGCCTTGGTCTTGGTTCGGCGCTCGGGTACGAACCCGCCCAGGGTGCGGCGACGGTCCAGCAGGTAGCGGATCTCCGGGGCGTCGGAGCCGGGGTGGTAGTACGGCGGCAGGTAGGGGTCCTCTTCGAGCTGGGCGTCGGTGACCGGGATCCGCATCTCGTCGCGGAAGTCCTTGAGGTCGGACAGCCTGAACTTCTTCATCTGGTGGGTGGCGTTGCGGCCGGCGAAGTAGCTGCCCAGGCTGTAGCCCTTGATGGTCTTGGCCAGGATGACGGTCGGCTGGCCCTTGTGTTCCATGGCGGCGCGGTAGGCCGCGTGGACCTTGCGGTAGTCGTGCCCACCCCGGCGCAGATGCCAGATGTCCTGATCCGACATGTCCTCGACGAGTGCCTTGGTGCGCGGGTCGCGGCCGAAGAAGTGCTGCCGCACGTACCCGCCGTCGTTGGCCTTGTAGGTCTGGTAGTCGCCGTCGGGCGTGACATTCATCAGGTTGACCAGGGCGCCGTCCTTGTCGGCGTGCAGCAGCGCATCCCACTCGCGGCCCCACACCACCTTGATCACGTTCCAGCCCGCGCCCCGGAAGAACGACTCCAGCTCCTGGATGATCTTGCCGTTGCCGCGCACCGGGCCGTCCAGGCGCTGCAGGTTGCAGTTGATCACGAACGTCAGGTTGTCCAGGGCGTCCAGCGCGGCGATGTGCGCCAACCCGCGGCTTTCCGGCTCGTCCATCTCGCCGTCGCCCAGGAAACACCACACATGCTGATCGGAGGTGTCCTTGATGCCGCGATCGTGCAGGTAGTGGTTGACCCGGGCCTGGTAGATGGCGTTCATCGGACCCAGCCCCATCGAGACGGTGGGGAACTCCCAGAAGTCGGGCATCAGCCGCGGATGCGGGTAGGACGGCAGGCCGCCGCCCGGGTGGCTGTGCTCCTGGCGGAATCCGTCCAACTGCTCGGCGGACAGCCGCCCCTCGAGGAACGCCCGCGCATAGATGCCCGGCGAGGCATGGCCCTGGATGAAGACCTGATCACCGCCGCTGGGATGCGACTTGCCTCGGAAGAAGTGGTTGAAGCCGACCTCATACAGCGACGCCGAGGACGCGTAGGTCGAAATATGACCACCCACCCCGACGCCCGGACGCTGCGCCCGGTGCACCATGACCGCGGCGTTCCACCGGATCCAGGCCCGGTAGCGACGTTCGACGTCCTCGTCGCCGGGAAACCACGGTTCCAGCTCGGTGGGGATGGTGTTGACATAGTCGGTCGATGTCAGGGCCGGGATCGCCACCCGCTGCTCGCCGGAGCGTTCCAGTAGCCGCAGCATCAGATAGCGGGCCCGCGCCGGCCCGGAACGATCCAACAACTCGTCGAAGGACTCCAGCCATTCGGCGGTCTCCTCCGGGTCGGTATCCGGCAGATACGACGCGACACCCTCGCGGATCACCCGGACACGATCAGATTCAGTTGTGTTGCTTGAGTTTTGCGCCAGATCGTGGCGTTCGAACTCAGTAGTCAACTCGCTACTCCTCGGCTGGCGGTTGAGTGATGGACAACCCTCGTTCGGGGGCCAGTTGGGGGCTTTTCCCCCTATCGTGCCGCACCACGTACCCAGGGTGGCCCCTGTTGTGGGTTACTCGCCAGTCGGAACTGCACTTCCAGCGAATTTCGGCCCACCCGGGTGGGCCCGGCCCACATTCGGTAACGTCTCAACCTGTGCCGATTGGAGGGCGTACCGTGCCGCGACGTGGATCGAGGCGATCTGCCGAGCGATCCGGGAGTCCTCGATGGTCACGCGGCGCCTCGATAATCGGCGGCGTCGCCGCGGTGGCGATGGGCATCGTCGGGTGTACCAGCATCATCGACGGAACCGCCTCGGTGGATTCTTCGGTCGCCGCCACCTTTCGGACCTCGGTCTCCAAATCGCTGTCGGCCTCGGCCGTGACGTCGAGCAGTAAAGAGTCCCAGCGCCAGCAGTCGTTGACCACGCAGGCGATCAGCGGGGCGTGCGGGACGTTCCGGACCACCAGCGAAGATGCGGTGACCGCCACGAACAACTGGGTCGACGCCTACAACAAGGGCGGGGACACCGGCGGGACGGCGGGACCGGCGGTGGATTCGCTGAACCACAGCGCCGACGCGGTCGCCGGCGCGATCACCGACGCGATGCCCCAACCGCTGCGGGACACCTTCAACGCCTATGTGGGTGCGGCGCGGTCGGTGGCCGACGCCATCTCCACCCACGCGGCGATTTCGGTGTACAACGCCCGCAAAGACCAGCTCAACCAGATCAAAGGGCAAGGGATCGACCAGTGCCGCCCCTTTCCCTAATCAGGGCCGACGATTGGTTGTGCGACGATAACGAGTAACGCTGGAACAGGGAGGTCTCACGGTGGTCGCGGCGGCGGACGCCCCGAACTACGCCCGCAAATTGGGCATCGGCAAGCAGCAGGTTGTCCAGGAGTGGGGCTGGGACGAGGACACCGACGACGACATCCGCGCTGACGTCGAGGACGCCTGCGGCGGCGAGTTGCTCGACGAGGACACCGATGAAGTGGTCGACGTCGTGCTGCTGTGGTGGCGCGAGGACGACGGAGACCTGGTGGACACCCTGATGGACGCGATCGCGGCGCTGGCCGACGACGGCGTGATCTGGGTGCTGACGCCCAAGACCGGACGCCGCGGCCACGTGCAGCCCGCAGAGATCGCCGAGGCGGCCCCCACCGCCGGATTGATGCCGACCTCGTCGGTCAACCTGGGCGACTGGAGCGGCAGCCGGCTGGTGCAGCCCAAGTCGCGTGCGGGCAAGCGCTGAATGCTGACCGTCGGCGCGGTCGCACCCGACTTCACCCTGCGTGACCAGAATCAGCAACGCGTCACGCTGAGCGACTATCGCGGTGTGCGCAGCGTGCTGCTGGTGTTCTTCCCGCTGGCGTTCACCGGGATCTGTCAGGGCGAACTGGACCAGTTGCGGGATCACCTGCCGGACTACGAGAACGACGACAGCGTGGCGCTGGCGGTGTCGGTGGGTCCGCCGCCGACCCACAAGGTGTGGTCGGCCGAGAGCGGCTTCCTGTTCCCGGTGTTGTCGGATTTCTGGCCGCACGGCGCCGTCAGCCAGGCCTACGGGGTGTTCAACGACGAGGCCGGCTATCCCAATCGCGGCACGTTCGTGATCGACAAGTCCGGGGTGATCCGGTTCGCCGAGATGAAGCAGCCCGGCGAAACCCGCGACCAGGCGCTGTGGCTGGATGCCCTGGCGGCGCTCAAGCCCGCCCCCTGAGCGCGAGCGTGCGCAGTTGTACACCCGTCACCGATGTTGACTGGCATTCCGCGCACGCTCGCGGGCGAAGGTTTTGGGAGTCAGGTACCCGGCCGGGTAGCCTGCCCCAGGCAGGGGCGCGTAGCTCAGTGGTAGAGCTCTGGTTTTACACACCAGCGGTCGGCGGTTCGATACCGTCCGCGCCCACCAGACCAGCCGTCGATATGACCGGCGTCACAACGCGGGGTTCGGTGCGCTGAGTAACACGTTGTTGGCAACCGACAAATCGACAAAGCTAGTTAGCATGACTTCGCAATTGACGGACCAGCGCCCGGCACCAGCTTCACCGAAGGTGGAGGAGACCAACGAGCGCATCTATCTGCAGGCGTGGTTCTGGATGGCGGTGTTGTGCTCGATCGCCATGGTGGTGCTCATCATCAACGGCTAACCGGGGGTACGCCAACGGGTTTGGCGGACTACTGGCTGTCGCCGAGGTGATACGGCGGGCCGATCGAGATGGCGTCCGGGGAGGCTCGCACACACCGTTGCACGGCGGGCAGGTAGCGCCCGCGTGACATGAAGATCGCCCGCGTTCGGTAGCACCGGATCCAGGAACCGTCGGCCTCGATCGGCTGGTCGCAGTACAACGCCTGCCCGGCCGCGCAGTTCGGCGGGACCGCCGGTTCGGCGGCGGCGGGGGCGGTAGCGACACCGGCCGCGACAAGAATTCCGGCCACCGCCGCGAGCGCCCGGGCCGGCATGGTGTCGGCGATGACAGCCATCTGGTCACTATGACGCAATGTCGCGTTAACCGGGGCCGTTTCCGCTTTCCGGGAGTCGGGCCTCACGTACTCCGATGTCTGGCGATCCAGGCCCGGCTGCCGTCGAGTACCGCCGCATGCACCGCACGCCCGATCCGGGCGCCGAACACCGACCGGGGGCCACCGTAGGCCTCCACCGGCCCGTCGACCGGGCAGTGCACGACGACGGCGTCGGATGCTGTCCCGGTGGCGGCGATCCCCGCCTCGTGCAGCGCCTGCGCCTTGGCTTCGGTGGCCGTGACGACGGCGTTGACCTGGGCGGCGTCGGACAGCCGGACCGGGACCGCCACCACGACGTTGATGGTGCCCACCCGCACGATCGCCGGCAGCTCCCGGCGAAAGTGCCCGTCGGGCGCGGCCGCCCAGGTCGGACTGGAAATCCCGACCGTCGCGCATGCGTGCACGCCGCCGTCGGTGGCCCGGTGATGATGGCTGACGTCGACGGCGGTCAGCAGGCCGCAGCCGGTGCCGGGCAGGCCGAGTGCGCCCGCGATCTCCATCAGGTGGATCTCCGGGTCCATCCGCTCGTAATGCAGCGGCACCGTCGCGTTGATCGTCCAGTCCCGCAACCCGATGCCCCCGCCCAACGGGCCCGACGAGATGCACAGCCGGGGCGCGGCGAAACGCCACGCCAGCACCGGGACCGGCTGGTCGTCCTCGAGCCGGCTATCCAGGCGGGGCTCCATCAGGCCAGGGCGGCGGCCAACTGCCGCCACTGCTCCCGGGGGAACCCGCGCGGGTCCGCGTCCAGCATCTGCACGCAGACGTGATCGGCGCCGGCGGCGCGGTGTTCGGCGATCCGGGCGATGACCGACTCCACCGTGCCCCAGGCGATGATCGCGTCGAACAACCGGTCACTGACCGAGGTGATGTCATCGTCGGAGAATCCCGACCGGCGCAGGTTGTTGGCGTAGTTGGGCAGTGCGAGGTAGGAGCCCAGCCATTTGGTGCCGATCTCGCGGGCTTGCTCGCGGGTCTGACACAGGATCGCGGTCTGCTCGGGCAGCAGCAGCGGCGCCTGACCCAGCTGCTCGCGCGCATAGCGGGTGTGATCGGGGGTGACCAGATACGGGTGGGCGCCGCGGCTGCGGGTCGCCGCCAGATCGAGCATCTTCGGGCCGAGCGCGGCCAGCACCCGGGAGTCGACCGGCACCGGGCTCTCGGCGGCGTCGAGGCCGTCGAGGAAGGCGGTCATCGCCCGCAGCGGCCGGCGGTAGCGCCCGGGGTCCCCGGCATCGACCAGCGGGGCGTGGCTGACCCCGATGCCGAGCAGGAACCGGTCACCGTGCGCCGCCGTCAGCGCGGCGTAGGACGCCGCCACCTCGTCGGGGGTGTGCATCCACAGGTTCAAGATGCCGGTGGCGATGACGGCCCGTCCGGTGGCCGACAGCAGGTTGCTTACCGAGTCGAAAACCGCACCGCCGACGTCGGGGATCCACAGCGTGCCGAAGCCCAGCTCCTCCAACTCGGCGGCCGCGTCGGCGGCCTCACCCCGATCGCCGTAGCGCAGCGGCGCACTCCAGATCCCCACACCCGAAACGTCTCGCACCGTCCCAGGATTGCACAGGCCGGCTTCTCAGACGACGCGCAGCCCGTTGCGGGCGCGAAAACGCATGTCCCACAGGTACGCTCGGTAACCCAGTACCCACGCTCGCTGCGGGATCAGCCAGTCGGCCAGGCGCAGCGCGGACAGCAGCCACTCGAACCGCTGCTGCTGCGACGTCGACCAGTCCAGCTGCATCATCTCGCGGAACTCCGGCGCCAAGAATCCCGTCGTCGCGAACAGGTTCAGCCCGCCGGCCAGCCGCAGCGGCCACGGCAAAAACACCATCGACGCCACCCCGCGCAGATGCTCGCGCACCGGCGGGTCGATGTGCAGCCGGTCCATCGAGCGCTTCCAGTACTCATCGAAGGCGGCCCGGTCCGCCGGCCACATGTCGTCGGTGACCTGCAGGGTGGTGCCCAGCTTCTTGGCGTCGGCGTAGATCGCGTCGGCGGCCGCGTCGTCGAGCGGACCGTGCAAGAACTCATGCTGATCGACGAAGTAGCGGTACAGGCAGGCCGCCACCCACAACTGCAGCTTGGGATCGAAGGCGTTGTAGCGCACCGGGCTCGACGCGGTCGAACGCACCTGCCGGTGCGCGGTATCGACCGCCTCGCGGTACAGCTCGCGGTCGGCGTCGCTGCCGATGGTGGCCACCGCGAGATAGGTGCCGGTGGTGCGGGCCCGTTTGAACGGATGCTTGTATACGTTGCCGCTGTCCACCCGGGATTCCTGCACGCCGTAGCCGACGCCGGGCAGCGAGAGCTGCATGATCACGTTGGCAGCCGGCAGCAGCATCGCCGCCGGGTTTAGCACGTCGACGATGCGGGTGATGGGCCGCTTCATTGAGGCACCTCCATAGATGCGAGTATGCCCGAGTGCTGGGGCCGATAGGACGTACTCGAGCCGTCGGGGTATTGGCCGGCTATCTGGCCGACATGGTCTTCGGTGATCCGGCGGTGGGGCATCCGGTCGCCGGGTTCGGCGCCGCGGCGAGTGCGCTGGAGCGGGTCGGCTACCGCGACACCCGCACCGCGGGTGCCGTGCATGTGGGTGTGCTGGTCGGCGCGGTGAGCTTGCTGGGAGTGCTGGCGCAGCGCGGCGCGGATCGGCGGGGCCGGGTGTCTTCGGCGTCCGTCACCGCTTTGGCGACCTGGGTGACGCTGGGCGGCAGCTCGCTGGCCCGCACCGGACTGGCGATGGCGGATCTGCTGGACGGCGGCGACATCGACGGGGCACGACGACTGCTGCCGTCGCTGTGCGGCCGTGATCCGGCTGCGTTGGACGGTGCCGGGCTGACCCGGGCCGCGCTGGAATCGGTCGCCGAGAACACCTCCGATGCGCAGGTGGCGCCGCTGCTGTGGGCGGCGGTCGGGGCGGCGCCCGCGGCGTTGGCCTATCGCGCTGTCAACACCCTGGATGCGATGGTCGGCTACCGCTCGCCGCAGTACGCCCGGTTCGGTTGGGCAGCAGCGCGTTTGGATGATGTGGCCAACTATGCGGCGGCGCGGCTGGCCGGGCTGCTGGTGGTGATGTGCGCGCCGGTCGTCGGTGGATCACCTGCTGCGGCCGCCGGCGCGTGGCGCCGCGACGCGGCACGGCATCCCAGCCCCAACGCCGGGGTTGTGGAGGCCGCGTTCGCCGGGGCGCTGGGCGTGCAACTGGGCGGACCCACCGCGTATCGGCACGAACTGCAGATCCGGCCCACGCTGGGGCGGGGCGCGGCGCCGGGGGTCGAAGATCTGCGGCGCGCGGTGCGGCTCTCGCGGGCGGTGCAGCTGGCGGCGGCGGGCGTCGCCGTTCTGGCGCAGCTCTACCGGCGCCGGCCGTAGCGGTCGGCGAGTTTGTCCTCGACGGTCAACGGCTCGTCGCTGCCCGGTGCCTTGGCGTCCCTGGCCCGCTGCTCGGCGCGTCGGACGCGCAGCTCGGAGAAAATGAAGTAGCCCAAGCCGATTGGCGCGATGATGCCGAACGCGATCCATTGAATCCCGTAGGACAGGAACGGCCCGGAGTCCAGGTGCGGCAGCCCGATCAGCCCCAAGCCGCCGGGCTGATCGGCGACCAGTTGCAGATAGGCCGCGGTGAGCGGAACCCCAGTCAGCTGCGCCACCTGCGCGGTGTCCAGCGAGTAGACCTGGGCGAACCCCTGGTCGGTGAGCGGCTCCTTGCCCGGTATGGCCGGCTCGGGGTCACGCAACCGGGCGATGACGCTCACCGTGCCGGGCGGCGGAGGCGGGATCGGCGGCACCCGCGATGCCTCCACCGGGCGCACGTAGCCGCGGTTGACCAGCACGGTGGGGCCGTGGTCGACGGCGAAGGGCGCCAGCACCTTGAAGGCCGGGCTGCCGTCGACGGGCTGCAATCGCACCAGCACCTGCTTGTCGGCCAGGTAATGGCCGGTCGCCGTCACCCGTTGCCACTGCGCGTCGGGTGCCGTCGAATCCTGCTGCGGCAGCAGTGTTGTCAGTGCAACCGGGTCGGCGGTCAGCGAGTGCTCGATCTGGGAGTTCTCCCGCGAGGTCCGGCTGTTCTTGCCCAGCTGCCAGGGGGCGAGCACGGTGAAGCACAGGTAGGCGAACGCCGCCACCACCACGCCCAGGGCCAGCCAGCCCGGGCGCAGCAGAAAGGTCCAGCGTCGCATCAGCGGGCGCCGCCCAGTTGCTCGTCGACCCACGTGTGCAGGCCGGGCAGGGCGGCGTCGATCACGGTGAAGGTCTGTTCGAAGTCCTCGGGTCCGCCGTAGTAGGGATCCTCGACATCGAGGGCATGCGCACCCGAGCGCGGGTCGAAGGAGCGCAGCATCCGAATCCGGGTGCCGGGCGCGCCCAGGTGCTGCAGCATCCGGACGTGGTTGCGGCCCAACGCGACCAGCAGATCGGCGGCCAGGTGGTCGTCGTCGACCTGGGCGGCGCAGTGGTCGGTGGGGTAGCCGTGGCTGCGCAGCACGGTTTCGGCCCGGTGGTCGGCGCCGTTGCCGATATGCCAGGCGCCGGTGCCGGCGCTGGTGATGCGCACCCGTTCGCCGAGGCCGCGCTGAATGATCTGGGCGGCGAACATCTTCTCGGCCATCGGCGATCGGCAGATGTTGCCGGTACACACGAACGTGACGTGGAGCCGCTGTTCAGACACCGAGCACCTCCCGCAACTCGGTGATGGTGGCGACCTGCGCTACGCCCGCGCCGTCGCTGCCGGTGAAATCGGTCTGCCCGTAACCCCATCCGACCACCACGGTGTCGATGCCGTGCGCGGCGGCACCGTGGACGTCGTGCGCGCGGTCACCGATCATCAGCACCCGCTCCGGGAGCGGCGTGAGCTGTTGTAGTGCATGGGCCAGCACGTCGGCCTTGGCCGAGCGGACGCCGTCGGGGCTGGCGCCGGCGATGACCTCGAAGTAGCCGTCGAGCCCGAAGTGGGTCAGGATGCGCTGGGCGGTCGGCTCGATCTTTGAGGTGGCCACCGCCAGCCGGATCCCGGCGGCGCGCAGGTCGTCGAGCAGCGGGGCGATCCCGTCGAACAGGCTGTTCATCGCCCAGCCGCGGGCGGCGTAGTCGGCGCGGTAGGCGGCGATCGCGGCGTCGGTGTGCGCACCGAGCCCCATCTCGGCCAGCGTGTGGTGCATGGGCGGGCCGACCAGCTTCGCGGCCAGGTCGCCGCCGGGGACGGTCGCGCCGATCTGCTGCAGGGCGTGGCGGAAACTCGACACGATCCCGTCCGCCGAGTCGGTCAGCGTGCCGTCCAGATCAAAAATCACCAGCTGGGGGCGGGTGTCGGGCAGGGTCACGGTGTCTATTGTCGCTGATGGGGTCCCGGCGCTCGAATCGCTGCCCCATGCGCGACAGGAGGTAGCTGATGGTCCGCGGCCCCGTGTCCACCGCCAGACTGGACAACCTCAGCTGGCTGCCCAATGTGCTGTTGCGGGTCACGGTCGGGTTCATGTTCTTCAGCGGAGCGGTGGGCAAGCTCGGCGATCTCGCCTCGTTCACCCGGATGTTCGTCGGCCTGGGTATTCCCGGTGCGCAGCTGGTGGCGCCGGCCACGGCGGTGGCGGAACTGGTCGGCGGTGCGGCGTTGATGCTGGGCCTGGGGACCCGGCTCGCCGCGGCGGTGCTGGCCGTCGTCATGATCGGCGCGCTGATCACCGACATCGGTCCGGGTCTGGCGCAGCAGTATCCAAGCTGGTGGGACTTCCTGAGCAACCTGTTTTACGCCCCGGAGTGGCTGCTGCTGGGAGTGCTGCTGTGGCTGGTGTGCGTCGGGTCGGGCAGGGGCGGCCTGGACCCGCGGATCAATCGACGCCGGAGCGTGCTCCTGAAATAGACGTCCATATTTCGAAAACCGGCGATTCTCGGGGCTGAACGCCAATCTGGACGTCTATTTCAGTGGCGATCCCGGCGGCCTACGCGACCACGTCGCTCGGCGCCGCATTGGCCTTGATGGTGCGAAGGATGGTGACGATGTTGTCGACGTCGGCCTCGCCGAACACCGTCTCCGGGCCGGTCGGCGCATGGTCGGTGAACGGCGACTCGTACAAGCGTGCCGGATCCATTAGCCCGTTGCTGGTGAGCTCATCGACGATCAGCGTGACGAAGCGAATCTGGTCGACGGTGAACGCGGTGCCGTCGAGATACTTCCCGAACGCTTCGACCGCGGCCGTCCGGTCCAGACCCACCAGTGAGCGGATGAACAACCCCAGGCCGTGGGCCTGCTCACTGGCTTGGGCGATGTCCGTCGTATCACCGGCACCGCTGTCGACCAGCATCTGCTCCAGCGCTTGCAGATCGTCGGCGGTGAGCGGCTTGTTGCGTCGCAGCCGCTGCAGGGCCACATGGTCGCGGTGGGTGTTGAGGTAGGCAGCGGCCTTGGCCTTGAAGCGCTCCCAGTTCGTGCCGGGAGTGACGCCGGGCAGGTCGATCAGGGTGGCGTCGCCGAGTTCGTCCTCGAAGTCGGTGTACACCGTCGCCTTTCTGGTCTTGTCCAGGAAGGTGATCAGGCCGCGTAGTCGTCGTCGTGCGAGTTCCAGCATTGGCAGGGTGACGTCGATCCACCACTCGTCGTTGGCGACCTCGTCGAGCAGTACCTGCTGGGCGCGCACTTGCGGGATGGTCGTCTTGGCAAGCAGTCCCGCGGCTATGTTCTGAATCTGTTCGCGGAGACGTTCGGTGGCGACGGCGTCGCCTTCCAACTGGGCCAGTTGGCGCCGTAGAACCAACAGATCAAACCGCTTGGCGGCCTCGTCGTCGTCCTTGTGCGTGGAGGGCAGACCGGCCAGGTGTTCGCAGAGATCTCCTGCTTCGTCGGTGGTCAGCTGGGCCCAGGCCGACCATTGTCCGTAGTGCTCGACCCATTTGCGCTGAGGACGCACGAGGAAGTTGTCCAGATTCATCCCGACCACGACGCGGTGCAGCAACCAGGCGGTGTCGACGCGCAGGCCTCGCTTGGTCTGCTCGCCCGTTCCCTCCGGCGGCTCGGGCTCGGTGGGTGCCACGACCTGGTCGAGCGCGGTGATCAGCCCAAGTCGGGTCTCGAAAAGCCGCTGTTGCAGCGACTTTTGCACCGAGCCTTCCGAGCCGGGCAGGTCCTGATTGAAGAACTCGAGGTTGCCGCAGAAGTCGAAGACATAGAAGTTTTGCTTGTGCCGGTCCGGGCCGTAGAGGTCTTTGCAAAGCCGGGTGCCGCGACCGATCATCTGCCAGAACTTGCTCTTGGACCGGACCCGCTTGAAGAACACCAGGTTCACAACCTCGGGCACATCGATGCCGGTATCGAGCATGTCCACCGAGATGGCGATATGCGGGGCTTTGTCGGCGACGGAGAAGTCGTCGATCAGGCTTTGGGCATAGGTCGTCGCGTGGGTGATGACTCGCGCGAATTGCCCGGCGTATTCCGGGTATTGATCGTCAAATCGTCGTGCGATGAACTCGGCGTGTTCCTGGTTCTTGGCGAAGATGATGGTCTTGCCCAGACGGTCGCCGCCGGCGACCTTGTGGCCCTTGTCCATCAGGGTTGCCAACACCTTGTCGACGGTGTCCTCATTGAATAGGAACCGGTTGAGCTCTTCGGCGGCTACGGCGTCGGGCGGATCGGTGTCCTCGCCCCAGTCCAGGGCGTCCCACTCATCCTTCTGGTCTTCGGGCAGGTCGTCGTAGCGGATGCCCTGCTCTAAGAACTTGGTGCCGACCGACACCCCCACCGGCGGAACCAGAAATCCCTCGGCCACCGCTTCATCGAGGCTATAGGCATCCGTCGGCACTCCGTCTTCGAGGTGGAACAGCCGGTAGGTGTTGTGATCGACCTCATCCTTGGGGGTGGCGGTCAGCCCTACCAGCAGCGAGTCGAACCAGTCGAAGATGGCGCGGTACTTCTGGTACACCGAGCGGTGCGCCTCGTCGATGACCACCAGATCGAAGTATCCCGGGCCGAATGTCCGCAGGCCCGAATCGGTGTCGTTGATGAGGTTCATCATCGTCGGGTAGGTCGATGTGTAGACACGGCCATCGGTGATCTTCTCGGTGACCAGGTTGACGGTGGTGACGGCCGGCAGATGGGTCTTGAACGCGTTGACCGCCTGGTTGACCAGTGCGGTGCGGTCGGCCAGGAACAGCACCCGTTTGACCCAGCCGGCCTTCATCAGTTGGTCGACCAGGGCGATGACGGTGCGGGTCTTGCCGGATCCGGTCGCCATCACCAGCAGGGCCTCGCGCTGTTTGGTGGTGAAGGCGCCGTCGATAGCCCGGATGGCGCGATGCTGGTAGTGGCGCTCCACGATCTCGGCGTCGATGGGGGCCTCGTGCAGTGGTTGGCGGGCGTGGCGGCGGTGAACCAACAACTCCAACTCGTCGCGGGTCAGAAAACCTTGCACTGGCCGCGGCGGATAGCCGGCGACGTCGTCCCACAACCAATGCTCGTATCCGTTGGTGTAGAAGATGACTGGACGGCGACCGGTCATTTTCTCCAGGCAGTCGGCGTACAGCTTGGCCTGCTGCTGGCCCACCTCGGGGCTCTTGGTGGTCCGTTTGGCTTCGACGACGGCTAGTGGCAATCCGTCGGCGCCCCACAGCACGTAGTCGACGTAGCCGACACCATCGTTGTTCGGCATGCCTGCGACCTTGTACTCGCGGTCGCGGGCTTCGGCCAGTGGCCAGCCGGCCTCGGCAAGCAGCACGTCGATGAACCGGTCGCGGGTCTCGGTCTCGGAGTAGTCGCGGTCGTCTGTCTGCTGATTGGCGGCCTGCGCGGCCCTGATCTGCACCCGCAGCGCGGCGATTTCGGCGTCCTTGGCTGCGGCGAGCTCGTCTTTCTCACGCAGGGCCTTAGCGTGGGCTTCGTCTTGGGCCTGGAAGCGTGCGGCGATCTTGGCGAGCTCAGCGCGTGAAAGCGGCGCGCCCTTGGCAGCCAGTGTCGCGTCGAAGGCAGCCTTGAGCGGCACCGCCTGCGGGTTGGTGGAGTAGTGAAATGCCGCCCACACCATCACGTGATGCAGCTCGCGCAACGCGTCGAGGGCGGCACGCGGGGGGATCGGCCGGGATTCGTGTACGGCGGTGTTCCCGAGTTTGCGGATCAGGTTCAGCTTCTGGGCGATGCCCATCCCGGTCCTGGCGCGGAAGGCCGCGTCATTGGTGCGCGCCGACAGGTCGTCCTTGTAGGGGATCGGCAACCCCAGCACGTCATAAAGGTGAGCGACCAGTTGCTCCACGGCACGGCGGCTGTAGATACAGGCCGCGCGCGGGTCACTGGTGGCGTAGCTTTCGGCGCGGGCGCAGTCGGCGTGCAGTTCTGGCCAGCCGACAGGCTGCAGGAAGGCGAAGTTGCTCAACGGGCTGCTCCTGCGGTGAGGACGGCGAAGACGCGCGGTGCGAAGAACCGGCGTTTGTAGCCGTGTGGATCGACGACGTCGAGGATGTCCAGATCCATCAACTGCGTGACCAGCTTGTTGGCCCGTCCATACGAGATACCCAGTGCCGCTTCGACGTTGCGGACGGTGAACGACGGGTTGGCGACAGCAAAGTCAATCAAGGCATGCGCGCTGTCAGCGCGCAGTGACGAGTTGCGCACGACCTCTTTGAGTTCGTTCTGTATACCCACTAGTTCGAGCATTTGGCGACGTGTCGCGTCGGCTGAGTCGCGCAATCCGACGCTGAAGAAGCGCACAAATTCGTCCCACGCTCCGGTGGTACTCACCGCGAGGAGGCGGTCGTAGTACTCGCTGCGACGGGCCTCAAACCACGGGGACACGGTCAACGTCGGTTCGGTCAGCACCCCGGCGGCGTGTAGGTGCAAGATGATCAGCAGCCGGCCGAGGCGGCCGTTGCCATCCCGGAACGGGTGCAGCGTTTCGAGTTGATAGTGCGACATCGCCGCCGCGACGACGGGGTCGATGGTGGTGGTGTGGTCGCGGCGCATCCAGTCGACCAGATCCTGCAGTCCGGTAATCAGATGGTCGCCGGGGGGCGGTGGAACGAATCGGGCAGCATGAACCGGCACCAAGTCGGGTTGGGCATTGCTGCGCAGCCCGATGACCACCTGTGTGTCGCGGATGCGGCCGGACTCCGCGGCCAGGGGAGTCCCACGCATCAGGAGTCCCTGCAAGTCCTCTAGCAGTGTCGTTGAGATAGGGCGACCGTCGGCGGCCCAGTGGAATGCGTGGTTCGCCATGTGCACGTAGTTCAAGATTTCGACGAGCTCGGCTGAGGACGGTTCGTCCTCATCAGCGGTCAGTACCTGGGCCAGTGGTGCGTACGTGCCTTCAAGCGCTGACGTGCTCTGGGCTTCTCGCCGCAGAATGGGTAGGCGCAGCAGAGTGGGATCCGGCAGCTGGCCTGAGGTGCTGTCCAACGCTGCCAAGGCTGCGCGAGCTGCCGAAACAGCCAGGAATGTGGGAGTGGCTAGTTCTGGCATCGTGTCGGGTAGCGGGGCGGGAACGAACGCCTTGTGTCGCCACTCACGGCCGGCCGGGTCGGCGCCGAGGATGTCGACGAGCGAGCCGGAATGTTCGTTTACGAACATGGCCAGGTCCACAATGTCACTCTACTGGCACTTGTGTGACATTGTTGCGAATTCGTGTCACTAAATGATCGTTGTGGGCAGGCATTGTGCGGCCGTGGCTGAGGACTGTCGAAACACGTCAAACAATCGTTCGAAAGCCACCTCGCCAATCACGGGAATGCCGTACTGACGTGCCTTGACGGCTTTGCCGCTCAGCGAGTCGGGGTCGGCTGCGACCACCACGCGGGTCGACTTGCTGATCCCGCCGGAGGTCAGGCCGGCGGCGCGGATAGTGGCCAGCCACTCGTCGCGGCCGCGGATCATGTCGCCGGTGAACACCACCCGGTCACCAGCCTGCAACGTCAATCCGGTGGTCTGCTGCGTGGCGAGCGCCGCGGCCCAGTGCAGGGCCTGGTCGACGTTGTCCGGTGTCATCCCGAGGGCCGCGGCGACCAGTTCCAGGTCGTGGCGCTCCGCGCCGGTGACTACACCGTCCTGCAACGCCTCGATCGCAACCGAACGCAGATAATCGCGGTGCAACCGCCGCACCGTTTCCGGGCGCAACCTGGAGGCTTCGGCGGTATCGATCAGCTGTTGCCCTTCGGCCCGCGAGATCGACCGGTCGAGCAGCGCATCTTCGAGCACCAGCAGGTAGGCGGCTTCATCCTCGGGGGTGCCGGGTATCCAGGCGGACCTCAGCACGGTGCGCAGCCATTCCTCGGCGATCTGCGTGCTCTGGCGGTGCACCACCGAAGCAATGTGCGCGGCGGTGCCGAACGTGTTCGGCCACAGGTAGGTCGAGCACCGGCGCAGGTCGTCGAACCACTCGGTGGTGTTGCCGCACATCGTCATCAAATGCGGCATGAGGCGTGCGGTCGCGCGGGCATCGCACAACGCGGCGTGCGCTTCGTCGAGGGGGATATCGAAAGCCTCGCAGCAGTGCGCCAGTTTGGCGGTGCCGATGGCTCGGCCCGCCCATTTCATCGAGCACAGTGCCGCCGGGCGGTCGGGGACCGTGTAGTGGGCGCGCTGCAGTTCAGCATGCAGGAAGCGCATATCGAAACTGGCGTTGTGCGCGACGACGATTCGTCCGGACAGCATCGCCAGGACGTGGCTGCTGATGTCGGCGAAGTCCGGGGCGCCGAGCAGATCACCGGCGGTGAGCCCGTGGATGCGCGAAGGCCCAACGTCGCGACGCGGATTGACCAGCGTCGTCCACTCATCCTCGATCTGCCAGTTGTCGTCGGCCAGCACGATGCCGACCTCGACGACGCGGTCGGTGCGCTCCGGTACGGCACCGGTTGTCTCGAAATCGATGACAGCGAAAGGCATCAGAGCTCTCCGCGGAAGGCTCGGGATTGCAGGGAGGCGAAGAGGGTGTCGAGCGATAATTGCCCTCGGATGTTGGCGGCTCGCTTCTCCGTGAGCGCAGTCAGGGTTGTGCTGAACTGGTGCTGAAGCTCAGTGGGGGGGAGCGGAAGCGGTAGCGACCGCAAACCTGGTCCGCTGAAGTTTTGTTGCGCTGACTGATGAGACCCGGACACGATTATTGACTGAATGCTCCGAGATCGGAGGGCTGCTGCAACGTAAGCCGGATCGACGTTCTCCTTCAGCCGGATTCGGATGAAGTAGGCGCCAGCGATACACAGTGGGTCCTGCTTCGCAATGACTGCGAGCTTGCCGACAGTAGCTCCAGTGCGCGCGAAAACGATATCCCCCGGCGTCAGGAGGTATTTGTGGAGTTCGTCGTCATTTACGTCCATCCTTGGCATCGAATCGAAGTCGAGGTAACCACCACCATCAAGATCGGTGATCCGTACGATCCTCACGCCCTGCGCTGAGTAGGACTCGTTATAGAACCGTGGGCCGTACTGCATCGAAGCAATGTGATCTTCAAGTCGAAACGTCGGCCACTGTTTCGGATTTCGGACGGGGTCGCCGAACATGTCGAGGAAGATCGATTGCTTGAGATCGTCGAGGTGCCTGATCACCTGACGGCGCTTGGTGCGGAGGGCGTCGGCGTGGTCGAGGACCGTGGCGATGCGGCGCTGCTCGGGGAGGGGCGGTAGGGGGATAGGCCAGTCCTGAAGGTCGCCCAGGCTGATGTTCGGCTGCGCTCCTCCGCGACCTCGGGCCCGTAGAGATGGACGTTGATTGAGGAGGAAGTGATACAGGTAGCGGCTATCGAGCGCGTTGCAGTCCGGCTGGATCGCAGCGATCGCTTGGTTAGTGCAGAGGGTTTGGCCAGCAATACCGAGCTTCCCAATAGAGGCGCCATACATCGCTACCAATATGGTTCCGCTGGGTACCAGCTTCGCTGCGCTGTTTGCGAGCCCCGCGGGAGTGAGTGATTCGTTCGTGTATTCGACCGTCCCGTCATTGAGATCGGTGATTGATACCCACGGTGTCCCTTCTCCGTAGTACTCCGCGACCCCACGACGTGGTGTGCCACCACTGGCGAGTGCAGCGACCTCACCCAGCGGTACCGTCCTCACGACAGCATCGCCTTTAACTCCGCCAGCCCCTTGGCGATCTCTCCCTCCAAAACCTCGATCTCGGCGATGATCTCCAGCGGCGGCCGGTGCTCGACCTCGTCGTGCACGATCTCTTTGTACCGGTTCAGCGAGAGGTCATAGCCCTGGGCGACGATGTCGGTCACCGGCACGCAGAACGACTGCTCGGTGCGGGCGCGGTCCCGCTCGGAGCTGTCGCGCAAAGCCCAGCGCGCCAGCGTATCCGGCAGGTCGTTGGCGTCCACCGGATTGCGCTTGTCGTCCAACGAAAACCCGTCGGCGGTCACGTCATAGAACCAGACCTGGTCGGTGCCGCCGGAGTTGGTCTTGGTGAACAGCAGAATCGCGGTCGACACACCGGCATAAGGCTTGAACACCCCGGATGGCAGCTTCACGACTGCATCGAGCTTCTGGTCCTCCACAAGCACCCGGCGCAACTCCTTGTGCGCCTTGGAAGAGCCGAACAGCACACCGTCGGGCACGATCACCGCCGCCCGACCGCCCGGCTTGAGCAGCTTCAAAAACAGTGCCAGAAACAGCAACTCGGTCTTCTTGGTCTTGACCACCCGCTGCAAATCCTTGGAAGTCGACTCATAGTCCAGCGAGCCCGCGAACGGCGGGTTGGCCAAGATCAGGGTGTACTTCTCGGCATCTTCACTGGCACCCTCAGACAGCGAGTCGCGGTAGCGGATGTCGGGGGACTCGATGCCGTGCAGCAGCATGTTCATCGAGCCGATCCGCAGCATGGTCGAGTCGAAGTCGTAGCCGTGGAACATGCTGGCGTGAAAATGTCGGCGCTGCTCGGCATTGGTCAACACGCTCGGATGTTGCTCACGGACATGTTCGGCGGCCGCAACCAGGAAGCCGGCGGTGCCGCACGCCGGGTCGCAGATCTCGTCGGCCGGGCCAGGCGCCGTCATCGCGACCATCAACGCGATGATGTGCCGCGGGGTGCGGAACTGGCCGTTGACGCCGGCGGCGGCGATCTTGGACAGCAGGTATTCGTAGAGGTCGCCGTTGGTGTCACGGTCGGCCATCGGGATGTCGTCGAGCAGGTCCACCACCCGGGACAGCAACGCTGCGGTGGGAATGGTGAACCGGGCGTCGCGCATGTGCTCGGAGTAGGTGGACCCGTCGCCGCCCAGGGCGCGCAGGAACGGGAAGACCTCGTCGGCGACCGTCTTGTGCATCACCTCGGGCGCGGTGTCCTTGAGTCGTGACCAGCGCAGCTGCTGCTGATCCGGGCCGAAGACGATGCCCTCGGAGCTGCCGCCGCGTCGGGCTCTGTTCTCGGCCAGGGTGTTGAGGTCGTCGAGGCGGCGGATGAACAGCAGGTAGGTGATCTGTTCGATGACCTCCATCGGGTTGGAGATCCCGCCGGACCAGAACGCGTCCCAGGCGCGGTCCACCTTGGCCTTCAGTTCGCCGGTTATCACGTGGCCACCCCATTCATCGCATCCGAAGCTGAACGGAACTGTATATAGGGGGCCACTGACAGGTCGCGAGGATGTCCTTACCTCGCTGTTGCGGATACCGGAATGCAGCGACTTCAAGCGGCGGGCGTCTGTGGACCAGGGGAACTCACGGCGTGTCGGACCGGGGACACGCACGCTCGCCGAAGATGCGCGGATCCACCTGGTCGAACGACCCCACCCAGCGTTGCGGCGGCCGCGGCCGGTGCGGCTCGCCGGGCCGCGCCACGCCCACGACCGCCCAGCCGGCAGCCGCGGCGGCGTCGAGTTCGCCGGGGTGGTCGGTCAGGAACAGGATCTGCGTGGCGGGCAGGCCAATCGTGTCGGCGATCCGCCGATACGAGGCAGCGTCCTGCTTGCCGCCGGCGGTACTCAGGTCGAACCAGCCGCTGATCAGCGACGCCAACTCGCCGCCGCGGGCGTGGGCGAACCAATCCTGCTGATTACGCACCGACCCGGAGGAGAACACGCACAACCCCAGCCCGGCGTCGTGCCAGGCCCGCAGCGCGGGCGCCACGTCGTCGAAGAACTCGCCGTGCAGATCCCCGGCGCGAAAGCCTGCGGCGCAGATGATGCCCTGCGCAGTTTTCAGCGGCGCGGTCTTCACATCGGAATCCAGCCAGCCACACAGAATCTCAGCGACCACGGTGGCGTCGGCGTCGGGACGTCCGGCGATCGAACCGGTCTCGGCGATGACTCCGGCGGCCTCGGGCCCGCCCTCGGCAAGCCAGGCGCCCAGGTGCCGGCGCGTGTAGCCGTACAGGTCGTCGCGCACCGCCGAGGTCGGGCTGGTGGTGCCCTCGATGTCGAGAACGACGGTGCTGATCACCGCAGTTCATCGAGGCTGGGGAAGCGCTGCGCGATCGGATCGCCGGTGAAGTCGCCGACCCAGCCGTCGGGCCGTTCGAAGAACCGAATCGCGGTGAAGCAGGGCTGCGCGCCCATGTCGAACCAGTGCCGGGTGCCGGCCGGCACCGACACCAGATCACCGGCCTCGCAGACCAGCGCGGCGACCTCGGCGCCCAGATGCAGATAGAAGCAGGCCCGGCCGGCGGCGAAGAAGCGCACCTCGTGCTCGGCGTGGCGGTGCTCGGCGCGAAACTTCTCCCGCGCGACGGCGGCACTGTCCGGATCCGCGTTCTGCATCCGCGCCACATCGATCAACTGGTAGCGCCCGTCCGCGTTGAGCACGGCGATCCGGTCGCCGTAGCGCGCCACCACGTCGTCGCCCGCGTCGTCGGCCAGCGGCCAGCGGTCGAAATCGATGCCGCGCCGGGCGAGTTCGGCACCGATCACGTCGGCGTCGGTGGTCCGCAGCCGCACCTCGTCGGCGTCGTCGTCGGCCATCACCTGCAGCAGGGTCATAGCGTCGGCCTCCCGGTCAGCGTCACCAACTCGCAGATGCCCTCCAGGCACTCCACCCGGTCGCGGGCCTGCGCGAGGTCCGCGCCCCATCCGGTGATGCCGTGCCCGGCGATGAACAGCACCGGCGGCGCATCCGGGTGCGCGCTGAGATGACGCTCGACGTCGGCACCGATGCGCGCCACCTCGGGATGGTTGGCGAACACCGGGACGTCGATATCGCCTGACCTGCCAAGCCCTTTGATGAGCTCGTAGCCGGCGAAGTGCATGGTCTCGGACGCGCCGGCCGACAGCGCGGTGGCATGCGGGGAGTGCACGTGTACGACGGCCCCGGCCGTCGGCACCGCTCGGTACACGGCGGTATGGATCGCCGTTTCGGCCGACGGCCGGGCCGCGCCGGATACCGCCGCGGAGTCGGCGACGGCGACCGTCGCCATGTCGTCCGCAGTCAGCTCGCCCTTGGACAGCCCCGACCCGGTGATCAGCGCAGTGGTGCCGGTGCGCACCGAGATGTTGCCGGCCGTCCCCGGCATCCAGCCCCGGCCGTAAAGGGCCAGCGACATCTCGGCGATCTGCTGGCCGACCGCGCTGGACTCGACGACGCCGTTCTCGGTGACCACCGCCGTGATCAGGTGCGGCGGTGTCACGTCGAAGGCGGGATTGAACACCGCGGTGCCCTGTGGTGCGGTCGGCGCGGCGCCGATGTGGGTGATCTCAGGGGCGGCCCGCTCCTCGACCACGATGTCGGCGCCGGTGGCGGTCGCCGCATCACGGGTGGATTCGGGCGCCACCACGATGAACGGCAGCCGGTGGTGTCGGGCCGCCAGGGCCAGCGAGTAGGTGCCGACCTTGTTGGCCACCGACCCGTCGGCGGTGATCCGGTCGGCGCCGACGATCACGCAATCCACCTGCCCGTTGGCCATCGCCCACGCCGCCGCCGAATCGACGGTCAGCCGGTAGGGGATGCCGGCCTCGGCGAGCTCCCAGGCAGTCAGCCGGGCGCCTTGCAGCAGCGGCCGGGTCTCGTCGACCAGCACACCCTCAAGCGCCCCGCGGGCATACAGCACCTCCACGGCCCCCAGCGCGGTGCCGAACCCCCCGGTGGCCAGCCGCCCGGTGTTGCAGTGGGTGAGCACCCGCAGTGGCCGATCCGGGCACAGCTGCTGCACCAGGTCCGCGGCGTGGGTGGCCGCGGCCTTGTTCATCTGGTCACCCTCGGCCGCCAGGTGCAGCGCCTCGTCCAGTACCGCCTGCACCCCGGCGGGCAACGCGGCCAGCGCGCGCTGCACACCCCACGCCAGGTTGACCGCGGTCGGGCGGGCCGCTGCGAGCCGGGCGGCCTCCGAGTGCACCCGCTGCGGGTCGTCGTCGTGCGCCGCGGCGGCCAGCGCTACCCCGAACGCGCCGCACAGCCCGAGGGCCGGCGCCCCCCGAACGGCCAGCGTCTGGATCGCGTCGATCAGCTCGTCGACGCTGGTGAGCCGCAGCATGCGCACCTCGCCGGGCAGCGCACGTTGGTCGACGGTGACCACCGCGCCGTCCACCCACTCGATCGAACCCACCGGCATACCAAAAGCCTAGCGTCGGCACCCCGGGCGCTGACTCTGCGCGTGCGGCGGAAAAGTTCGAGAAGAGTGCGCCGTGAGTGCAGAGTCGATGTGGGTACTGTTGCCCCTGTGACCGGCCCCGCACCGACGATCCCGCGCGTTGCCGCGCGTTACCACGGCGATCAGGCCGTCGAGGCGGGCCACCTGGACTTCGCCGTCAATGTCCGCGACGCCTGCCCGCCGGACTGGTTGCTGGCTCGGCTGGCTGACGCGCTGCCCGATCTTGCCCGCTACCCGAGCGCCGACGACCAGCAGACCGCGGTCGACGCCGTCGCCGCCCGGCATAACCGGCCCCGCGAGGAGGTTGCGCTGCTGGCCGGGGCGAGTGAGGGTTTCGCCCTGCTGCCCAACCTGCACCCGGCCCGGGCCGCGCTGATCGCGCCCTCGTTCACCGAACCCGAGGTGGTGCTGGCCGCGGCGGGTGTGCCGTTCTGCCAGGTCGTGCTGCCGCCGCCGTTTCGGCTGGGCAGCGCCGCGGTGCCCGAGGACGCCGACCTGGTGGTGGTGGGCAATCCGACCAATCCGACCTCGGTGCTGCACGACCGCGCCGAGATCCTGGCACTGCGGCGTCCCGGCCGGATCCTGGTGATCGACGAGGCGTTCGCCGACGCCGTTCCCGGCGAGCCCCAGTCGCTGGCCGGAGAGTCGCTGCCCGATGTGGTGGTGCTGCGCAGCCTGACCAAGACCTGGTCGCTGCCGGGCCTGCGGGTCGGCTATGCCCTCGGTGCCCCCGAGGTGTTGGCGCGGCTGACCGCGCGGCGCCCGCACTGGCCGCTGGGCACCCTGCAACTGGCGGCGATCGCGGCCTGTAGCGCACCCGACGCGGTGGCACAGGCCGCTGAGGCCGCCCGCGAGCTGGCGGCGCTGCGCGCGCAGATGGTGGCGGCGCTGACAAAGACGGGGGCCGACGTGATCGACGGGCGCGCACCGTTCGTGCTGTTCGGTGTACCCGATGCGATCCTGATGCGTAAACATTTGCGGGCTAACGGGATTACGGTGCGACGCTGCGACACCTTCGTCGGCTTGAATGGCCAGTATCTGCGGGCCGCGGTGCGACGGGAGTGGCCGACGCTGGTGCAGGCGGTCGCGGGAGTGTTGGCGTGACGGCACGGCTGGCCGATGTGATGGACGTGCTGGACACGGCCTACCCGCCGCAGTTGGCCGAGTCGTGGGATTCGGTCGGGTTGGTGTGCGGCGACCCCGACGACGTACTGGAATCGGTGACCATCGCCGTGGACGCGACCGCGGCCGTCGTCGACGAGGTTCCCGACCACGGCCTGCTGCTGGCACATCACCCGTTGCTGCTGCGCGGGGTGGACACCGTCGCCGCCAGCACCCCCAAGGGGGCGTTGATCCATCGCCTGATTCGTTCTGGGCGTTCGTTGTTCACCGCGCACACCAATGCCGACTCGGCGTCGCCGGGGGTCTCCGACGCGCTGGCCCAGGTGCTGGGGCTGACGGTGGAGGCGGTGCTCGAGCCGCGGTCGAACACGAGCGATCTGGACAAGTGGGTGATCTACGTGCCGGTTGCGCAGGCCGGTGCGGTGCGCGACGCGGTGTTCGCGGCCGGTGCCGGCGGGATCGGCGCCTACTCGCAGTGCAGTTGGAGCGTCACCGGGATCGGCCAGTTCCTGCCTGGGGCCGGGGCGACGCCGGCCGTCGGTCAGGTGGGCGCCGTGGAGCAGGTCAGCGAGGACCGGGTCGAAGTCATCGCCCCGGCGCGGGCGCGCGCACAGGTGCTGGCCGCGCTGCGCGCCGCGCATCCCTACGAGGAACCCGCCTTCGACGTGTTCGCGCTGCAACCGACGCCCACTGGCGTCGGGCTGGGCCGGATCGGCACGCTGCCCCGTCCGGAGCCGTTGCGTGACTTCGTGACACGAGTCGCCGCCGCTCTGCCGGCCACCGCGTGGGGAGTGCGCGCCGCCGGTGATCCCGACCTGCCGGTGTCGCGGGTCGCGGTGTGCGGCGGCGCCGGCGACTCGCTGCTGTCGGTCGCGGCGGGCGCCGACGTGCAGGCGTACCTGACCGCTGACCTGCGCCACCACCCCGCCGACGAGCACCGCCGGGCCTCACCGGTGGCGCTGATCGACGTCGCGCACTGGGCCAGCGAATACCCGTGGTGCCACCAAGCGGCGGAGGTACTACGAACAGCATTCGGCGCAACGCTGCCGGTGCGGGTCAGCGCCACCCGCACCGATCCCTGGAACGTCGACACAGAGAGGGAAGGTCATGAAAGCTGAAGTGGCACAACAACGCTCACTTCTTGACTTGGTGGAGATCGACGCGGAACTGTCGCGCATCGCACACCGCGCGGCGCACCTGCCCGAACAACAGCAGCTCGAGCGGGTCCAGGCCGACCATCTGGCGGCCACCGACCGGCTGGGTGCGGTGCGAATCGCCTTGGAGGACCTGGACGCCCAGGTGACGCGTTTCGAGGCGGAGATCGACGGGGTGCGCCAACGCGAAGACCGGGACCGCTCGCTGCTGAATTCGGGGGCAACCAATGCCAAGCAGCTGTCCGACCTTCAGCACGAACTGGAAACCCTGCAGCGCCGCCAGAGCAGCCTGGAGGAGTCGCTGCTGGAGGTGATGGAGCGCCGCGAAGAGTTGCAGGCCGTGCAGGCGACCGAGCAGGCCGCTGTGGATGGGTTGCAGGCCGAGTTGAGCACCGCACAGCAGCAACGTGACAGCGCACTGGCCGATGTGGAGGACAACCGCGGGCAGCGGATGGCGCGCCGCGACGAGCTGATCGTCGCGCTGTCCCCGGACCTGGTCGCGCTCTATGAACGCCAGCGTGCGGCCGGCGGCGCGGGCGCCGGTCAACTGCAGGGTCAGCGGTGCGGCGCGTGCCGGATCGAGATCGACCGCGGTGAGATGTCCCGGATCTCGGCGGCCGCCGAAGACGACGTATTGCGCTGCCCGGAGTGCGGGGCGATTCTGTTGCGGGTCAGGGCGTCCTAGTGAAGGTGCTCGTCGAGGCCGACGGTGGTTCGCGGGGAAACCCGGGGCCGGCCGGCTACGGGGCGGTGGTGTGGAGCGCGGACCGCGCGATGGTGCTGGCCGAGGCCAAGGAGGCGATCGGCCGGGCCACCAATAATGTCGCCGAATATCGCGGACTGATCGCGGGCCTGTCCGAGGCCGCACGGCTGGGCGCCACCGAGGTTGCGGTGGCGATGGATTCGAAACTTGTCGTCGAGCAGATGTCCGGGCGCTGGAAGGTCAAGAACGCGGATCTGGCGGTGCTGTACGCCCAGGCCCGTGACCTGGCCGCGCGATTCGAGCAGATCGGGTACCGCTGGATTCCGCGGGAGAAGAACTCCTACGCCGACCGGCTGGCCAATGAGGCGATGGATGCCGCCGCCGCACCCGAGCAACCGCCTGCCGAAAAAGCGGCGGCACCAACCGCGCCCGGATGGACCGGCGCCCTCGGCACCCCGACCCGGATGTTGCTGCTGCGGCACGGGCAGACCGCGTTGTCGGTGGAGCGGCGCTACTCGGGGCGCGGCAATCCGGCCCTGACCGAGCTGGGCCGGCGGCAGGCCGACGCCGCCGCGCGGTATCTGGCCGGGCGCGGCGGGATTTCGGCGGTGATCAGCTCACCGTTGCAGCGCTGCTACGACACCGCGACAGCGGCAGCCAAACTGCTGAGCCTGGACGTGGTGGTCGACGAAGACCTGACCGAAACCGATTTCGGGGCCTGGGAAGGGTTGACGTTCGCCGAAGCCGCCCAGCGTGACCCCGAACTGCACGGGCGCTGGCTGCGCGACACCAGCACCAACCCGCCCGGCGGCGAGAGTTTCGATGCCGTGCAGCGCCGGGTGCGCCGCGCCCGCAACCGCATCATCGCCGAACACGGCGGCGCCACCGTGCTGGTGGTGTCGCACGTGACCCCGATCAAAACGGTGCTGCGGCTGGCGTTGGACGCCGGCCCGTCGATCCTGTACCGACTGCACCTGGACCTGGCGTCGTTGAGCATCGCCGAATTCTTCGCCGACGGGGGAGCGGCGGTGCGGCTGGTGAACCAAACGGCCTACCTGTAACCGGTTTTCAGTCGTGCAGGTGCACCCGTTCGCCGTGGGCGCCGAAGATGACGATCGCCTCGGCGGGCCCGTCGATCGCGCCGAACCAGTGTGGCGTGCGGGTAGAGAACTCCACGGCTTCGCCAGGCTGAACCACGAATTCGTCGTCGCCCAGCACTAGCCGCAGCCGACCGGACAGCACATACATCCACTCCTGGCCGTCGTGCACCGGCAACTGCTGCGGGCGGCGCCGCCGGACGCTGACGCGGATCTTGAAGGCGTGTAGGCCGCCGGCCGGCCCGTGCCGGGTCAGCGGCCAGTAGGTGATGCCGTGGTGGGTCTGCGAGGCACCCCGCACCCGCGGGTCCGGTTGCTCGGGGGCGCGCAGCAGTTCGTCGGTGCTGACCGACAGCGCCGCTGCCAGCCGGGGTAGATGATCCAATGCCAGGCGCCGCTTGCCCGATTCCAGACGGCTGAGTGTCGAGACGTCGATGCCGGCCTGAGTGGCCACATCCTCCAGCGTCAAACCCTGCTCGGTGCGCAGCTCACGGAGCCGGCGCCGCACCCGCAGGTCGACATCGCTCTCCCCGTCGTTTGCCTGCATGGCAAATCAGCTTGCCACTTGTGCCGGGGTGCCTGCAAGCTCGGATGTATGACCGATATCTGGGATTGCGTGATCGTGGGCGGCGGTGCCGCTGGGCTTAGCGCGGGTTTGGTCTTGGGGCGGGCCCGCCGGCGCACGCTGGTGATCGATGCGGGGGAGCAGAGCAACCGCGCCGCGCACGGTATCGGCGGCCTGTTGGGTCACGACGGTCGCGCACCGGCCGAGCTGTACCGTGCCGGCCGCGATGAACTCGCATCCTACGGCGTGCCGGTGCGTACCGCTGAGGTGGTCGAGATCGAGCGCGTGGGAGAAGAATTCGCTGTTCGCCTGGATGACGGGACCGGCGAGCGGGCCCGACGGGTATTGCTGGCGGCCGGGATGGTGTATCAGCCGCCGGCGCTGCCCGGACTCGACGGGCTTTGGGGCCGTTCGGTGTTCCACTGTCCGTTCTGTCACGGCTGGGAGGTGCGGGATCAGCCGCTGGCGGTGCTGGCCCGGGGCGGCCAGGCACTGCATCTGGCTTTGTTGTTGCGGTGTTGGAGCAACGACATCGTGGTGCTGACCGACGGTGCCGCCGACCTCGACGACGACGCTCGGGCCGCCCTGGCCGCCGCCGGCGTCGCGGTCGATGAACGGCCGGTCGCGGCGCTCGACGGTCGCGACGGCGAACTGTCGGCGGTGGTGTTCGCCGACGGTGCCCGGTTGTCCCGCCGGGGCCTGCTGGTCGCCACCGCGATGCGGCAGCGCAACAGGCTCGCCGAACAGCTCGGCGCTTCAGCGGCCGCGCCCACCCCGTTGGCTGCAGACGCTGTCGGGGTGGATCCGCTGTGCCGCACCTCGATTCCCGGGGTGTTCGCCGCCGGGGATATCACCGGGGAGCTACCGCAGGTCGCCGCGGTGATCGCGGCGGGCTCGCGCGCCGCGGCCGCGGTCGTGCAGAGCCTGGCCGCCGAGGATTACGGTCTGCCGTTTCCGCACGTTGCCGAAGGAGCGAACGTCGATGACTGACCCCGAGCAGGACCCGCGCGAATTCTGGGACGAGTTCTACACCGAGAAGGTGTGGAGCGGCCGGGTGAACGCCCGGCTGGTGGAGCTGGCCTCGGAGCTGCCCGCCGGTCGGGCCCTGGACGTGGGCTGCGGGGAGGGGGCGGACGCCATCTGGCTGGCCGAGCGGGGTTGGCGGGTGTGCGCTGTGGACGTTTCGCAAACGGCGCTGCAGCGCGGTCGGGCAGCCGCGCAGGAACGGAACGTGCTGTCCGGCATCGAGTTCCAGTGTCATCACCTGCCCGCCAGCTTCCCGGGCGGACAGTTCGACCTGGTGCAGGCCCAGTTCCTGCACTCCCCGGTGCGCCTCGACCGCGACGAGGTGCTGCGACGGGCGGCCGCCGCGGTGTCGGTGGGCGGAACGCTGCTGATCGTCGATCACGCCGCCGCCCCGCCGTGGGCCGGAGAACATGCCCGCAACCACGAATTCCCGACCGTCGACCGCGTTCTGAACGCGCTGCAGCTCGACGACGCGCGGTGGACTCGGGTGCGGGCCGAACGCGTCGAGCGGACCGCCATCGGCCCGGACGGACAGTCCGGCACGCTGGCCGACAACGTGTTCGTCCTACGCCGGACCGGGTAACCCTATGCGGCGTCGTGAAAGATCAGGCCCAGGGTGTACCGCTGACCGGAGCGCACGCTAGACACACCGTGGCGCACCGGGGCTGCCGACCAGCCCCGCGTCGAGGGGACCGGCCGCTCCCGGGTGGTGAACACATACCCGTGCCCGTGCGGTATCTGGGTGGCGGTGCCACGGGATTGCGCTCTGGCCCGCTGCTCGACGAGCAGGAACTCACCGCCGGTGTAGTCGGTGTCCGGGTTGTTCAGGTTGATCACGACCTGCAGCGGAAACACCAGCTCGCCGTACAGATCTCGGTGCAGCGCATTCCAATCACCGGCGTGGTAGCGCAGCATCAGCGCGGTCGGCTTTCGTTGACCCGCGCGATGGCACATCGCAAGCCAGTCATCGAGGCTGTCCGGCCAGGGCGTATCGCGGCCCAGTTTGGTCCACCAGTCACGAGCAATCGGCAGCAGCCGGGGATACAGCGCGTGTTTGAGCTGATCGATCGGGTCCGGGGCGGGCGCGGCGAAATAGCGGTACTGGCCGGCGCCGTAGCGGTGACGTTCCATGTCCACCGTCGCGCGGAACCGGTCATCGTCGCGGTAGAGCCCGCGGAGACGGGCGGCTTCGGTGGCGGTGACCAGCCGGGGCAGCAGGGCGCCGCCGTGCGCGTTGACGTCGGCGGTGACGGCGTCCCAGTCGGCGCCATCGACCCGCTGCTGCCACCGTGTCACCGTCGCTCCCTTCCTCGACGTCGACCATAAAACTTGTCAGACCCCCGGCATACCGTGATGAACATGATCGACCTGGACGCGGTGACCGCCCTCTCGGCAGGGGTGGCGGTGCTGGATGCCGGCGTGCCCGAGTCGGAGCTGGTGGAACGTATTGCCCTGCTGGAACGGGTCAAGTCCGCCGCGGCGGCGGGGCAGGCCCGGGCAGCGGCCGCCCTCGACGCGGCCCGGCGGGCCGCCGAAGCCGAGGCCGGGATGCCGACGGCGCGGCGTGGCCGGGGGGTGGCAAGCGAGGTCGCGCTGGCGCGGCGTGATTCGCCGGTGCGCGGCGGGCGGCATCTGGGGTTCGCCAAAGCGTTGGTTCACGAGATGCCGCACACGTTGGCCGCGTTGGAAGCCGGTGCCCTCTCGGAGTGGCGGGCGACCATCCTGGTGCGGGAATCGGCGTGCCTGGACGTGGAGGATCGGGGCCGGCTGGACACCGAATTGTGCGCGGATATCGGGAAGCTGGACGGGGTCGGGGACGCCGCGCTGACGGCCGCCGCCAAACAGGTCGCCTACCGGCTGGATCCGCATGCGGTGGTCGACCGGGCGTCGCGAGCCGAGAAAGACCGCACGGTCACCATTCGGCCGGCGCCCGACACCATGACGTATCTGACCGCGTTGCTTCCGGTCGCCCAGGGCGTTTCGGTGTATGCCGCACTGCGCCGGGCAGCCGAGACCAGCCGTGACGATCGCTCGCTCGGACAGGTGATGGCCGACACGCTGGTCGAGCGGGTCACCGGGCGAGACGCCGCGCAGCCGATCTCGATGGCGGTCAACCTGCTGCTCTCCGATGAAGTGCTGCTCGGCGGCGCTGCCGGGTCGGCGCTGGTGTCAGGCTACGGCCCGATCCCGGCTGAAGTTGCCGCACAGTGGATTCGGGCGGCGGCGACCGACCCACGATCCAAGGCCACCCTGCGGCGGCTGTATGCCCACCCGACATCGGGTTCGCTGGTCGCGATGGAGTCCCGGTCGCGGCTGTTCCCCCGAGGGTTGGCCGACTTCATCGGGCTGCGTGACCAGCGGTGCCGCACGCCCTACTGCGACGCACCGATCCGGCACCGCGACCATGCCACGCCGCACTGCCGCGGCGGGCCGACGTCGGCGTCGAACGGATTGGGGCTGTGCGAGCAGTGCAACTACGCCAAGGAGGCCGCCGGCTGGCGGGTCCGGACCTGCGACGACGCGGGGCATCGTGCGGAGTTCCGTACCCCGACGGGAGCACGCTATTCCTCGACGGCTCCGCCGATGCCGACCGGGCCGCCGGCCGTCGAGGTCAGCAAGGTCGAGGCGGCAGTGATCCGGCTGATGCTGCCGGACCAGCACGCGGCGTAGCTGCGGCGGGCGGCTACGGGCGCAATGGGCGTCCGTACTGGTCGCGCACCGAGCCGGTGAAGATCATGATGGCGTCGACCAGCGCCCAGATGCTCAGGCCGAACAAGACGATCGCCCCGATGCCGTAGAGAAAGAGCAGCAGAAATCCGACGAACCAGGTGACCAGTTGGCCGATGGCGATGTTCGTCGAGCCGAGATAGAACCGGCCGACGCCGAATCCGCCCAGGAACAACTGCAGCAGACCCGCGGTCATCTTGGACTTGTCGGACAGCGGTTGGCCGGTCGCGGGGTCGCGACCGAACGGGGCCTGGGGGTCGGGGCCGTAGTACGGCTGCGGGGGATACCCGGGCGGGGGATAGTGCCCGGGTGGGGGATAACCACCCTGGGGGTAACCATTCGGCGGATACCCGCCGACCTCGGGCGTCCAGTTCGGCGGGTACGGGTTCACCGGGGCAGTATCTCAGACGGTTGTGGATGCTTGGACATCCGCAAGACGGTACGGTGAGCAGCGCGGACGAGTTGGCCGGGCGGCCGCGGCGCGCATACCGCGCGTCGAGGAAAGTCCGGACTTCACAGAGCAGGGTGATTGTTAACAGCAATCCGAGGTGACTCGCGGGACAGTGCCACAGAAAACAGACCGCCACCTTTTGGTGGTAAGGGTGAAACGGTGCGGTAAGAGCGCACCAGCATTCCGGGTGACCGGAATGGCTTGGTAAACCCCACCCGAAGCAAGGCCAAGAAGGCCGCACTGCGGTGCGGTCGCGCAGGCGTTAGAGGGTTGCTCGCCCGAGCCTGCGGGTAGGCCGCTCGAGGCACCCGGCAACGGTGTGTCCAGATGGATGGTCGCCGCCGCGTCCTCGTGGCGCGGAACAGAATCCGGCTTACAGGCCAACTCGTCCGCCCCGCTACAACGCCTTGCGGAGCTTGCGCAGGGCGGGCCGCAATCGCCCGCGGCACTGCTCGGCCAGATCGGCCTCCCGCAGATACAGCACCCCGTAGGTGAATGTGTCCTGGCCGGCCGCAACGGCAATGTCGGCCTGCTCCAGCAGATGCGCACGGCTGACCACGCTGTCCTGATGCTCGCCGAGCAGTGTCTGAATCGCTTTCGCGCGCTTGGCGATCTTGGTCTTCTTGGCCGCCGACGCGGTGTACCGCAATCGCTTGGCGGCCTTGCGGACGCGGTGCAGTGCCGCGTCGCGCTCGGCCGTCTCGGCCCGCTTAGCGGCCTTCACCGCCTTGCGCAGTCGGTGGGAGGCGGTGTCGACGGTTGCCGCGCCCGCTCCGGACGGCGCGGCGCTGACCAGTGCGTCCAGGCCGTCGAGCAGCCGGAAGTACCGCGGTGAGCGCATCGCGGCAAGACTTCGTCGCCAGCCGGCGTGATAGCGCCGGGCGGCACCGTCGACCAGCTGATCGCGCACCGGCCCGCGCACCAGTTCCGGCGCCAGCGCGTCGAGCGCCTGCTGGTAGCGCTGCCCGAGCACCTCGGCATCGCGCGCCACCCCCAATAGGGCGGCCAACTGCTGCAGTTCGTCGAGTAGCCAGCTGTCCTCGTCGGGTTCCAGGCTGGCCTGTAGCAGGCTGCGGATCCTGCGGATCACCACCCGCAGTTGGTGAATCGAATCGTCGGCGTCAGCCCGGACCGCGCGATCCCACACCAGCAGCTGCTCGACCTGCTCAGCCAGGGCGCGGTGCATCCGGTCGGCCGGGCGGGGGCGCGCCGAGCCCGCACCGAGCACACGGGCCAGCTTGGAGCCGTAGCCGGCCGGCACCGCCCCGGTGTCGAGCAGCCGGTTGCTGAGCCGGTTCAACAGTTTGAGGTCGCCGCAGCCCAGCTCCAGTTCCCATTCCCGCCAACGCCGTTCGGCGTCGTCGCCGGCCTGCGCGGTGACCCGGTCGTCGCAGAACTCGGCCAGCACCTCGTCGTTGCCGTCACGCAGCACCACAACACTGCGGTCGGTGGAGATCTGCGCGACGGGGGACAGCGGCCGGTCCCGCACGATCGCCGCCACCACATCGAGCAGTGCGTCGGGGATCTCTGCACCCAGCGGCGCACGCACCTCGGTGCGGGTATCGGGCCCGGCCGGCAACTTCAGATGCCAGCCGGCGTCGGGACCACCGCTACGCCGGCGCAACGTGACTCGCCGGTTCGCCAGGTCGTGTCCCGGCGTATCGAAGTAGACCGCCTCCAACGCGTGCGACGACGATTGCTCCACCCGGGCAACCCCGGCGATGCCGTCGAACGACGGCGAGATGGCGGACTCGTCGACGTCGAACTTGCGCTCGACCTCTCGATGTCGCGAGGTGTTCGGGCCGCCGGTGGACACGACGACCAGCCTGCCACATCACCGCCCACAGGACGGGGCCTTCTAAAAGCAGTGCTCTTCGGCGGGAAACGCCCCGCTGGCCACTTCCTGCGCATACTGCGTTGCGGCCCTGTGTAATTCAGCGCCGACATCACCGAATCGCTTGACGAACCGCGCGGTCTTGCCGCTGGTCATGCCGGCCATGTCCTGCCACACCAGCACCTGCGCGTCGCAGTTGGGCCCGGCGCCGATACCGACGGTGGGGATGGTCAGCTTGCCGGTGATCTGGGTCGCGAGCTCGGCGGGCACCATCTCCATGACGACCGAGAACGCGCCCGCCTCGGCGACCGCGATCGCATCGTGAATGGCCTGTTCGGCGGCGTCGCCGCGGCCCTGCACCCGGAAGCCGCCCAGGGTGTTGACGCTTTGCGGGGTGAAGCCGATGTGCGCCATCACCGGGATGCCGGCCGCGGTCAGCGTGGCGATCTGGTCGGCGACCCGTTCACCGCCCTCCAGTTTGACCGCGTGCACGCCGGCTTCCTTCATGAATCGGGTGGCGGACGCCAGCGCCGCGGCGGGCCCGGCCTCATAGCTGCCGAAGGGCAGGTCGGCGACCACCAGCGCGTGCGGTGCACCGCGCACCACGGCGCGGGCCAGCGGGATCAGCTCATCGATCGAGATCGGCACGGTGGTGTCGTAGCCGTAGACGACATTGGCGGCGGAGTCACCGACCAGCAGCACCGGGATGCCGGCGTCGTCGAAAATCCGGGCGGTGGAGTAGTCGTAGACCGTCAGCATGGCCCACTTGTGGCCTTCGGACTTCATCTGCTGCAGGTGGTGGATGCGGGTTTGGGGCCGGCGCGCAGGCGCATTGGACCCGTAGACGGATTGCTCAGACATCGGTGTCCTCGATGGTGGTCGGGTTGATCCTCGTGGCCCTGTCGGGTCCCCGGGTTCATCTGACCCTTGCCAGTGTGCCACTTGTCACCCTCGGGATGAACGACTGCGACCAGTGGATTTCCTCACAATGTGATCCGGTGGGCCGATTGAGGTATCAGTCGAGGTTTGCTGCACCTACCATCAGCGAAATGCAACGACTCAGCGGACTCGACGCCAGTTTCCTGTATCTGGAGACGCCCACCCAGCCGTTGCATGTGTGCTCGATCCTGGAGTTGGACACCGCCACGATTCCGGGCGGATACACCTTCGAGAAACTTCGAGATGCCCTTGACCTGCGGATGAAGGCGATGCCGGCGTTCCGGGAGAAGCTTGCCGACAGCCCGCTGAACCTCGACCATCCGGTGTGGGTCGAAGACCCCGCATTCGACGTCGACCGGCACCTGCACCGCATCGGGCTGCCGCCGCCGGGCGGCAAATTCGAGCTGTCGGCGATCTGCGGCCACATTGCCTCGTTGCCGCTGGACCGCAGCCGTCCGCTGTGGGAGACCTGGGTGATCGAAGGTCTCGACGGACGCGAGGCCCAGCAGGGCGGCCGGATCGCGGTGATGACCAAGGTGCATCACGCCGGCGTGGACGGGGTCACCGGCGCCAACCTGATGTCGCAGTTGTGCAGCACCGAAGCCGACGCCCCCGACCCGGAGCCGGTGCCCGGCGTCGGTGACGCCAGCTCGCTGGAGATCGTCGCCGGCGGGCTGGCCCGGTTCGTCAGCCGGCCGCTGCAGTTGGCAGCCATGCTGCCGGGCACGTTGTCGTCGGTGGTCAACACCGTGCAGCGGGCCCGCAGCGGCTCCGCGATGGCCTCGCCGTTCACCGCCCCGCGCACCGCGTTCAACGCCAGCATCACCGGCCACCGCAATGTCGCCTACGCCCAGCTGGACCTCGATGACATCAAGACGGTCAAGGACCACTTCGGTGTCAAGGTCAACGACGTGGTGATGGCGCTGGTGTCCGGGGTGCTGCGCCGGTTCCTGGCGGACCGCGGCGAACTGCCGGAGACCTCGCTGGTGGCGCAGGTGCCGGTGTCGGTGCATGGCAAATCCGATCGGCCCGGCCGCAACCAGGTGTCGGGCATGTTTTCTCACCTGCACACCCAGATCGCTGACCCGGCCGAACGGCTCAAAGCCATCGCCGAAGCGAATTCGATTGCCAAAGAACACAGTTCGGCTATCGGGGCGACGCTGCTGCAGGATTGGTCGCAGTTCGCCGCACCGGCGGTCTTCGGTGTCGCGATGCGTCTGTACGCGAGCACCCGGCTGACCGAGCGGCGCCCGGTGCACAACCTGGTGATTTCCAACGTGCCGGGCCCGCAGGTTCCGTTGTACTTCCTGGGCGCCCAGGTCGCCGCCATGTATCCGCTGGGGCCGGTGTTCCATGGCTCCGGACTGAACATCACGGTGATGTCGCTGAACGGCAAGCTCAACGTCGGATTGGTGTCCTGCCCGGAGCTGCTGCCCGATCTGTGGGATATGGCCGACGACTTCGGCCCCGCGATGCAGGAGCTGGTGGTTGCCGCTCGCTGAACCGCCGCGGTTGATGCGGCGGTCCCAGCTTCGCCTCGCCTGCGGCGAGCCTCGCTGAACCGCTGAGCTGATGCGGCGGTCCCAGCTTCGCCTCGCCTGCGGCGAGCCTCGCTGAACCGCTGAGCTGATGCGGCGGTCCCAGCTTCGCCTCGCCTGCGGCGAGCCTCGCTGAACCGCCGGGCTGGTCCGCCCGCTGATCTGCGCATGGCAGCATAGGGCGTCATGGGTTCGTCTCGTCGCGACACACTTGCGCGCGCCACGCTGGTCTGCCTGATCCTGACGATGACCGCTGCGCTGGTGTTCGTGATCGGCCAGGACCGCGTCGTCGCCGGTCGCGCCGTCATGCACCAGGCAAAGATCGGCCAGGCGGTCGAGTGGGGTCGCTGCCAGGTGCTGTCCGGCAGCGCGAAGATCCCCAAAGACGCGCAGTGCGGTGCGATCGCGGTGCCGGTCGACTACGACCACCTCGATGGCGACACCGCACTGCTGGCCCTGATCCGGTTTCCCGCCACCAAGGACAAGATCGGGTCGCTGGTGATCAACCCGGGCGGGCCCGGCCAGTCCGGCATCGAGGCGGCGCTCGGGGTCGTCGACGGACTGCCCGAGCGGGTCCGGGAACGCTTCGACCTGGTCGGCTTCGACCCGCGCGGGGTGGCGTCGTCGAAGCCGCAGATCTGGTGCAACTCCGATGCCGACAACGACCGGCTGCGCGCCGAGCCGCAGGTCGACTACAGCCCCGCCGGGGTGCAACACATCGAGGACGAGACCAAGGCCTACGTGCAGCGCTGCGTCGAGAAGTCGGGCGCCAAGTTCCTGGCCAACTCCGGAACCGTCAACGTGGCTCGGGACCTGGACGCGCTGCGTGCGGCGCTGGGCGACGACAAGCTGACCTACCTGGGCTACTCGTATGGCACCCGGATCGGATCGGCGTATGCCGAGGCGTTCCCGCAGAACGTGCGCGCGCTGATCCTCGACGGCGCGATCGACCCCAACGCCGACCCCATCGAGGAGGATCTGCGGCAGGCCGCGTCATTCCAGGACGCCTTCAACAACTTCGCTGCCGATTGCGCCAAAGCCGCCAACTGTCCGCTCGGTACCGACCCCGACAAGGCCGTCGACGTCTACCACAGCCTGGTCGACCCGCTGGTGGAGCAGCCCGCCAAGACCAAGGACCCGCGCGGGCTGAGCTATGGCGACGCCATCGTCGGCACCCTGATGGCGCTGTACTCGCCGTCGTTCTGGTCACACCTGACCGACGGCCTCAAAGAGTTGGTCAAGGGGCACGGCGACACCATGCTGCTGCTGGCCGACGTCTACATGCAGCGCGATTCCGACGGCCACTACTCCAACGCCACCGACGCACGGGTGGCGATCAACTGCGTGGACCAGCCCGCCGTCAAGGACCGGGCCAAGGTGATCGACGAGGACCGCCGTGCCCGTGAGGTGGCGCCGTTCATGAGCTACGGCGAATTCACCGGCGATGCGCCGCTGGGCACCTGCGCGTTCTGGCCGGTGCCGCCGACCAGCGAACCGCATGCGCTGTCGGTGCCCGGGCTGCCGCCGGTGATGGTGGTGTCCACCACCCACGACCCCGCGACGCCCTACCAGGCCGGTGTCGACCTGGCCGAGCAGATGCACGCCGGCCTGCTCACCTTCGACGGGACCCAGCACACCGTGGTTTTCGAGGGCAACGACTGCGTGGACAAGTTCGCCGCCGACTACCTGATCGACGGTGTCGTGCCGCCGCCCGGCTCGAAGTGCTGAGCCCGCGTCGGGCCCATTAGAGACCGACGCGTGACGTTTCCGACATCGATCGGCGCCGCTACCCGTGCGACGATGTGACGCGTGTTGCGCATGAGACTACTGAGCTCTGCGTTTTGCCTATTTCCGTTACTGGCGACCGTGGTGAGCCCAGCCGTTCACGCCACCCCGGAGTCCGGTCAGGCGACCGAATCCGCCGCCGGCCAGGTGCAGTGGGGAAGCTGCGCCCCGGTCCTCGGCGATGTCAGCGACATCCCCACCGCGCGCTGCACGATGGTGCCGGTTCCGGTCGATTACGACCATCCGGGCACCCAGCAGGCCCAGCTGGCGGTGATCCGGATCCCGGCGACCGGTCAACGCATCGGGTCGCTGCTGATCAACCCGGGCGGGCCCGGTGCGTCGGCGGTCGAAACCGTCGCGAGCATGGGTGAAGCGCTCGAGGACACCCCGATCGGTGAGCATTTCGACCTGGTCGGCTTCGACCCGCGCGGGGTCGGGCACTCCACCCCCGAGCTGCGATGCCGCACCGACGCCGAGTTCGACGCGTACCGGCGCGAACCGATGGCCGACTACAGCCAGGCCGGGGTGGCCCGCATCGACGCCGTCAACCAGCAGCTGGTCCGGCAGTGCGTCGAGCGGATGGGCACCGCGTTCCTGGCGAACGTCGGCACCGCCTCGGCCGCACGCGATATGGACATGGTCCGTCAGGCTTTGGGTGAGCAGCAGATCAACTACCTGGGCTACAGCTACGGCACCGAGCTGGGCACCGCCTACGTGGAGCGGTTCGGTGAGCACGCACGCGCCATGGTGCTCGACGGCGCCATCGACCCGAGCGTGGGGCCGATCCAGGAGAACATCGCGCAGATGGCGGGCTTTCAGGTCGCGTTCAACGACTACGCCGCCGACTGCGCCCGGTCAGCCGGGTGCCCGCTGGGCACCGACCCGTCGCAGGCCGTCAACCGCTACCACCAGCTGGTCAATCCGCTGGTCACCAGGCCCGCCGCGACCAAGGACCCGCGCGGGCTGGGCTACGCCGACGCCATCACCGGAACCATCAACGCGCTCTACACCCCGCAGTACTGGAAGTACCTGACCAGCGGGTTGCTCGGGCTGCAGCGCGGCACCGACCCCGGTGACCTGCTCGCGCTGGCCGACGACTACCAGGGCCGCGACCGCGCCGGGCACTACCAGAACATTCAGGACGCGTTCAACGCGATCCGCTGCGTCGACGCCCCGTCCCCGACCGATACCGCCACCTGGGCCGAGGCGGATCGCCAGATCCGCCAGGTGGCGCCGTTCCTGTCCTACGGATCGTTCACCGGGTTCGCGCCGCGCGACGTGTGCGCGATGTGGCCGGTGCCGGCGACCTCCGCGCCCGGCGCTGTCGCGGCGGTGGCGCCGGGCAAGGTCGTCGTCGTATCCACCACCCACGACCCCGCCACCCCGTACGCGGCGGGGGTCAGCCTGGCCCGCCAACTCGGAGCCCCGCTGATCAGTTTCGAAGGGACCCAGCACACCGTCGTATTCAATGGTGAGCGCTGTGTCGACGACGCCGTGATGCGCTATTTCGTCGCGGGAGTGTCGCCGGGCAGCATCCGCTGTTAGGACGCGATACGCTTCGCAGCATGGATCGACAGAAGGAATTCGTGCTGCGCACGCTGGAGGAACGCGACATCCGGTTTGTCCGGCTGTGGTTCACCGATGTGCTCGGTTACCTCAAGTCGGTTGCGATCGCCCCGGCCGAGCTGGAGGGCGCCTTCGAGGAGGGCGTCGGCTTCGACGGATCCTCGATCGAGGGCTTTGCCCGGGTATACGAATCCGACACCGTGGCCCGGCCCGACCCGTCGACCTTCCAGGTGCTGCCCTGGACCAGCCGCTCCGGCCAGCACCACTCGGCACGGATGTTCTGCGACATCACCATGCCCGACGGCTCACCGTTCTGGGCGGACCCGCGGCACGTGCTGCGCCGCCAGTTGACCAAGGCCAGCGACCTCGGCTTCGCCTGCTACGTGCACCCCGAGATCGAGTTCTTCCTGCTCAAGCCTGGCCCGTACGACGGGTCGCCGCCGGTGCCGGCCGACGACGCCGGCTACTTCGACCAGGCGGTGCACGACTCGGCGTCCGGTTTCCGCCGGCACGCGATCGACGCCCTGGAGTCGATGGGCATCTCGGTGGAGTACAGCCACCACGAGAACGCTCCCGGCCAGCAGGAGATCGACCTGCGCTACGCCGACGCGTTGTCGATGGCTGACAACGTGATGACCTTCCGGTACGTGATCAAAGAGATCGCGATCAACGACGGGGTGCGGGCCTCGTTCATGCCCAAGCCGTTCGGCGAGCACCCGGGTTCGGCGATGCACACCCACATGAGTCTGTTCGAGGGCGAGACCAACGCCTTCCACAGCCCCGACGACCCGCTGCAGCTCTCCGACGTCGGCAAGTCGTTCATCGCCGGAATCCTTGAGCACGCAGGCGAAATCAGCGCCGTCACCAATCAGTGGGTCAACTCCTACAAGCGGCTGGTACACGGCGGCGAGGCGCCCACCGCCGCGTCCTGGGGTGCGGCCAACCGCTCCGCGCTGGTGCGGGTGCCGATGTACAGCCCGCACAAGACGTCGTCGCGGCGGGTGGAGGTGCGCAGCCCCGACTCGGCGTGCAACCCCTACCTGACGTTCGCCGTGCTGCTGGCCGCCGGCCTGCGGGGCGTGGAGAAGGGCTACGCGCTGGGGCCCCAAGCCGAGGACAACGTCTGGGACCTCACCCCCGAGGAGCGCCGCGCGATGGGCTACCGCGAGCTGCCGTCCAGCCTGGATGCCGCGCTGCGCGAGATGGAGAAGTCCGAGCTGGTCGCGGAAACCTTGGGGGAGAACGTTTTCGAGTTCTTCCTGCGCAACAAGCGCAGTGAGTGGGCGAACTACCGCAGCCACGTCACACCCTATGAGCTGAAGACGTACCTGTCTCTGTAGCGCGCTGCGCTACCGTCGTGAACGTGGCTAATCCCACCAGCCCCACCACGCAACGGTCCGCGCTGCCCAGCGCCGGGCGGCTCGGTCTCGTCGCACCTGAGGCCGGCGCCGATCTGGCCAAGCTGGGTTGGGACACCGCTGAACACGTCGATCTGCTGTGGGCGCTGTCGCGCGCACCGGATGCCGACGCCGCGCTACGCGCCCTGGTCACCCTGTCGGAAACCCCCGGCACCGACTGGGCCGAGCTGAACTCGGCGCTGCGCACCGACCGTGGCCTGCGGGGCCGGCTGTTCGGTGTGCTCGGTGCGTCGCTGGCGCTGGGGGACCACCTGATCGCCAATCCGCAATCCTGGCGGTTGTTGAACGACACCGAGCTGCCGTCCTTGGCGCAGCTGCACCAGGCGTTCGTCGCGTGCGCCGGGGACCCGACCGATGCCCCCGACGCGCGGATGACCCAGCTGCGGACCCTGTACCGCGACCGGCTACTGGTGCTGGCGGGGCTGGATCTGGCGTCCACCGTCGAGGACGAACCGGTGCTGCCGTTCACCGGGGTCGGGTCGCACCTGGCCGATCTGGCCGACGCCGCCCTGGCCGCCACGCTGCTGGTGGCCCAGGACCTGGTCTGTGGTCCCGACACCGCGCCGCCGCGGCTGGCGATCATCGCGATGGGCAAATGCGGTGCCCGCGAACTGAATTACGTCAGCGACGTCGACGTCATCTTCGTGGCCGAAGACGCCGACTCGATCAGTGCCCGGGTGGCCGGGGAAACCATGCGGCTGGCGTCGGCGGCTTTCTTCGCCGTGGACGCCGGGCTGCGGCCGGAGGGCAAACAGGGGCAGCTGGTGCGCACCCTGGACTCGCACATCGCCTACTACCAGCGGTGGGCCAAGACCTGGGAGTTCCAGGCCCTGTTGAAGGCCCGGCCGGCCGCCGGCGACGCGGAGCTGGGCCGCCAATACGTGGACGCGCTGACCCCGATGGTGTGGACCGCCTGCGAGCGCGACGGATTCGTCGCCGACGTGCAGGCGATGCGCCGGCGGGTGGAGTCGCTGGTGCCCGCCGAGGTCCGCGACCGCGAACTCAAGTTGGGCTCCGGCGGGCTGCGCGACGTCGAGTTCGCCGTGCAACTTTTGCAGTTGGTGCACGGCCGCAGCGACGAGTCGCTGCATGTGGCCTCGACGCTGGACGCGTTGGCGGCGCTGGGCGCCGGTGGCTACATCGGCCGCGACGACACCGCCAACCTGACCGCCTCCTACGAGTTCCTGCGGCTGCTCGAACACCGGCTGCAACTGCAGCGCCTCAAACGCACCCACCTGCTGCCGGCGTTCGACGACGACGAAGGACTGCGCTGGCTGGCGCGCGCCGCCCACATCCGCCCCGACGGGCGGCGCGACGCGCTGGGCGTGCTGCGCGAGGACCTCAAGCGACACAACCTGCGGGTGTCGCGGCTGCACGCCAAGCTGTTCTACCAGCCGCTGCTGGACGCGGTGGGCCCCGACATGGGCCTGGCGCAGGGCATGAGCCCGGAAGCCGCCGCGCGGCAGATCGAGGCGCTGGGCTACGCCGCCCCGCAGGCCGCGCTGACCCATCTGGCCGCGCTGATCAACCAGAGCGGGCGGCGCGGGCGCGTGCAGACGGTGCTGCTGCCCAAGCTGCTGTACTGGCTGTCGGACACCCCCGACCCGGACGCCGGGCTACTGGCCTACCGGCGACTCAGCGAGGCGCACAGCGGATATCACTGGTATCTGTCGACGCTGCGCGACGAGAACGCGGTCGCCAAACGGCTGATGCAGGTGCTGGGCACCTCCGCCTACATCCCCGACCTGCTGATGCGTGCCCCGGATGTCATCCAGTCCTACGGCGACGGCGGGTCCGGCCCCAAGCTGCTCGACGCGGCCCCCGACGCGGTTGCGCGGGCGCTGATCGCCTCCGCCGGGCGCTACCCCGACCCGGTGCGGGCGATCGCCGCCGCACGCAGCCTGCGCCGCTACGAACTGGCCCGCGTCGCCTCGGCCGACCTGCTGGGCATGCTCGAGGTCAAGGAGGTGTGCTACGCGCTGACGTCGGTGTGGGTGGCGGTGCTGCAGGCCGCCCTGGAGGCGATCATCCGGGTCAATCTGCCTCAGCCGGGGCGCGAATCCGACGCGCCGGCCAAGATCGCGGTGATCGGCATGGGCCGGCTCGGCGGGGCCGAGCTGGGCTACGGCTCCGACGCCGACGTGATGTTCGTGTGCGAACCGGCCGCCGGCGCGGACGACGCGACCGCGGTGCGCTGGGCGGCGTCGGTCGCCGAGCAGTTGCGCGCGCTGCTGGGCACCGCCAGTGTCGACCCGCCGCTGGAGGTCGACACCAACCTGCGCCCCGAGGGGCGCAACGGCCCGCTGGTGCGCACGCTGTCCTCCTACGCGGCCTACTACGACCAGTGGGCCGAGCCGTGGGAGATCCAGGCGCTGCTGCGCGCCCACCGGGTCGCCGGTGACGTCGACCTGGGGCACCGGTTCCTGCTGGTCGCCGACGCGACCCGGTATCCGGCCGGCGGGGTGTCCGCCGAGGCGGTCCGCGAGATCCGCCGAGTCAAGGCCCGTGTCGACGCCGAACGGCTGCCGCGCGGGGCCGACCCCAACACCCACACCAAGCTGGGGCGCGGCGGGCTGGCCGACATCGAGTGGACGGTGCAGTTGCTGCAGCTCCGTCATGCGCACGAGATTCCCGCGCTGCACAACACGTCGACGCTGGAAACCCTGGACGTCATCGAGTCCGAGGGGCTGCTGGACGCCGAGGACGTCGAGTTGCTGCGGCAGGCCTGGCTGACCGCGACCCGGGCCCGCAACGCCCTGGTGCTGGTCCGCGGCAAGCCCACCGATCAGCTGCCCGGGCCCGGCCGCCAGCTCAACGCGGTCGCGGTGGCCGCCGGCTGGCGCGACGACGACGGGGGAGCGTTCCTGGACAACTACCTGCGGGTGACCCGGCGGGCAAAGGCCGTCGTGCACAAGGTGTTCGGCGACTAGGTTTTTCTGGCTGCCCGCGTCGAGATCGACGCCGGCGCTAGGTTCACCCGATATTCCGCTCGCCGGCGTCGATCACGAAGGGGGCCTGGGTGGCCCCGCGGGCCGGTGCCGCCAGGGCTGGTGTTAGTAAATGTAGATGGACTTCACATTTGATGTGATCGCCGCGGACGAACATGACCGTCTGCACTCGGTGTACTCCCCGTTCACCCAGGCCATCCGCGACCTGATCGACGCCGGCATCCACACCGGGGTGGACGACGACACCATCCGGGAGGCGCAGGCCGCGATCGAGGCGGTCACCGCGACCCTGCAGCGCGTCCGGCACAACGGCACCGGACGGCTGCGGCACGAGGACACCGGGCGCCCGGTGGTGTGGGCCAACCCGGTCATCGGGATGCGCAACCCGATCGCGCCGCCGCTGATCATCCACCACGACGGCGCCGGACGGTGCTGGAGCGACTTCGAACTCGGCGCCGCCTACGAGGTGCCGCCGGGCTGGGTGCACGGCGGCATCTGCGCACTGGTGCTCGACCACATTCTCGGCGAGGCGGCCAGCTCCGGGCTGATGAAGCCGCAATTCACCGGGACCATCAGCTGCAAATACCTGCGCGGCACCCCGCTGGGGTCGCTGCGCGCCGAGGCGTTCATCGAACGTCGCGACGGGATCAAAACCTATGCCCGCGGCCATCTGATCGACGCCGAGGGCGTCACCGTCGAAGCCGACGGCGTGTTCATCATGCCGGCCTGGGCCCGGGAAGCCGAATGAAGTTCTACATCAGCACCGCGTTCCTGGACACCGGCGAGGTTGTCGAGATCGCCCGCGTCGCAGATGAACTGGGCTATGACGGGATGGCGATTCCCGATCACGTGGTCAACCTGGAGACGCTGAAGACGCCGTATCCCTACACCCGCGACGGCCAGCGTCGCTGGCAGCCGTTCACCGACTGGCCGGACCCGTGGGTGTTGGTCGGGTCGTTGGCGCAGGCCACCACGCGGCTGCGGTTCGTCACCACTGTCTACATTCCGGGCATGCGCGACCCGTACTCGGCCGCCAAAGCCATTGGGACGGCGGCGTATCTGTCCGGTGGCCGGGTCGAGCTGGGCGTGGGTGTCGGCTGGTGCGAAGAGGAGTTCGCACTGATGGGACAGCGTTTCGCGGCGCGCGGCAAGCGCACCGACGAGATGCTGGAGTTGATGCGGGCGCTGTGGGCGCCGGGCTGGACGGAGTTCGACGGCGAGTTCTACTCCACGCCCAAGCTGGAGATGATGCCCACGCCGCCGCCGATCCCGATCTACGTCGGCGGACTCAGCGACATCGCGTTGCGCCGGGCCGCGCGCAATGACGGCTGGATCGGCGACCTGATCACCACCGACCGGGCCATCGAGGCGGCGGGGCGGTTACGTGAGCTGCGCGCCGAGAACGGTTTGCCGGTAGACGATTTCACCATCCTGACGCCGCTGACCGATGCGTTCACCACCGCCGATTACCAGCGTGCCGAGGCGGCCGGCATCACCGGCGTGCTGACCATGCCGTGGATGTTCTACACCGGGCCGAGCGCCACCCTGGAGCAGAAGTTCGACGACATGCGGCGCTTCCGCAAGGACCTCGGCCTGGACTAGCTGCGCGGGGCCAGCCGCGTCCGCACCGTGTTGTCCAGCGCGTAGCCGCCGGGTCCGAAGAACACCAGCAGCAGAAACGCGAAGCAGTACAACACCGACGGTTCGCCGCCGCCGTGGCCGCCCTGGGCGGGGTCGATCGGCCACAGCGCGTGCGGCTGATGCTGCCAGAAGTAGGCCACCGCCATCTGCCCGGAGGCGATGAATGCTGCTGGGCGGGTGAACAACCCGAACATGATCAGTGTCCCGGCGACGAACTCGATGATGCCGGCCCACCACACCGGCCAGACGCCGACGGGGATGCGGGTGCCGATCGGCCAACCGAACAGCAGTGAGGTGCCGTGCGCGGTGTAGAGCAGTGCGAACACCACCCGGAACAGGCTCAGGACGGCGGGGGAGTACCGCTGCAGCGTCATAGCCAAACGATACGGCGGGCCACCCGGGGGTGGCCCGCCGTTCGACAACCGCGAATCAGCCGGCGAAGGCCGCGGTGAACATCGTGCCCAGGTCGCTCATCAGATCGGAGAACGCGCCGTCGGCGCTGAACACGTCGCCGAAGGGGCCGCTGCCCAGGGTGGCGAACAGGTCGTTCAGCGCGGTGCCGACAGCGTCGGGGTCGAACTCGAAGCCGCTCGGGATGCCGGTGTCGGCGCCGCCCAGCAGTCCGCCGAGGTTGGCGAACAGCGCCATGCTCTGGTCGAACGCGCCCATCAGGCCACCGATGCTGCCGTCGTCGAGGGCGCCGGAGTCGTTGCCGATCAGCAGCAGGCCGGTGAGCTCCTGCGGGTCGTAGGCGGTGATCCCGAGCAGACCGTTGAGGCTCTGCTGCTGGGCGTCGAACATCAGGTTGAAGATGTTGAACGCGTTGTTGACGACACCGTTGTAGGCGTTGTCGGTGCCGTACAGCGCCTGCTCCAGCGCCAGCTCGGCGTCGACCAGGTTGGTGCTGAACGCCTGCTGCGCGGAGACCAGCTCGTCGTTGAAGTTGGTGACGCTGGCCACCAGCTCCTCGAAGGCCTCACCGGCGGGGCCGTCTTCGATGCTGCTGCCGGGAACCGAGCTGTCGATGGCGGCAGCGAACGCCAGCGCACCGATGTAGTGCCCGATGGCGCTCTCCAGCCCGGCGAACGGGATGCTGTTGGTGTGGTTGGGGTCGACCAGCAGACCGGCGTTGAGCTGAGCGGGGTCGAAGGAGGTGAAGACCCCTTCGTCGTCGAGGGTGCCGCGGGCGCCGAGCAGGCCCAGCATCGAGGCCTGCGCCGCGCCGCCGAGCGCGTTGTTGGCGTCGAAGAACTGCTGCAGCGTGACGTTGACGCCGTAGGGGCGGATGCCCTCGAGGTCGCCGTTGGCCACGGCTTCCTTCAGGGAATTGAACACGTCGGCGATGAACGTGGTCTGACCCGCGACGATGTCCGCGTTGGAGCTGAAAAGCCCCTCGATCAGCGAGGAGTTGGAGGCGAGCTGCTGTCCGAGGATGTCCTCCAGAAAGCTGCCGGCCTCCCCAGCGGTCAGCTGAATGTTCTGTGTGTGCACCTGTGACAGGGCCGGGGCGACCACCGGTGTAGCGGCGATCATGCCGGCGGCGGCGAGCACCACACCAGCGGTGACGTACGGGCGAGCAGCGAGCTCCATAACCACTTTCTCCTAAGGTAAGGCTAACCAGACTTCTGAACACTACCTGAGTGCTTGCCGTGATTGTGGCCTACCCCCCACGGGATGAGCTCAGCCCCGCATCGGGCCGTCCGACCGGCTCGTTTGGCCCTTTCCGGTTGTCCACAGCAGCCGCCGGAGTGAACACCGGAACCCGTCGCGGGCGGCGACGATCACAGGCGTGGCCGAACTCGACTGGCTGCTGGGCCGCTCCGGGGTGGTGTCGCGCCGCGAACTGGTCGCGGCGGGAGTCGGGGATTCGCGGATCCGCGAGATGGTGGCCTCGGATGCGTTGCGCCGGTTGCGCTCCGGCTGGTTCGCGGGGCCGCACGCCGACCCGGCGGTGTGCCGCGCCGTGGCCCTGGGCGGGGCGCTCAGCTGTGTCTCGGCGTTGAGCCAACGCGGCGTGTGGATTCCGGAACGGGAAGCCTGGGTGCTGCACGTGCGGATGAACGGCTACCGGCGGCGGGCGGCGGGCAACGTTTCCGGTGTCCGATTCTGCGCGGGCGTGGCGCCGACCCGCCGACCGGTGGACGACCTGGAATCGTCGGTGCTCGCCGCGACCCACTGCCTGGACGGCACCGAACTGATCGCGGTGTTCGATTCGCTGCTCAACAGGCGGATCGTGGAACCCGAGCACCTGCGGGACATGCTGTCGGGCCGGTCGGCTCGGGTGCATCGCTGTCTGGCGGCAGCCGACGGGTCGGCCGAGTCCGGCACCGAAACGGTGCTGCGGCTGTACTTCCGGGCCCGTCGCATCGAGTACCGCAGCCAGGTGGTCATTCCCACGGTGGGGCGGGTCGATTTCCTGGTGGGGCGGCGGTTGCTGGTCGAGGCCGACAGCCGGGCGCACCATGCCGGTGACGGCATCGAACCGGATCGGGACCGCGACCTGGCGGCGCACCGCCTGGGCTATCTGCCCTTCCGCGCCTCCTACCAGCAGGTGTTTCACCGGTTCGAGGCCGTGGCGGCGGCGCTGGACGCGGTGATCAGCCGTGGCGAACACCTGCGTCGCGCTGAAATAGACGTCTAAATTGCGTAAACCGCCGATTTTCGGGGCTGTATGCGAATTTAGACGTCTATTTCAGTCGGAGTCAGCGCGAGGCGCCGACTTACACGTCGTAGTACAGCGCGAACTCGTACGGGTGCGGCCGCAGGTTGATCGGCGCGATCTCGTTCTCCCGCTTGTAGTTGATCCACGTCTCGATCAGGTCGGAGGTGAACACGCCGCCCTCGGTGAGGTACTCGTGGTCGGCCTCCAGGCGGTCGATCACCGCGGACAGCTGGGTCGGGGCCTGCGGGATGTTGGCGGCCTCGTCCGGCGGCAACTCGTAGAGGTCCTTGTCCACCGGCGCCTGCGGCTCGATCTTGTTCTTGATGCCGTCGATGCCGGCCATCAGCATGGCCGCGAACGCCAGGTACGGGTTGCCGGAGGAGTCCGGGCAGCGGAACTCGATGCGCTTGGCCTTGGGGTTGGTGCCGGTGATCGGGATGCGCACGCAGGCCGACCGGTTGCGCTGGCTGTAGACCAGGTTGATCGGGGCCTCGTAGCCCGGCACCAGCCGCTTGTAGGAGTTGACGGTGGGGTTGGTGAACGCCAGCAGCGACGGCGCGTGGTGCAGGATGCCGCCGATGTAGTGCCGCGCGGTGTCCGACAGGCCGGCGTAGCCGGACTCGTCGTAGAACAGCGGGCTGCCGTCCTTCCACAGCGACTGGTGGGCGTGCATGCCGGATCCGTTGTCACCGAACAGCGGCTTGGGCATGAACGTGACGGTCTTGCCGGCCTGCCAGGCGGTGTTCTTGATGATGTATTTGAACAGCATCAGGTCGTCGGCGGCGTGCAGCAGCGTGTTGAACTTGTAGTTGATCTCGGCCTGGCCGCCGGTGCCGACCTCGTGGTGGCCGCGCTCCAGGGTGAACCCGGCGTTGATCAGGTTGGTGGTCATCTCGTCGCGCAGGTCGACGTACTGGTCGGCCGGCGCCACCGGGAAGTAGCCGCCCTTGGGCCGGACCTTGTAACCGCGGTTGGGGCTGCCGTCGAGCTCGGTGGCCTGCCCGGTGTTCCACCATCCCGACGTCGAGTCGACCTCGTAGAACGAGCCGTTGATGCTCGAGTCGAAGGCGATCGAGTCGAAGATGTAGAACTCGGCCTCGGCGCCGAAGAAGGCGGTGTCGGCGATGCCGGTGCTGGCCAGGTAGTTCTCCGCCTTGCGGGCGACGTTGCGCGGGTCACGCGAGTAGGGCTCACGGGTGAACGGGTCGTGTACGAAGAAGCTCAGGTTCAGCGTCTTGGCGGCCCGGAACGGGTCGATCCGCGCGGTGTTGGCGTCGGGCAGCAGCATCATGTCCGACTCGTGGATCGACTGGAAGCCGCGGATCGAGGAACCGTCGAAGGCCAGCCCGTCGTCGAAAACACTCTGGTCGAACGCCGACGCCGGAATCGAGAAGTGCTGCATGACCCCAGGCAGGTCGCAGAAGCGGATGTCGATGTACTCGACGTCCTCGTCTTTGACGAGCTTGAGGACGTCGTCGGCGGTCTTGTCGGTCACAGAAGTGTTCTCCTCTACGTAAGTGGACCCCAAGGGGACGTTATGGAGCCCATATTTCCCGCACGTAACAGTCTGTTGCGCAGACGTTACGCAACGCCTTGCGGTGCCCGTCCAGCCGGGTATGTTCCGCCGCCGCCTAGGGTGGGTCCATGGCCCGCGAACTGTCCTCCTGGCTGTCCGGCCCGGGGATGGACGACCCGGGGCGCCAGGCCGGGTATCCCGGCCAGCGGCTGGGGCTGCCCGAACACGGCCCGGGATCGCTGGCCCGCACGGGACGCCGGCTGGCGGCGCTGCTGGTCGACTGGCTGCTGGCCTACGGCCTGGCCGGGCTGGCGATGGCGTTCGGTGTGCTCACCCCCGCGTGGCTGTCGACCGCGGTGCTGGTGATCTGGCTGCTGTTGGGTGTGGCGGCGCTGCGCTTGTTCGGGTTCACTCCCGGGCAGTACCTGTGTGGGCTGCGGGTGGTATCGGTGGATCAGCGCGGTGTCGGCCTGGGGCGCGCGCTGGCCCGTGGAGTGATTGTGGCGCTGGTGATTCCGGCGTTGTTCACCGACGGCGACGGTCGCGGCGCCCAGGATCAGTTGACCCGCACCGCGGTGGTGCGTCGCTGAGCGTCGCGGTCTACCGCCGGCGCACGGTGCGCTGCACGCCGCGCATCTTGGCCCCGGCCGGCATCGGCCCCTTGGGCAGGCCGGCGACACCGGTGCGTGCGCCCAGCGCGTTCAGCTTGGACTCCAGGGTGTCGAGCTGTTTGACGTTGATGTTGGCCGGCAGCTTGGTCAGGTGCCGCTCCAGCTTGGCCAGCGGCACCTCGCCCTCGCCGTTGCCGACGATGACGTCGTAGATCGGCACCTCGCCGACCACCCGCGCGGTGCGCTTCTTCTCCTGCGCCAGCAGCGGCCGCAGGCGCGCCGCCGATCCCTCTGCGACGAAGATCACACCGGGCCGGCCGATCACCCGGTGCACGGCGTCGAAGTGGCCGGTCCCGGCCACCCCGGGGGTGACGCGCCACTTGCCGCGCAGGTTGTCCAGCACCCACGCCGCCGCTCCCGCCTGGCCCTCGGCCTTGCGGTAGACCGATCGCTGGGCGCGGCGGCCGAAGATCATGAACGCCACCAGCACGCCGAGCAGTACCCCGGCCGGGACCATCAGGATCAACGAGGAGGTTCCGCCGGTCAGCAGTCCGACCGCGGTCGCCGCGCCGACGATCAGCACGAACGCGCCGATCATGTAGGGCAGCAGCCGGGTGTCTTCCTTGCGCTGCATTCCGAACGCCTGCCAGAGCTGGGCGCGGCGCTGACGGGCGGCGGCCTTGCGGGCGACCTTCGCCTCGGCACGGGCGGCCTTGTTCTCAGCCATGCTGCGGGGTTTAGCCATAGCTACCTAGGATAGTGCGCGCTCAGCGCCCGGCCCGCTGCTGGACGGCCTGGGCGTAGAGCCGGCCGGCCCGATACGACGAGCGAACCAGCGGCCCGGACATCACCCCGGCGAAGCCCAGCTGTTCGGCGTACTGCGAGTACTCGACGAACTCCTCGGGCTTGACCCAGCGCTCGACCGGGTGGTGGCGCACCGAAGGCCGCAGATACTGGGTGATGGTGACCAGGTCGCAGCCGGCGTCGCGCAGTTCGGAGAGGGCAGCACGCACCTCGTCGGGGGTTTCGCCCATGCCCAGGATCAGGTTGCTCTTGACCACCAGACCGAAGTCGCGGGCCGCGGTCAGGACCTCGAGGCTGCGCTGATAGGTGAATCCGGGCCGGATCCGCTTGAAGATCCGCGGTACGGTCTCGACGTTGTGTGCCAGCACTTCCGGGCGGGTCTCGAAGACCTCGGCCAGCCGGTCGGGGTCGCCGTTGAAATCGGGCATCAGCAGCTCGACGCCGGTGCCCGGGTTCAGGGCCTTGATCGCGCGCACCGTCTCGGCGTACAGCCAGGCGCCGCCGTCGGGCAGGTCGTCGCGACACACCCCGGTGACGGTGGCGTAGCGCAGTCCCATGGCCTGCACGCTCTCGGCGACCCGGCGCGGCTCGTCGCGGTCGAGCGCGGCGGGTTTACCGGTGTCGATCTGGCAGAAATCGCAGCGACGGGTGCACTGGTCGCCGCCGATCAGGAAGGTGGCTTCCCGGTCCTCCCAGCATTCGTAGATGTTGGGGCAGCCGGCTTCCTCGCACACCGTGTGCAGACCCTCGCGCCGCACCAGCTTCTTGAGTTCGGTGTACTCCGGACCCATCTTGGCGCGCGTCTTGATCCACGGGGGTTTGCGCTCGATCGGGGTCTCGGCGTTGCGCACCTCCAGGCGCAGCAGCCTTCTGCCTTCGGGAGCGACGGTCACGGCGTCGATGTTACCGGGGTGACGAGGTCGGCCGCTCGCACCGGCAGTGTCCCGTCCAGGGCGTCGACGACGGCGTGCGCCACCCGGTCGCGGATCTCGTCGACACCGACCCGGCGGGCGAGTTCGGCCGACAGCGACGTCACTCCGGCGTCGGCGATGCCGCACGGCACGATCGTCCCGAAAGCACCCAGATCGCAGTCACAGTTGAGGGCGAACCCGTGCAGGGTGGTGGCCCGCGACACCCGCACCCCGATGGCGGCGATCTTGCGGGCCGGGCGTCCCCGCGCCGGTGGGCACCACACCCCGGAGCGGCCGTCCACCCGGCCGGTCGCAAGGCCCAGGTCCGCGCACACCGCGATCAGCGCCTGCTCGAGGCGGCGCACGTAGTTGACCACGTCCAGCGGTTCGGCCAGCCCGATGATCGGATAGCCCACCAGTTGGCCGGGGCCATGCCAGGTGATCTTGCCGCCGCGGTCGGTGTCGACGACCGGAGTGCCGTCCAGCGGCCGTTCATGCGGCAGGGTGCGCCGTCCGGCGGTGTACACCGGCGGGTGCTCCAGCAGCAGCAGGGTGTCGGGTCCGCCGGCGACCCGTGTGTCGGCCAGCTCGCGCTGCATCTCCCAGGCCGCGAGGTAGTCCAGGGTGCCCAGCTGGCGAACGTCGACGGCAGCGGTGCTGGACCGGATCGAGGCGGTCATGACATCGACGGTACTAAACGGTGACCGGTGGGGTGGTCGCGTACCCGAGCGCCTCACCAATGGTGTTGTGGTTGAACCGGAAACCGTTGGCTTCCAGTGCGGCGGGGATGGCGCGCTGACCGACCAGCAGTCCTTCGTCGGCGAACTCGCCGAGTGCGGCGCGCACCGCGAACCCGGGCAGCAGCAGCGGGGTCGGGCGGTTGACCGCGCGGCCCAGCGCGGTGGTGAACTCGGCGTTGGTCACCGGAGCGGGCCCGGTCAGGTTCACCGGGCCGGACACCGCGGGCTGCCGGATCGCGAAGATCAGCGCCCGCACCTCGTCCTCCAGGCTGATCCACGACATGTACTGGCGGCCGTCGCCCAGCCGGGCGCCCAGGCCGACGAAGAACAGCGGCCGCAGCCGGCGCAGCATGCCACCGGCCGGGGCCAGTACCAGCCCGCTGCGGGCCAGCACCACCCGCACGCCGGCCTGCTGGGCGGACCAGGTGGCCGCTTCCCAGTCGTGGCACAGCTGGGCCAGGAAACCCGTTCCGGCCGAGTCGGTTTCGTCGACAGCCCGATCCCGGGTGTTGCCGTAGTAGCCGACGGCGCTGGCGTTGATCAGCACCGGCACGCCGGCGTCGGCGACGGCGTCGGACAGCACTTCGGTCGGGGTGATCCGGGAATCGCGCAGGTTCTGTTTGAATGCGCCCGACCAACGCCGGGAGCCGATGTTGACACCGCAGAGGTTGACCACGGCGTCCACGCCGTGCAAGGCGCTGGGCTCCAACTCGCCGCTCTCGGGATCCCAGTGCAGCTCACCGCCGTTCGCCGGTGTTCGGCGCACGATGCGGATCACCTGGTGGTCGGCGGCCCGCAGCGCCGAGACCAGCGCGGAGCCGATCAGGCCGGAGGAGCCGGCGATCGCGATGGTGGCCACGAACAGCCCGCCTTACAGACCTAAGTCGGCCTCGAAAGCACCCTCTTCGAGCCGGTTGCGGATGGTGGTCACGAAGCGTCCGGCGTCGGCGCCGTCGATGAGGCGGTGGTCGTAGGTCAGCGGCAGGTAGCAGACCGAGCGCACGCCGATCAGCTCGTTGCCGGCGTCGTCGGTGATCACCCGGGGACGCTTGACGATCGCGCCGGTGCCCAGCATGGCGGCCTGCGGTGGAACCAGGATCGGGGTGTCGAACAGCGCGCCCTGACTGCCGATGTTGGTGATGGTGAAGGTGCCGCCGGACAGTTCGTCGGGCCGCAGGTTGCTGGTGCGGGCGCGGTTGGCGATGTCGGCGATCGCGCGGGCCAGCCCGGCCAGCGACAGGTCACCGGCGTTGTGGATCACCGGGGAGAGCAGGCCCTGGTCGGTGTCGACCGCGAAGCCCAGGTGCTCGGCGTCGTAGTAGGTGATCTCCTTGGTGTCCTCGTTGTAGCTGGCGTTGACGTTCGGGTGCGCCTTGAGCGCATCGATCGTCGCGCGGGCGATGAACGGCAGGTAGGTGAGGTTGACACCTTCGCGTTCGGCGAAGGCGTTTTTGGCCCGCGCCCGCAGCGCCACGATCTTGGTCATGTCGACCTCGTGGGTCTGGGTGAGCTGCGCGGTGGCCTGCAGGGACTCGCGGGTCTTCTTGGCGGTGAGCTGACGGATCCGGCTGGCCTTGGCGGTGGTGCCGCGCAGATGCGACAGCGCGGGAGCAGCCGCCGCCGGGGCCGCGGGTGCCGGTGCGGCGGCCGGGGCCGACGGCGCCGGCGGCGCGGCGGGCGCCTTCTTGGCTTCGGCAGCGGCCAGCACATCCTGCTTGCGGATGCGTCCGCCGACGCCGGTGCCGGTCAGCTGCGCCAGGTCAACATCGTTGTCGGCGGCCAGTTTCCGCACCAGCGGCGTGACGTAGGGGGTGGCGTCGGACGCGTCGGCCGCGGCCGGCTCGGCCTTCGGCTCCGGCTTGGGTTCGGGCTTCGGCTCCGGCTTGGGTTCGGGCTTGGGTTCGGGCGCCGGGGGCGGTGCCGCAGCAGGTGCCGGCTCCGGCGCGGCCTTGGGAGCGGGTGCCGCAGCGGGCGCGGCGCCGGCCGAACCGATCTTGGCCAGCTCGCCGCCGACCGCGACGGTGTCGTCCTCGTTGGCGGTGATGGACAGCAGCACACCGGCCACCGGCGAGGGGATCTCGGTGTCGACCTTGTCGGTGGACACCTCCACCAGCGGGTCGTCGACCTGCACCGAGTCGCCGACCTGCTTGAGCCAGCGGGTCACCGTGCCCTCGGTCACCGACTCGCCCAACTCGGGCATCACCACCGAGGTGGCCGCACCGCCGTTTGACGGTGCCGCCGGCGGTTCAGCAGCCGGGGGAGCCGGGGCGGCCGCCGCGGGCGCCGCCTCGGGCTCGGGCGCCGGCTCGGGCTCGGGTTCGGGTTCGGCCGCCGGCTGCGCGGCGGGAGCCTCACCGGCGTCGCCGATCACCCCCAGTTCGCCGCCGACCTCCACGGTGTCGTCCTCCTGGGCGACGATTTTGGTCAGCACGCCCGCGACCGGCGAGGGGATCTCGGTGTCGACCTTGTCGGTGGACACCTCGAGCAGCGGCTCGTCGACCTCGACGGTGTCGCCTTCCTGCTTGAGCCAGCGGGTCACCGTGCCTTCGGTGACGCTTTCACCGAGGGCGGGCATCTGGACTGAGAAGGCCATCGTTGTTGACTCCTCGCTCGATCGGTCGGCTGCCGTCGTCCCCTGGATACCACACAGTGGTGGGCCGGGGGCGGTGCCCAGGCGGACGGTCGAAAACCATCCTGTCATTGCGGCGTTGCCGGCACACAGCGAGGTGGCGGTCGGACGTTGTTTGACACGTGTTCAGCGAGCAAATTCGCCGTTGACCGCGGGGCGGCGCCACTACCATCGCGGTGATGGCAGGAGAACAACTCGGCGACGCGTGTCTGCTATGGACCGGCTTCGACATCTCGATCGTGGCCCGCAACTATGCGCAGCTGGCCGGCGTGCTGGCCGGGTTCGCGTTCGTCGTCATCAATTTGGTGCTGGATCGTGCGTACCGGCGGCGCGCCGAGGGCGCTCCGGACGCGCGGGAGATCGAGCACGAGACCCTCACCGGCGTCGCGCTGATGAACGCGTTTCTCGGGCTGTTCCTGGCCGCGGTGCAATACAGTCTGCTGGCCGGCGAGCAGGGCTGCGCTGTGACCAGCGGCCGGGCCACCTCCGCGGAACTGTTGGGCGGCATATCGTTTGTGGCCTCGCTCTACATCCTGCTGTACGCGATCGTGCAGTTCGTCTCGGGTTCGGCCGGTGCGCTGATCCGCCACTGCGTGTTCATCGTGGCGGTACTGGTTCCACCGATCGCGGTGTTCTTCGTGGAAGCCACGCTGACCGATCTGGCGCTCTCGCTCGGTGACCCGCACACCCGTCAGCCGCTGCAGCCGCTGTGGGATCAGGCCAACCAGTGGTCGATCCCCACCACGGCGGTTATCACGCTGGCATGTGCGGCCGGGTGGTTCGTCGGGCGCCGCAGACGGCGTGGCGAGACACCCACCGGCTTCGCGGCGGGGCGCATTCGGACGGTGTTTCCGTACCTGAGCACCGTCGTGATCATCGCGGCGATCGTCCGCTCGATGGCGGCGTTGCCGAAAACCGATTCGGCAGCCCACCTCGATGCGACGGAAGCCTGGCTGTGGGTCGCGGTGTTCGCGGTGCTGATGCTGGTCCTCAGCGCGGCACTGTCGTTTCAGCACGGCGTGGAAAGCCCCTACCGGCCCCCCGAAACCGCCGAGGACGCCGAGACCGCCGCCTGATCCGCCGGTCAGCCGTTGGCCGCGATGTCCTCGAGTACCGCGAACATGGTGCGGGTCGGTACCCCGGTCCCGCCCTTGGGCGTGTATCCCCACGGACCCGAACTGTTGTAGGCGGGTCCGGCGACGTCGATGTGCACCCAGGACACCGCGTCGGCGACGAACTCCCGCAGGTAGACGCCGGCGACCAGCATGCCGGCGAACCGCTGGCCGCTGACGTTGGCCAGGTCGGCCACCGTGGATTTCAGGTCGTCTTTGAGTTCGTCGGGCAGCGGCATCGGCCAGCCGTTCTCGCCGACCGACTGCGAGATGGCCGCCACCCGGTCGCGGAACTCGTCGGAGCCCATCACCCCGGGGATGCGGGCGCCCAGCGCGACGGTCTGCGCCCCGGTCAGCGTCGACGTCTCGATCAGGTAGTCCGGCTTGTCCTCGCAGGCCCGCACGATGGCGTCGGCGAGGATCAGCCGGCCCTCGGCGTCGGTGTTGAGTACCTCCACGGTGGTGCCGCCGTACTGGGTCAGCACGTCGCCGGGGCGCTGGGCGGTGCTCGACGGCATGTTCTCGGCCATCGGCACGGTGGCGATCACGTCGATGGGCAGGTTGAGTTCGGCGGCCAACACCACGGTGGCGATCACCGCGGCGGCCCCACCCATATCGGAGGTCATGTGGTGCATCGAGGCGGCCGGTTTGATCGAGATGCCGCCGGTGTCGAAGGTGATGCCCTTGCCGACCAGCGCGACCCGTTTCGCCTTCTTGGATCGGGCGCGGTGGGTCAGCCGCACCAGCCGCGGCGGGCGTGCCGAACCCTTGCCGACCCCGACCAGGCCGCCGTAGCCGGCCTTGGACAGTGCCTTGTCGTCGAGGACCTCCACCTCCAGTCCGACAGCCTCAGCCAAAGCCCTTGCCCGCTTGGCGAATTCGTCGGGGAACAGGTGGCTGGGCGGGGTGTTGACCAGGTCGCGGGCCCGCGCCACCGCCCGGGCGACCGCCGCGGCGTGCGCTGCCTGCTTTTTGGCGTCTTCAGCCGTCGAGAGCACGGTGACCTTGGCCAGCGCCGCGTCCTTGGGTGCGGTCTTCTCGGACCGGAACGCGGTGAACCGGTAGCCGCCCAGCATCAGCCCCTCCACGGCGGCGCCCACGACACCGTCGCCGCGCAAGCCGGACAGGGTGGTGATCACCGACTCGGTGCCGCTGACCGCACGGGCGGCCGCGCCGGCGGCGCGGCGGATCACATCGGCGGGCCAGTCGTCGTGCCGCCTGCCCAGACCGACCGCCAGCACACTGGCCACCGGCAGCGAGGAGATCACCAGCCGGTTCACCTGCTCGGCGCCGCCTTTGGCGTTCAGTGCCCGCAGCCCGGATTCGATGTCGGCGATCGCATCGGCGGGCAGCGCCGGCTCGGTCAGCGCGACCAGCGCACCGGATTCGTCGCCGGCGGAGACCACCGGCACGATCAACACCGATTTGGTGACCCCGCGACCGGGCAGGGTGGTGGCGACGGTCACGGTGGGGGGCTGGTAAGAATCAGTGCTCACGACTGATCAGCCTAATCACCGGCCTGCCCGCAGATCGTAGGACGTCACCGGATCGTCGAAGCCCTTGAGCAGCAACGGATCCTGCAGGGCCGCCGGCCAGTCCGGCAACTCGTCGCGGACGTCGGCGGGAGCCAGGATCTGTCCGGGCTCCGCCGCCCCGACCAGCCGGGCGGCCAGGTTCACCGGGTTACCGAAATAGTCGCCGTTGATGGCCAGCACCTGGCCGTATCCCAGACCGGCGCGGACCTGCAACCCGGCCCGGCGGGCCTTCGGGTGTTCGACCAGGTCGACCGCGGCTTGGGCCAGCCGCTCCGGGGTGGTGCTCACCCACATCACGGCGTCGCCGATGAACTTCACCACCCGGCCGCCGTCGGCGTGCACCACGTCGGAGACGGTGCCGCCGAAGTCGGTCAGCAGGTTCGCCAGCTCGCTGGCCGTCAGCAGCTGGGTCAGGGCGGTGAAGCCGGTCAGGTCGGCGAACCCGACGCCGCAGTGAATGCTCGCCGACGGGCCCCCGGCGAGCCCCTCCAGGAAGGTTCGTGCGCTGATCTGGTGGTGGCGGTGGACGGCGTCGATCATCGCGCCCAGGCGGGGGATGAACTGCGCCACCGCGCGCCACGCCCGGGCGGTGGTCACCTCGTCGTTGGTGTGGCCGAGCCACATGTCGGGCTGGGTGAGCCGGATCATCGACGATTCGGCCTCGGCGAGGCGGGCCATCGTCGCCCCGAGCACCCGCAGGAAGCCGTCGACCGGCTCCCCGAGGTTCGACCGCATCTGGACCCAGGTGGCCAGTCCGTCGACGTCGGCCTGGCTGAGCGCGGGGGTGTCGCGGCTCGCGACGTTCAGGCCCAGCATGGTCCACGCCCGCTCGATCTCGTCGACGGGCACACCCAGCGCCTCGGCCGCGGTGTGCAGTGTGTAGCTGGGCGGACCCGAGCGCCCGACGACGTCACCGGCGAGGCCGAACAGGCGGCCGCGGCGCTCGGCGTCGACCATCTGCTCGGTGGTGAAGCCCAGATTGGCCAGGTACTCGATCAGCGGAGCCCGCCGGCGGGCATTGGCGATTCCGGCGGCCTCCAGCGCGTCGAAATCCAGGGAGTCAGCCATTCGCACAAGTGTGCCGGTTAGGGTGGCTCGTCGTGAGCGAACTGCAGCATGGACCCCTGGAAGACCGTCACCGCGAATTGGGCGCCAGCTTTGCCGAGTTCGGCGGCTGGCTGATGCCGGTGTCCTATGCGGGCACGGTCGGCGAACACAACGCCACCCGCGAAGCGGTCGGGCTCTTCGATGTCAGCCACCTGGGTAAGGCGACGGTCCGCGGCCCCGGCGCCGCCGCGTTCATCAACGCCACCCTGACCAACGACCTGACCCGCATCGGTCCGGGAAAAGCGCAATACACGTTGTGCTGCAACGAATTCGGCGGCGTCATCGACGATCTGATCGCCTACTACGTCAGCGACGACGAGATCTTCCTGGTCCCCAACGCCGCCAACACCGCCGCGGTGGTCGCCGCGCTGCAGGCCGTCGCGCCGGCCGAGATCAGCATCACCGATGAGCACCGCTCCCGCGCAGTGCTGGCGGTGCAGGGTCCCGAGTCCACCGAGATTCTCACCGGGCTGGGTTTGCCAACCGACATGGATTACATGGGCTTCGCCGACGCCTCGTATGCCGGGGTCGCGGTGCGGGTGTGCCGCAGCGGGTACACCGGCGAGCACGGTTATGAGCTGCTGCCGGACTGGGGTTCGGCCGCGGTGGTGTTCGACGCGCTGTCGGCCGCGGTGGCCGAGGCCGGCGGGCAGCTGGCCGGGCTGGGCGCCCGCGACACCCTGCGCACCGAGATGGGTTACCCGCTGCACGGCCACGAACTGTCGCTGGACATCTCGCCGCTGCAGGCCCGCTGCGGGTGGGCGATCGGCTGGAAGAAGGATGCGTTCTTCGGCCGCGACGCGCTGCTGGCGGAGAAGTCCGCCGGGCCCCGGCGGCTGCTGCGCGGTCTGCGTGCGGTCGGGCGGGGCGTGCTGCGCGCCGGGCTGACCGTGCTCGACGGTGACACCGCGGTGGGGGAGACCACGTCGGGGACGTTCTCGCCGACGCTGAAGGCCGGCATCGCGCTGGCACTGATCGACACCGCTGCCGGCATCGACGACGGCGCGCAACTCATTGTCGATGTGCGGGGACGGCCGCTGCCGTGCGAGGTGGTGGCGCCGCCGTTCGTCGCAGCAAAAACCCGGTAGTGCGCGGCGATACAATCGCAGCCATGACGATCGCCGGCCAGGAAGGTGGCCCCCTCGAGTTCACCGTCGCCCGCAACACGAACCCGGCGACGGCGGAGGTACGCGAATCGATTCTGGCGAATCCCGGTTTCGGCAAATTCCACACCGACCACATGGTGTCGATCCACTACACCGCCGGGCGTGGCTGGCACGACGCGCAGGTGATGGCCTACGGGCCGATCGAACTGGATCCGTCGGCGATCGTGCTGCACTACGCGCAGGAAGTCTTCGAAGGGCTCAAGGCCTACCGCTGGAACGACGGTTCGGTGGTGTCGTTTCGACCGGAGGCCAACGCCGCCCGGCTGCGGGCCTCGGCGCGCCGGCTGGCGATACCCGAACTGCCCGACGAGGTGTTCATCGAGTCGCTGCGGCAGCTGATCGCCGTCGATGCGGCGTGGGTTCCGCCGGCCGGCGGCGAGGAGTCGCTGTATCTGCGGCCGTTCGTCTTCGCCACCGAACCCGGGCTGGGGGTGCGCCCGTCGCGTGAGTACCGCTACCTGGTGATGGCCTCGCCGGCCGGCGCCTACTTCCAGGGCGGCGTCAAACCGGTCAGCGTGTGGCTGTCGACGGAGTACGTGCGGGCCTGCCCGGGCGGCACCGGGGCAGCGAAGTTCGGCGGCAACTACGCCGCGTCGCTGATCGCGCAGGCCCAGGCCGCCGAGCAGGGCTGTGACCAGGTGGTGTGGCTGGACGCCGCCGAACGCCGCTACGTCGAGGAGATGGGCGGCATGAACCTGTTCTTCGTATTCGGCAGCGGCGCGTCGGCCCGGCTGGTGACGCCCGAGCTGTCCGGGTCGCTGCTACCCGGCATCACCCGGGATTCGCTGCTGCAGTTGGCCAGTGACGCCGGATTCACGGTCGAGGAACGCAAGATCGACGTCGACGAGTGGCAGAAGAAGGTGGCTGCCGGCGAGATCACCGAGGTGTTCGCCTGCGGCACCGCCGCCGTCATCACCCCGGTCGGGCGGGTCAAATACGCCGACGGTGAGTTCGGCATCGGCGACGGCCAACCCGGCGAGGTGACGATGGCCCTGCGCGACACGCTGACCGGCATCCAGCGCGGCACCTTCGCCGACACCCACGGCTGGATGGCCCGGCTGGGTTAGGCCGGCTCACCCGACCGGGCTGGGTGTGCCGGGGCTGCCGTCGGCGCCGTCGGCACCCCGCGTCGGCAGACCTTCCCCGCCCGCACCGCCCGTTCCGGCGGCGCCACCCACGGCCCCGCCGCTGCCGTCGCCGCCATTCCCGCCGTCCCCGCCGTCGCCGCCAACGGCGCCCAGACCGCCCAGGGCGCCATTGCCGCCGCGGCCGCCGGCATCGCCGGCACCGTAGGCGTCGCCGCCATCCCCGCCGCGCCCGCCGTGGCCGCCGTGACCGAGGTTGTCGGACGCGGTGGGCGACAGCAACGTGGTGCCCCAACCGCCGGCACCACCGGGACCGCCGTCGCCGCCGTTGCCTGAGGTGGTGCCGCCGTTGCCGCCGTGACCCCCGGCGCCGCCGTCGCCGCCGTCGCCGGACAACCCGAACAGCGCACGTCCGTAGCTGCCGCCGACCCCGCCGTACCCGCCCCAGCCGCCGGCCCCGCCGTCACCGACGGCGCCGGCATCGGCACCGTCGGCGCCGGGGCCGCCGTCACCGCCGTCGCCGCCCTTGCCGAACAGCAGGCCCGGTGCGTAGCCGCCGTACCCGCCGAGTCCGCCGTCATTTCCCATCCCGTTGGTGCCTCCGGCCCCGCCCGCGCCGCCGGCGCCGCCGACGCCCATCAGCCAGCCGCCGTCCCCGCCGGTGCCGCCGCTTGACCCGCCGCCACCCCCGGCGCCGCCGTTGCCGATCATGCCGGCGTCGCCGCCGCTGACACCGAACTGGCCGGTGTCGTAGGTGTAGGCGTCGCCGCCGTCGCCGAACAACAGTCCGCCGTCACCACCCTCCGGGTTCGACCAGGTGCCGTCCGCGCCGTTGCCGATCAGCAGTTGCCCGCCGCCGAAGGTGTCGTTGATCCAGGTGCTGGTGGCGATGCCGGACGGGGTCGCCAGCCATGCCTGGCCGGCATCGTGCAGCGGGGTGTAGATCGCGGTGTCGAACCATTCGGCGGCCGAGATGTCGGCGGCCGCGGTGGCCGGCGGCAACGCCAGCGCGCCGGGGTCACCGAAACCGGTCAGGAACGATTCCCAGCCGCTGGCGTCCGGGCCGCCGGCGTTGGGGTCCAGCCACGCCCAGCTCGCCGGATCGAACAGGTCGACGATCCAGTCGGTCAGCGGGTCGGCCTGGGCGGGGACGCTGCCCAGTGGACTCATCCCGAACGCCAGCACCGCGCCCAGCCCGGCCAGGCGGGCCCGACGGGTGCGGCGAACAGCTGTGTGGCGGCGCTGACCGGACATGACCTGTTCCTCTCCGAAAACCTGTCAATTCACTAAGCGCAGACAGTAAGGCAGCTGAGAGAAAAGGTATGCGGTAGTCGACTACTGCATTTTCGGTGTGGGATGCCGGAGCTACCCGGCGGCCAGTGCCACGGCGGTCACCGTCGTCGTCGCCTCGATCGCAGCGCCCAGCACGTCGCCGGTGATGCCGCCGAACCGCCGGACGCAATGCCGGACCAGCAGCGCCGCGCAGCCCAGCGCGACCAGCACCGTCACTGGCCCCTGCCACGGCCGCGCACCCGCCCACACCGATGCCGCGGCCAGCGCCGCAATCCAGCCCAGCACCACCAGCGCATGCTGGCTGCCGGCCACACCGGCGCCCAGCGCGCTGCCCTGCGCGACCGGCACCGTGCGCCGACAGGCCAGCACGGCGGCGACGCGTCCAGCGGTGACCGCGACCACGACCGTCACCGGAGCCAGCACCGAGAACGCGAACGCCTGCAACGCGATCACCAAAACCACCGCGGCCACCCCGAACGGGCCGGTCGAGCCGTCGCGCATCACCTGCAGCGCCCGCTGCGGGGGGCCGTAACAGCCCAGCCCGTCGGCGGTGTCGGCCACCCCGTCGAGATGCAGACCGCGGGTCGCCGCCAGCAACGCCGCCACCGCGAGCAGCCCGGCCAGCGGACTGCCCGCGCCGAACGCCAGCCCGCCGGCCCAGCACACCGCCGCCGCCAGCGCGCCCAGCGCGGCGCCGACGATCGGGAACGCCGTCATCGCCCCCCGGCCCACTGGGTGCCGTGCCGGACCGGGAACCGGAAGAATCGTCCCGAAAGCGAAGGACGTTGCCAGCGAACGGATCACGGCCGTGCGCGGTCGGTGACGCCGGCTTCGGCGAACGTGGACATCGACGCCAGCGCGGCCACCGCCGCCCGCAGCACGGGCAGCGCCACCGCCGCACCGGTGCCCTCACCCAGCCGCATCGACAGGTCGAGAATCGGATCCAGCCCCAACTGCGCCAGCGCCAGCGCATGCGCCGGCTCGGCGGACAGATGACCGGCCTGCCACCACAGCCGGGCGTCCGGGGCCAGCCGTTCGGCGACCAGCGCCGCCGCCGTCACCGCCAGCCCGTCCAGTAGCACCGGGGTTCGCCGCAGCGCGGCCTGAGCGCAGAACCCCGCCATCGCCGCCAGGTCGGCGCCGGCGCAGCAGCGCAGCAGCGCAACCGGATCGGCCGACAGCGGCCGCGCCCGGTGCATCGCGTCGCGCACCGCGGCGGTCTTGCGGGACCAGCCGGCGTCGTCGATCCCGGTTCCGTAACCGACCACCGCCACCGGCTCCGCGCCCACCAGGGTGGCGATCAGCGCCGTTGCCGCGGTCGAGTTCCCGATCCCCATGTCGCCGGCGATCAGCAGATCGGCACCGGAGTCGACTTCTTCGTCGGCGATGCGCCGACCCGCCTGGATCGCCGCCGCGGTCTGCTCATCGGTCAACGCGTCCTCGACGGCGATGTTTCCGCTGCCACGCCGCACCTTGTGGCTACCAACGGATTCCGGGACGGCATCGGTGTCCACGGCGAGGTCGACCACCCGGATGCCGGCGCCGGCGACCTCGGCGATGGCGTTGATCGCCGCACCGCCGGCGACGATGTTGGCGACCATCTGCGCGGTCACCTCCGGCGGATAGGCCGACACCCCCGCGCGGGCCACACCATGGTCCCCGGCGAACACCACCACCCGGGCCCGCTCGAACTGCCGTGGCGGGCAGTGCCCCTGGCAGGAAGCCGCCCACACCGACAGATCCTCCAGGCGGCCCAGCGCACCCCGCGGCTTGGTCAACAAATCCTGGCGAACCCGGGCCGCCGCGGCGACCTCGGGGTCAGGCGGCTGCACCGCGGCGAACGTCATATCGGGACAGGCGTCAGCCAACCGGGTCGCCGAGCTTGACCTGGGGTCGGGGTGCCCGGGTGCGGCGCAGCTGCGACGCGCGGCCGACGGCGTAGAACCCCAGCTTCCAATGGCTTTCGGTGTTGTCGGGGAATTTGGCGTCGGCCAGCCGGTTCACTTTGCGTCCCAGCAGCAGCCCGTCGATCAGCATCGCGGCCATCACGATCAGCATGGCCGGGTAGACGTAGAACTGGTACATCGGCAGCGCCATCCCGAAGAACACCACGCCCAGCGCCAGCGGCATGAACAGGCCCAGCAGGTTGCGGCGGGAATCCACCACGTCGCGGGCGAAGCGGCGCACCGGACCCTGATCGCGGGTCAGCAGGTAGCCCTCGTCGCCGGACATCATCCGTTCCCGGCGTTCGTTCATGCGTTCGCGTCGCTGGGTGCGCTCCTCGCGGCGCTCCTCGCGGCTCAACTTGGGTCCGGCCATCGCCTTGCGCCGGGCGCGGGCCTCGGCGGTGGTCATGGGAGCCGGCGCGACGGGCCCGCGCTTCTTGGCGGCATCGCTGCGCTTGGGCGTGGGCCGGCCCTTGGGTGCGGTCCCGCGCGCGCCGGATTCCGGCGCCAGACTCACCGACGCGGCGGACTCGTAGGCGGCGATGGTCTCTTCAACGGAGTCCTCGGGGGTGTTCTTCTTGCGGCCCAGCAGCTTCACACCGGCCAGGTTACTGCGCTGGCCCCGTTTCCGGGCGGGCGCCCGGGCCGGGTCGCTAGCGTTCCAGGGATGACCGCGAGCTCTACCCTGCGGGTGCTGATCGCACCGGACTGCTACGGCGAGAGCCTGACCGCAGTGGAGGCGGCGGCGGCGATCGCCGCCGGCTGGAACCGCAGCCGCCCCAGCGACCGGGTCACCATCGCCCCGCAGTCCGACGGCGGTCCCGGATTCGTTGCGGTCCTGGCCGGCGGCCTCGGGCAGGTGCGCACCCTGCGGGTGGCCGGGCCGCTGGACACCGACGTCGACGCCGAATGGGTCCTGGACGCCGGCACCGCCACGGCGTACCTGGAAAGCGCCCAAGCCTGCGGCCTGGGCCGACTCGACGGCGCGCCGTCGGTGCACACCGCGCTGGCCGCGCACAGCAGGGGAGTCGGTCAGCTGATCGAGGCGGCGCTGCGGGACGGCGCGCAACGGATCGTCGTCGGGTTGGGCGGCAGCGCCTGCACCGACGGGGGCCGCGGGCTGGTCGAGGAACTGGGCGGGCTGCCCGAAGGCCGGTCGCGGCTGGCCGGCGTCGAGCTGATCGCCGCCACCGACGTCGAATACCCGCTGCTGGGACCGTGGGGAGCGGCCCGGATCTTCGGGCCGCAGAAGGGCGCGGATGCGCCCACCGTCGGCGCGCTCGAACAGCGGCTGCAGGACTGGGCCGCCGAACTCGACGCCGCCGCCGGACGGGAGGTCAGCGCCGAAACCGGCGCGGGCGCGGCCGGCGGCATCGGGGCGGCGCTGCTGGCCCTGGGCGCGGTGCGCCGCTCGGGCGCCGAAATCGTCGCCGAACACACCCGGCTGGCCGACGCGATCGGCGCCGCTGACCTGGTCATCACCGGTGAGGGTCGGTACGACGAGCAGTCCCTGCACGGCAAGGTGATCGGGGCCCTGACGGCCACCGCGCAATCGTGCAATGTCCCGGTGCTGGTCCTGGCGGGTCAGATCACCCTGGAGGAACCGGCGCTGGTCTCGGCCGGCGTCCTTGCCGCCCGCGCCATCGCCGACTATGCCGGTTCGGTGCGCCTGGCCATGGTCGATGCGACCAACCAGCTGATGGGTCTGGCGTCGGCGACGGCGGCGCAACTGGCCCGTGACTAGCCCAGACGCGCGCTGACTCGGGAATAACGCGCAAACACGGTACCGTTGATCAGGTGGGTTTCGGCGTCGCGCCGATCGGCCCCAGCCTGGAAACCCACCCCGGAAGCCCAGCCCATGGAAACCCAGCCATGGAAACCCTGTGGAGGAGAAGCAATGACTGTTTCCGACCAGTCGACCACCGCAACCCACGGTGTGACGCTCACCGACGCCGCCGCCGCCAAGGCGAAAGCGCTGCTGGACCAGGAGGGCCGCGACGACCTGGCGCTGCGGATCGCCGTCCAGCCGGGTGGCTGCGCGGGCCTGCGCTACAACCTCTTCTTCGACGACCGTTCGCTGGACGGCGACCTGACCGCCGATTTCGCCGGCGTGACGCTCACGGTGGACCGGATGAGCGCCCCGTATGTGCAGGGCGCCTCGATCGACTTCGTCGACACCATCGAGAAGCAGGGTTTCACCATCGACAACCCCAACGCCGGCGGGTCCTGCGCCTGCGGCGACTCGTTCAACTGACGTCTGATTGACGTTTGGGGCTCAGTACAGCCCCGAGGCGTGCTGCACGTAGGAGCACACCAGGATCCGGTGGTCGGTGGCCAGTAGCTGCGCCACACCCTGCACCTTGTCGCGCGGGGCACCACCGGCGGCCGGCACCACCCGCATCGTGAACAGCGCCTGGGCCTGGTAGTTCGACAGGTAGACCATCTTGTCGATGGAGGTCACCTCGGCCTCGGCGAACTGCTTGCGGAACGCGTCGCTGTTCAACTTGGCCACCGCGTCATCCGACGCCTTCTCCCGCACCGCGTCGTAGATGCCGCACAGGGTGTTTCGCCCGATGGTCTCGATGTCGCGGTTCGACAGCGCGTCGAGGTAATCCTGGATCGCGGTGCGGGCCTGACCCTCGGAGATGGCGGTGTCGGGGGTGGTGGCGTGCACCAGATGCACCAGGGTGGCGACCAAGGCGATTATCAGTGCGGTGGCCAGCGCCGCGCCCGCGACGATGAGCCGGCTGCGGCGCTGCGCCAGCCAGCCGGCCGGGGAGGCGGGCGGTTCCGGGTAGGGCTCCGGGTAGGCCTGCGGCTGGGGGATGGGCATGCTCGGATGAGGGTCGGTGCCGGGTGGGCCGCCCGCGCCGATACCGTGGTCCGGCGGGTGGGGTCCGGCCATTCGGTGTCTCCTCCGGGATGAACAAAGGGCGGCGAGCGTTCTCGCTGAGCGCGTGCGGGCCCCGGTGGTGAACCCAGCGCTAACTTCGCCTACGCAGGCTACCGGCTGCGGGTCGAACGGCTACCGCAGGTAGTCTTGCCTGGCCCAGCCTAGACAACGAAGGGTAGAGATTTCGTGACGATAGCGGTGACCGGTTCGATCGCGACCGACCATCTCATGCGATTCCCCGGCCGGTTTTCCGAGCAGTTGCTGGCCGACCATCTGCAGAAGGTGTCGCTGAGCTTTCTGGTCGACGACCTGGTGGTCCACCGCGGTGGGGTGGCCGGCAACATCGCCTACGCCATCGGTGTCCTCGGCGGCGACGCCGCACTGGTCGGAGCAGCCGGCGCCGATTTCGCCGACTACCGGGGCTGGCTGGCCTCGCACGGCGTCAACTGCGATCACGTGCTGACCTCGACGACGGCGCACACCGCGCGGTTCGTGTGCACCACCGACACCGAGATGGCCCAGATCGCCTCCTTCTACCCCGGTGCCATGTCGGAGGCCCGCGACATCTCGCTGGCCAAGGTCGTCGACGCCGTCGGGACTCCGGAGCTGGTGATCATCGGCGCCAACGACCCCGAGGCGATGTTCCTGCACACCGAGGAGTGCCGCAAGCTGGGGCTGGCGTTCGCCGCCGACCCGTCGCAGCAGCTGGCCCGGCTCACCGGCGAGGAGATCCGCCGCCTGATCGACGGCGCGGACTACCTGTTCACCAACGACTACGAGTGGGACCTGCTGCTGTCGAAGACCGGCTGGACCGAGGCCGAGGTGATGGCCCAGGTCGGCCTGCGGGTGACCACGCTGGGTGCCAAGGGCGTCGACATCATCGATAAGGACGGCAACGTCGTTCACGTCGACGTGGTGCCCGAGAACAGCCAGACCGACCCGACCGGGGTGGGCGACGCCTTCCGCGCCGGGTTCCTGACCGGCCGCAGCGCCGGCCTGAGCCTGGAGCGCTCGGCGCAGCTGGGTTCGCTGGTCGCGGTGCTGGTGCTGGAGTCGACCGGCACCCAGGAGTGGGGCTGGGACCGCGAGGTCGCGGTGAGCCGGCTGGCCGGCGCCTACGGCGACGACGCCGCCGCCGAGATCGCCGCCGCCCTGGCCTGATTTTCTACGCCGAGCAGACGCAAAAGTGCCCTAGTAACACAGTTACAGGGCACTTTTGCGTCTGCTCGGCATCAAAGCTGCACGGGGTAGGTGGGTTCGCTGATCTGCGGCGTCACCGAGTGCTCGACGAAGATCGCGTACCACAGCATGAAGATCAACACCGTCCACAACCGGCGGCTGTGGTCGGCGACCCCGGCCCGGTGTTCGTCGAGCATCACCCGCACCGCCGCGACGTCCACCAGATGACCCGCCTGGGTGGCGTTCACCGTCGCGTGGGCCCAGTCCAGCAGCACACCCTCGCGCAGCCAATGCCGCAGCGGCACCGGGAAACCGAGCTTGGGCCGGTTCAGCACATGCGCGGGGACGATCGGCTCCAGGGCACGACGCAACGCGTACTTCGTGGTGAGGCGGGTGATCTTCGCCGAAACCGGCAGCCGGGCGGCCACCGCGAACACCTCGGAATCCAGGAACGGCACCCGCAACTCCAGCGAGTTGGCCATTGTCATCTTGTCGGCCTTGACCAGGATGTCGCCGCGCAGCCAGGTGAACAGGTCGATGTGCTGCATGCGGGCCACCGGATCCCAGCCCGCTGACTGGGCGTACAGCGGGGCCGTCACGTCGGTGTGGGTCCATTCGGCCCGAAACCCGGGCAGCACCGCCCGCAGCTGCTCGTCGGAGAAGCTGCGGGCATTGCCGTAGTAGCGCTGCTCCAGCGTCAACGACCCGCGGTGCAGCAGGCTCTTGCCGCGCATCCCGTCCGGCAGCGGCCGCGACAGCCGGCCCAGCGACCGGCGCGCCGGCGCCGGCAGGTAGTTGAACGGTCGCAGCGACAGCGGCTCGCGGTAGATGGTGTAGCCGCCGAACAGCTCGTCGGCCCCCTCCCCGGACAGCACCACCTTGACGTGTTTGCGGGCTTCGCGGGCGATGAAGAACAGCGGCACCAGCGCCGGGTCGGCGACCGGGTCGTCGAGATACCAGATGATCTCGGGCAGCGCGCCGACGAACTCCTCGGGGGAGACCACCTTGGCGATGTGCCGGGCCCCGATCGCCTCGGCGGAGGCCGCGGCGACGTCGACCTCGGAGAACCCTTCACGTTCGAAGCCGGTGGTGAAGGTGATCAGCTTCGGGTTGTGCCGGATCGCCAGCGCCGCGATCGCGGTGGAGTCGATGCCGCCGGACAGGAACGCGCCGACGGTGACGTCGGCGCGCATGTGCTTGGCGACCGAGTCCTCCAGGACGGCGGTGATCTCGTCGTAGCGGGCCTGTTCGGTGCCCCGGATGATCGGGGTGGCGTCGAAGCGGGGCGCGAAGTAGCGGGTGGTCTCCGGTGCGGCCTGTCCGGGCCGGATCCGGGTGTAGCAGCCCGATTCCAGCCGGCGCACGCCGCGGTGCAGCGTCTCCGGCTCGGGCACGTACTGCAGCACCGTGTAGTGCTGGAAGGCGCGCTCGTCGATGGCTGAAGGTCCAGCGTCGAAACCCACCATTTCGGCCAGATCCAGCAGCGACTTCTTCTCGCTGCCGACCGCGGTCCCCCCGGGCCCGGACGCGATGAACAGCGGCTTGATCCCGAACGGGTCGCGGGCGCAGAACAACTCGCGGGTGAGCGAGTCCCACACCGCGAACGCGAACATGCCCCGCAGCCGGGGCAGCGCGTCGGCGCCCCAATAGTGGTAGGCGGCCACGATCGCCTCGCCGTCGCCGTCGGTGTGGAACACCGCGCCGTGGTCGCGGGTGAGCTCCTCGCGCAGCTCCAGGTAGTTGTAGATCTCCCCGTTGAACACCAGCCGGTAGCGCTCGGGAGCGTCCGCCGGCCCCCATTGCAGCGGCTGGTGGGAATGTTCGATGTCGATGATCGACAGCCGGTTGAAACCGAGCACCACACCGGGGTCCGAGGCAGTGTCGGCCCAGGTGCCCAACTCGTCGGGGCCACGGTGGCGCATCAGGTGAGCGGCACGGGTGACCGCGTCCACACGCGTCTCGATGCCGGCCGGCGCGCACACGAAGGCCAGCAGTCCACACACAACGCCCAAGTATGCCGCAGAGCGGCGCCGCCGCCGGATACCGCACCGTCGGGGCGCACCGGATGACGCACATCGCCCCTTATCGTTGTTGGGCTCGCACCGTGGTCTACGCTGCGTAGTATTCGATTGCTGCACCGGGTCAGCCGACTCGTCTGCGACACAGGAGGCGCCAACGTGACACCTCGCGGGCACGGCCGTTCTGCCAGCCGGAGCCGCTCGGGAATCCTTGCTCGGGGCTCGTCCCGTCGGACCGCGTCAGTGGTCCGGCCGCTTGCCGCGATCGCAACCCTGGGCGCGCTGGCGGCCACGCTGAGCGGCTGCACCTACCAGGACGCCCTGGGACTGGGCTGGCCGAAGGGCATCACCCCGGAAGCCCAGACCAACTACAAGTTCTGGATCGCGGTCGTGATCGCCTCGCTGGTCGTCGGCGTGATCGTGTGGGGTCTGATCTTCTGGAGCTGCACCTTCCACCGCAAGAAGGACAGCGACACCGAACTGCCGCGGCAGTTCGGCTACAACATGCCGCTGGAGCTGGTCCTGACGGTGGTGCCGTTCCTGATCATCGCGGTGCTCTTCTACTTCACCTACGTGGTGGAGGAGAAGCTGGTGCACAACTTCAAGGACCCCGAGGTCGTCGTCGACGTCACCGCCTTCCAGTGGAACTGGAAGTTCGGCTACCAGAAGGTCGACTTCAAGGACGGCACCCTGCACTACGAGGGGGCCGACCCCGAGAAGCAGCGCGCGATGACCTCCAAGCCGGAGGGCACCGACGAGCACGGCGAGGAACTCGTCGGCGCGGTGCGCGGCCTGAACACCGAGGACCGGACCTACCTGCACTTCGACAAGGTGGAGACGCTGGGGACCACCGACGAGATCCCGGTGCTGGTGTTGCCGAAGGGCAAGCGCATCGAGTTCCAGCTCGCGGCCGCCGACGTGGTGCACGCCTTCTGGGTGCCGGAATTCCTGTTCAAGCGCGACGTGATGCCCAACCCGGAAGCCAACCACCAGGAGAGCAAGTTCCAGATCACCGAGATCTCCGAGCTCGGGTCGTTCGTGGGTCGCTGCGCCGAGATGTGCGGCACCTACCACTCGATGATGAACTTCGAGGTGCGGGTCGTTGAACCCAACGACTTCAAGGCCTACCTGGAGAAGCGTCGGGAGGGGAAGACCAACGCCGAGGCGCTGGAGGCGATCCACCAGTCGCCGGTGGCGACCACCACTAAGCCGTTCGAAGCCCGCCGCGGTGAGCAGGCCCCCCAAACGAGCAGGTAGGGATTCCCGATGCATATCGAAGCCAGGCTGTTTGAGTTCGTCTGTGTGTTCTTCATCCTCAGCGCGGTTGTCTACGGCGTGCTGACCAAGCTGTTCGCCGTCGGCGGCCTGGAGTGGGCCGGTACCACCGCCCTGGCGTTGACCGCCGGCATGTCGATGATCATCGCCACCTTCTTCCGGTTCGTGGCGCGCCGGCTGGACACCCGGCCGGAGGACTACGAGGGCGCCGAAATCAGTGACGGTGCCGGCGAACTCGGGTTCTTCAGCCCGCACAGCTGGTGGCCGATCCTGATCGCGCTGTCCGGTTCGGTGGCAGCGGTCGGCATCGCCTTCTGGCTGCCGTGGCTGATCGCGGCCGGCGTGATGTTCGTCCTGGCGTCGGTGGCGGGGTTGGTCTTCGAGTACTACATCGGTCCCGAGAAGCACTGACGCGGGCCGGCCGCGTCTGTCAAGGTCACAATCGGGGCATCAGTTGATCCACCGTCGGTTCGTCGAAGCTGCCTCGTCGGCGTCGTTGGGTAGGGTTGCCGGGTGCACAATGAGCAATGCGGCTGGTCCGGGCCGCGCTGCCGGTGAGCTAGAACAGGACAGACGCAGATGAGCGGGCCGAATCCCGAGTCGGGGTCTGCAGACGACGACGTCGCCGCCGGTTCCGGACCGGAGCATGCCGACGACGTCGATCACCTTGAGGAAAGCGGCGCGTTTTCGCAGGCGTACTCGGCCCCGGAGTCCGAACAGTTCCTGAGCGGCCCCTACCTGCCGGTCGACCCGCACCTCTACGACTACGACAGCTACAGCGGGTCGACGGACGGCGACGAGCGATCCGCGCATCCCCGCTGGCCGTGGGTGGTGGGCGTGACCACCATCATCGCGGCGATCTCGCTGGTGATCTCGGTTGCGCTGCTGGTGGCGCGCACCGAGACCAGCGATGTCACGGCATCGGAGAACACCACCACCTCGATGCCGCCGGTGCAGGACGAGATCACCACCACCACGCACCCGACCACGTCGACGACCACCTCCGTGATCGCGCCGCCACCACCGCCGCCGCCCCCGCCCAGCGAGGAACCGCCGCCACCGCCGCCGGCGGAGGCGCCCGAGCCGGCGCCGGCGCCGGCGCCGGAGCCCGCGCCACCGGCCACCACCAACCCGGCGCGGCCCCGCCAGGTCACCTACTCGGTGACCGGCACCAAGGCGCCCTTCGACCAGATCACGATCACCTACATCGATGCCTCCGGGCAGCGACGCACCCAGAACAATGCCTACATCCCGTGGTCGCTGACGCTGACGCCGATATCGCAATCGGAGGTCGGTTCGGTGGAGGCGTCCAGCATGTTCCGGCTCAGTAAGCTCAACTGCACGATTACCGCCAGCGACGGAACGGTGTTGTCGTCCAACAGCAACGACGCACCGCAGACGAGCTGCTGATGGCCGATAGGGGTCTGATGTCGTCTGCCGGCGCAAACAAGGATCGCATCCTGGTCGGTGCCTGCGCGGCGATCTGGCTGGTGCTGCTCGGCGTGGGTGTGGCTGCGCTGGTGGCGCTGACCGATCTCGGCCGCGGTTTCGAGAAGTCGGGCGGCAGTCCGCACACCGGGCTGCTGTACACCATCATCGGGGTGTCCGCGCTGGTCATCGTCGGTGCGATCCCGGTGCTGCTGCGGGCGCGCCGGGCGGCGCCGTTCGAGGTCGGGCTGCGCCGCTCCCCGGAGCCGCCCCGCAAGCCGGTGCAATCGGCGGGTCAGCGCAGCGCCGAGGATGTCGCCGCCGAACGCCGGCTGCACGCGGTGTTCGAGGCTGCGCTGGATCGGATCTGGTTGCGCGGCACCACCGCCCTGGTCGGCACCCTGGGTGCGGCGCTGATCTGTGTCTCCGCGGCGACGTACCTGATGGCCGTCGGCAAGGACGCGGCGGCCTGGACCGGCTACGGCCTGGCCGGGGTCATCGCGGTGGCGATGCCGGTGCTGCTGTGGGTGCACCTGCGGCATCTGCGTGACCTGCTCGCCGACTATCGGCGCTGAGCCGGACCCGCCGAACTCCTAGGGCCACAGCAGGGTCCGCGACCAACCGGAACCGTCGCGTTCGTAGCGCACCCGCCGGTGCTTACGCTGCGGGTCGGCCTGCCAGAACTCCACGTTGTCGGCCCGCACGGCGTAGGACACCCACTCGTCGGGCACCAGTGAGGGGGTGGTGGCGAGCTCCAGGTGTGCCTTGTCCAGGGCCTCGTCCAGTTCGGCGGGATCACTGTAGGGTTCGCTTTGCCGACGGGTCAGCGCCATCGCCCGCGACCCGTCGGGGCGGGCCAGGAAGTCGGCGGCGGTCACCCCCGGCGGGTCGGGTTTGACGACCCCGCGCACCCGCACCTGCCGGCCCAGCGCGGGCCAGTAGAAGGTCAGCGCGACCGCCGGATTGCGGGCCAGCTCACGGCCCTTCTGGCTGACGGTGCTGACCGCGAAATGCCAGCCTGCGGCATCGACGTCCTTGAGGATCAGCACTCGTGCATCCGGTGCTGCCCCCGCTGCCACCGTCGACAGCGTCATCGCGTGGGGCTCGACCACACCGGCTTCGGCGGCGTGCAGCAGCCATCCGGTGAACAGCTCGACCGGATCGTCGGGTGCCCGCGCCGGATCGAACGCCGGGGCGCTGCCGGTTAGGACCGGCAACCGGCGCAGCACATCCCGCAGGGGAGGGTCAGTGCTGTCCGTTCTGTCCGTTGGGGGAGCCATTGTTCTCCTGGTGCTCCCGCAGGGCGGTCAGCGCACGGTGCTCGGCCGCATGCGAGGCTTCACGCAACGCGGCGTCTTCCGACACCGGGTCGGGCGACAGGAAGCTGCCGCTGCCGGGGGAGCCGCCGGACCCGAGCTTGTTCATCCGCTTGGGCACCGGGGCGCCCTGGTACTCCAGCGGCAGCGGGTGGCCGTGGTCGTCGACCGGTCCCAGCGGCTGGTGCAGCTCGATGTAGGCGCCCTGCGGCAACCGCTTGATGATGCCGGTCTCCACCCCGTGCTCCAGCGCGGCACGGTCGCTGCGCTGCAGCCCGATGCACCACCGGTAGGTCAGGAAGAAGATGAACGGCGGCAGCACCACCATCCCGATCCGGCCGATCCACGTGGTGGCGTTCAGCGAGATGTGGAACTTCCAGGCGATGATGTCGTTCATCGCGGCCAGGGTGAGCACCATGTAGAACGAGATCGCCATCGCGCCGATCGCGGTGCGCACCGGTGCATCCCGGGGACGCTGCAACAGATTGTGGTGCGCGTAGTCGCCGGTGAACTTCTTCTCCAGGAACGGGTAGGCCATCAGCAGGATGAAGACGCCGCCCATGATCAACGCGACCCCGACCGGGCCGGGAACGGTGTGGCCCCAGAAGTAGAACTCCCAGGCCGGCCACAGACGGGCCAGCCCCTCGGTCCACATCATGTAGAAGTCGGGCTGGCTGCCCGCCGACACCTGAGACGGCTTGTAGGGGCCCAGGTTCCAGATCGGGTTGATCTGCAGCAGGCCGCCCATCAGGCCCAGCACCGCGACGATCATCGCGAAGAAGGCGCCGCTCTTGACCGCGAACACCGGCATCACGCGCACGCCGACGACGTTCTGCTCGGTGCGGCCCGGACCGGGGAACTGGGTGTGCTTCTGGAACCACACCAACGCCAGGTGCGCCCCGATCAGCGCCAGGATGATCGCCGGCAGCAGCAGGATGTGCATGGCGTAGAGCCGGGGGATCAGGATGTTGCCGGGGAAGTCGCCGCCGATCAGCGCCCAGTGCAGCCAGGTGCCGATCACCGGCATACCCAGCGTGATCGAGGACAGCGCGGCCCGCAGCCCGATACCGGAGAGCAGGTCGTCGGGCAGCGAGTAGCCGAAGTAGCCCTCGAACATGGCCAGGATCAGCAGCAGCGATCCGATGACCCAGTTCGCCTCACGCGGGCGACGGAACGCGCCGGTGAAGAAGACCCGGGCCAGGTGCACCATGATCGACGCGGCGAACAGCAGCGCCGCCCAGTGGTGGATCTGGCGCATGAACAAGCCGCCGCGCACCTCGAAGGAGATGTCCAGCGCCGACTCGTAGGCCCGCGACATCTGCACACCGCGCAGCGGCTGGAAGACGCCGTTGTAGGTGACCTCGGCCATCGACGGGTCGAAGAATAGGGTCAGATACACCCCGGACAGCAGCAGCACGATGAAGCTGTACAGCGCGATCTCACCGAGCAGGAACGACCAGTGCGTCGGGAAAACCTTGTTCAGCTGGCGGCGTACCGCTGCCGAGGGGTGATACCGCGAATCGATGTCGTCGCCTTGGCGGGCCAGGACATCACCAATTTTCGGACTCATGATGTGCGCTCCCAGAATGCCGGTCCGACGGCTTCGGTGAAGTCACCGTTGGCGACCAGGTATCCGTCGGTGTCGATGGTGATGGGAAGCTGCGCCAACGCGCGGGCAGCAGGACCGAAGATCGGTTTGGCGTAGGTCAACGCGTCGAACTGCGACTGGTGGCACGGGCACAGAATGCGGTAGGTCTGCTGTTCGAAAAGCGATGACGGACAACCCAAGTGGGAACAGATCTTGGTGTAGGCGAAGAAATCGCCGTAGTTGAAGCTCTCCTGGCCCTTGCGCTTGGTGACCCGGGCCATGTCCTGGGCGCGGATGCGGATCAGCATCACCGGGTTGCGCACGCCCATCATGATCTCGTTGAGCTTCTCGTGGGATTCGGCGGTGTCGCCGTTACCGTCGGTCTCCCGCCAGGGGAAGACCGTCTCCATGCCGCCGGCGTCCAGGTCCTCGGGGCGGATCTTGACGAACGGGGTGGTGGCATTCTGGCCGGTTGCGCGGGCCAAAAAGATGGTCTCGCCGGCATACCGCGGGGTCCACCCGGAGGTCCACAGCACCGCCTTGCGGCCGTCGGCGGTGTCCACCACCGGTTTCCACGGGTTCTTGATGATGCCGCCGGCGAACGCCACCAGGGCGCCCAGCCCGAACGCGCCGAACCCGATGCCCAGCGAGAGCCCGAGCAGCTTGCGCCGGCGCAGGGTGGAGCCTTCCAGCGCATCGGTCAGGTTGGCCGCCACCGTCTTGCGGTCCAGCTCAGAGGACGCGCCGTCGTGGCGCTGTTGGATCGAGATTTCCTCGGGGATGAACTTTTTGACGAATGTCACCGCGCCGATCGCCAGGCACAGCACCGACAGTCCGAAGGTCAGCCCGTACATCGGGGTGGCCAGCGTGTAGAAGATGCTGCCCTGTTCGGCGTTGGTCTTGTACTCCCACGGCCAGCGCAGGAACACGACCAGCAATGCCAGCCCGAAGCCGCCGCCGGCCAGGAACCACAGCGCGACGTGGCGCTCGGCACGCTTCTCGGCCTTGGTGTCCTCGACCTGCCAGCGCGGCTCCTTGTAGACGGTCTCGACCCCGTCGAGTTGCCCACCCAGGTTCACCAGCTCTTCGCGAGACATGGTGGCCAGTTCCGCCTCGTCGGGCAGGTTGGTGTTGTCGGCGTTGCTCATGCGCGCGCCCCGATCCACAATGCGGCGGCAATGGCAGCCACCATCCCGATGATCCACATCGCCATGCCCTCCGGGGCCGGCCCGAAGCCGCCCAGGCCGTAGCCGCCCGGGTCGCGCTCCTCGGTCACGTTCTTGACGTAGGCGATGATGTCCTGCTTCTCCTCGAACGGGAGCTGGCGGTCGGAGAACTTCGGCATGTTCTGCGGTCCGGTCAGCATCGCGGCGAGGATCTGCTGTTCGTTGGGGTCGTTCAGGTCGGGCGCGAACTTGCCAGAGGACAGCGCCCCGCCCTGGCCGGTGAAGTTGTGGCAGGACGCGCAGTTCAGCCGGAACAGGTCACCGCCGCGGCCCAGGTCGTTGCCGCGCAACGACTGCTGGGCGATGTTGCCGTGCTCGTCGCGCACCACGGTGGGGCCGCCGCCGTTGGCCTGCACGTAGGCGCCCAGCGCGTCGATCTGGCCGTCGTCGAAGACCGGGTCCTTGCGGGGGGCCTGCGCCTCACCGCGCATCGCCGGCATCCGGCCGGTGGACACCTGGAAGTAGACGGCCGCCTCGCCGACCCCGATCAGGCTGGGCCCGCGGTCGGGCACGCCCTGCAGGTTCACGCCGTGGCAGGTGATGCACGAGGTGTCGAACAGCTGCTTGCCGGTGCGCAGCTGCGCCGACGCGGACTCGTCGGCCACCGCCACCTGCGGGGTGGGCGTCAGCACCGCGGCCAGGCCACCGGCCACTGTCAGCGCCAGCAAGAGCAGCAACCCACCGGTCATGCGCCGGCGCAACCGCCGCCGCGCGATGGTGCTGCCCGATCGGGTCAACGCAGGCGTCTTCAACCGAACGCTCCTGTTCATCGGGGTTTTCATCGGATGAAGTAGATCGTGGCGAACAGTGCGATCCACACGATATCGACGAAGTGCCAGTAGTAGGAGACCACGATCGAGGCCGTGGCCTGGGCCGGAGTGAACTTGCTCATCCCGGTGCGGATCAACAGGAAGATGAACGCGACCAGACCGCCGATGACGTGCAGACCGTGGAAGCCGGTGCACAGGTAGAACACGCTGGCGTAGGCGCTGTGCGGGATGGTGATGCCCTCGCTGATCAGGTGGTAGTACTCGTAGGCCTGACCGCCCACGAAGAACGCCCCCATCAGGAACGTCACCACGTACCAGCGGCGCAGCCCGAACACGTCGCCGCGCTCGGCGGCGAACACCCCCATCTGGCAGGTGAACGACGAGGCGATCAGCACCGCGGTCACCGGCACCGCCTGATACAGGTTCAGGTGAGTGTCCGGCGGCGGCCACACGCCGCCCGCCTGAGCGCGTGCGGTGAAGTACATCGCGAACAGCCCAGCAAAGAACATCAGTTCGCTGGACAGCCAGACGATGGTGCCGACACTGACCATGTTCGGCCGGTTCAGCGAATGCACGCGCGAGGTGATAGCAGTACCCGAGGTCCCGACAGCGCTCGTCACATCCGCAAGTATGACGCTTTGTAGTTGTCGAACTCCAGCGGGGTCGCCAATTCATCTACGGCGAGTTGCCTCCGGGTGCCGGCGCGGCTTGGGGCAGAACGGGTCGACGTGGGAGCATCGGCGCGTGGCCGACTCAGCTCCGCAGCCGTCGCAGGGCGCCGCGACGCGCCCCACCCGGGAATGGGCCCAGGTGCTGGGCCGCCTGACGACCGGGAACGACCTGGTCCGCGGGCAGTCGGCGTGGGTCATGGAGCAGATCATGACCGGCGCGGCGACGCCCGCCCAGATCGCCGCGTTCGGCGTGGCGATGAAGATGAAGGGCCCGCGGGCGGCCGAGGTCGCCGAACTGGCCGAGGTGATGCTGCGCCACGCCCGCACCGTGCCCACCGAGACGATCGGCACCGACACCGTCGACATCGTCGGCACCGGCGGTGACGGCGTCAACACGGTGAATCTGTCGACGATGGCGGCCATCGTGGTGGCTGCGACCGGCGTGCCGGTGGTCAAACACGGCAACCGGGCCGCCTCCTCGCTGTCCGGCGGCGCCGACACCCTCGAAGCGCTCGGGGTGCGCATCGACCTGGGGCCCGACGAGGTGGCCCGCAGCGTCGCTGAGGTGGGGATCGGGTTCTGCTTCGCGCCGCAGTTCAACCCGTCCTACCGGCACGCGTCCGAGGCGCGGCGCGAGGTGGGCGTGCCCACCGTGTTCAATCTGCTTGGGCCGCTGACCAATCCGGCCGGGCCGCGGGCCGGGCTGATCGGCTGCGCGTTCGGCGACCTGGCCGAGGTGATGGCGGGGGTGTTCGCCGCGCGCCGGTCTTCGGTGCTGGTGGTGCACGGCGACGACGGGCTCGACGAGCTGACCACCACGACCACCAGCACCATCTGGCGGGTGCAGGCCGGCACCGTGGAGCGGCTGACCTTCGACCCGGCCGGTTTCGGGTTCGCCCGCGCCGAACTGGACCAGTTGTTGGGCGGCGACGCCGCGGCCAACGCCGCCGAGGCCCGCTCGGTGCTGGGCGGCGCCCCGGGACCGGTGCGCGACGCGGTAGTGCTCAACGCCGCCGGTGCGCTGGTCGCCCACGCCGGGCTATCCAGCCGCGCTGAGTGGCTCCCGGCCTGGGAGGACGGGCTGGCCCGGGCCACCGAGGCGATCGAATCCGGTGCGGCCGAACAGCTGCTCGCGCGATGGGTGCGGTTCAGCCAGCAGGTCTGAGCCGTGCGCGACGGCCTGATCGGCCGCCAGCCGCGCCGAGCGCGCGGACTGCGCCCACACCGCCCACCGCCCGGCCGCACGCAACGGGGTGGCCCAGGTCCCGTCCACCCGCACGATGCGCACCCCCGGCGTGGCCAGCCAGCGGGCGATGAGGCGGGTCTCCTCGACCAGCGCCCCGCCCAGCGGGGCCGGTTGCGGCACGATCACCTGCGCTCCGGCACAGATCGCGTCGACGACCGGCATCGGTGGCACCCCGCGGCGCGCGCAGCCGGCCGCGGCCAGCTGCCCGTGCCGGATCACCGCGAGCTGCCACCCGCCGGCGCCGTCCGGGGCGGCGGCGACCAGCTCGGGGACCGCGGCGAGCCGGTTCAGCCGCTGCCCGCGCCACAGCACGTCGAGCGTGGTGGCGGTGTGGTCGCGCAGCCGGGCGGCGCTCTCATAGCGGTGCGCGGCGGCCAGCGCGTTGATCCGTTGCACGGCCGCGTCCAGGGCGGCGTCGTCGTAGCCGTCGATCAGGTCGGCCGCCCGCCGCGCCGCGGGGGCGTACTGCTCGGCGGTCGCCTCGCGGGCCCCCGGGCACGTCGCCACCTCGCGCTGCGGGCAGGCGTGGCGCGCGGCGCGCGCCAACCGCTTGGTGCAGGTGCGCACCCCGGTGAACCGGGCCAGCAGGTCGGCGGCCTCGGCGGCCTGCGCGCGGGATCGGAACGGGCCGACCGCTCGGTCGTGGCGCGGGGTGCGCACCACCGAGAACCGGGGGAACGCTTCGTCGGTCAGCACCACCCACCACCAGCGGTGCGGATAGCGCGAGCGCCGGTTGTACGGCGGGGCGTGCGCGGCAAGCAGCCGCAGCTCCCGCACCCCGGCTTCCAGCGGGTGTGCGCATTCGACGTGGTCCACCGCGCCGGCCAGCGTCACCATCTCCTTGATCCGGCCGCGCGGGTCCGCGCCGGTGAAGTACTGGCCCACCCGGCGGCGCAGGTCGGTGGCGGTGCCGATGTAGAGCACCTCGCCGGAAGGTCCGCGGAACAGGTACACGCCGGGCCGGCGCGGTAGCCGCTCGGCGAGCACCCGCTTGCCGCGCTGCGCCGGCGTCACGTTGGGCAGATACGCCCGCAGGTCGGTGTAGGTGTCCACGCCCTGGTTGCCCACCCGCTCGATCAGGGCGTGCAGGACGTCGACGGTGGCGCGGGCGTCGTCGAGGGCCCGGTGGGTGGGTTGGGTGGCGACCCGGAACAGCCGGGCCAGCTCGGCCAGCCGCACGCTGGGGGCTTCCTCACGGCTGAGCACCCGGCGCGCCAGGCGCACCGTGCACAACACCGGGGGCCGCGGCCATGCCAGCCCGCACTGGTCGGCGGCGGCGCGCAGAAATCCGATGTCGAACCCCGCGTTGTGGGCGACCAGCACGCTGCCCCGGGCGAACTCGAGAAACGACGGCAGCACCGCGCTGATCGTGGGGGCGTCGCACACCATGGCGGTGGTGATCCCGGTCAGCCGGGTGATCTGCGGCGGGATGCTGCGCTGCGGGTCGATCAGGGTGGCGAATTCACCGAGCACCGCCCCGCCCCGCACCTTGACCGCACCGATCTCGGTGATCGCATCCGGCGGCGCCGCGCCGTCGGTGGATGTCCGCCCGCCGGTGGTTTCCAGGTCCACCACGACGAAGGTGGTGTCACGCAGCGGGGTTTCGGGCGCCTCGCCGGGATCCAGCCCGGTGAAGCTCAACTGTTCGGCTGTCCTCTGTTCGGCCGGAGTCACGCCCATGCCCCAGACGATAGGCAGCCCTACCGACATCGATGTAATTCAGTCGTCGCGGTTCCGGCCGCAGAGCCCGGAGCAGGGCAAACCGACATGTCGGTGGCCGGCGTTAGGGTGCGGCCAGCCGACCGAAAGGAACCGCTGATGGGACAGATCCCGCCCTTTGATGGTGCCCGAGACGCCGACCCGGGCGAACCGGTGGTGATCGACTGCGACGACTGCGCGGTACGCGGTCCGGGCTGCCACGACTGCGTGATCAGCGTGCTGCTCGGGGTGCCGGACACCCTGTCACAGGACGAATGCGCCGCCCTGGACGTCCTCGCCGAGGCGGGGATGGCACCGCGGCTGCGGCTGGTGCCGATCCGCGGCCAACGCAATATGGGGATCGCCTAAGACACTTTGGCGATCGTCTAAGAGTCGGCGTGCGGGACTAGCGACCCACGTCGATCCTGATAAATTTAGAATTTCGCGATAGACAACGCCGTTGCCGTTTCGTAACCTGGCTGAGACCAAAACGTGTTCGACGGCTGTTTTGTAAGGACGAAATCTTGACGCTAGACCGTAATCGCTGGATCGCGCGCGTGATCAAGCGACCTGCCGTCGCTGCGATTTCGGGACTAGTGGTCTTCTCCGGTCTCCTCGCCGGCAGCGTGCAAGCAGACCCGGCCGACGATGCGCTGGCAAAACTCAACGAACTGTCCCGTCAGGCCGAGCAGACCACCGAGGCGATGCACAGCGCCCAGCTCGACCTCAACAAAAAGGTCGCCGCCCAGGACGCCGCCGACAAAGCCCACGTGCGCGCCGAGGCCGCCCTGCAAACTGCCAAGTTGCAGCTCGCCAGCTACCAGTCGGCGGTCGACAACTACGCCGTCGCCACGTACATGGGTGGCCGCACCGACGGGATGGACGCCATCCTGACCGCCGAATCACCGCAGCAGATGATCGACATGCTGTCGGCTCAGCGCGTCCTCGGCACCGACATGTCCACCCAGATGGATCACTTCCGCGAAGCCGGCCAGAAGGCCACCCAGGCCGAGGAGGCCTCGGCCAAGTCGGCGGCCGCCGCGAAGACGGCGGCCGAGAACGCTGCCTCGGTGCGGGCCGAGTTGCAGTCCAAGCAGAGCCGCCTGCGCACCCAGATCGCCATTGTGAAATCCCAGTACCTCGCGCTGACCCCCGGACAGCGCGTCGCGCTGGCCGCTCCCGGGCCGGCACCCGAGGGCGCACCCGCCCCCGATGCGGTGCCTGCCCCGCCCGACGCCGCTCCGCCCGCCGAGGGCGCCCCCGGCGGCGCCACCGAGGCGCTGGCATCGCTGCCGTCGTTCGGCGGTGACGGTGGCGGTCAGGCCGCGATCGCGGTGCAGGCCGCGCTCACCCAGGTCGGGACACCGTACTCATGGGGTGGTGCGGCACCCGGTGGCTTCGACTGCTCGGGTCTGGTGATGTGGGCGTTCCAGCAGGCCGGCATCGCGCTGCCGCACTCCAGCCAGGCGCAGGCCAACGGCGGGCAGCCGGTGTCGTTGTCCGATCTGCAGCCCGGCGACGTGCTGACCTTCTACTCCGACGCGTCCCACTCCGGCATCTACGTCGGGGACGGCATGATGATCCATTCCTCCACCTACGGGCAGCCGGTCCGGGTGGTGCCGATGAACTCGTCGGGGCCGATCCACAACGCCCGCCGCTACTGAGCGCCGGCGGGTCCGACCGGCCCCGCTGGCTGCGCTGCTGATCGCTGAGCTGGTGTGTGCGGTCGCGCTGGTATGGCCGACGTCCCCACAGCCGCCGATCAGCGCCGAGACGCCCAGCGCCGCCCCGGCGGCCCTGATCGTCGGGGACAACCGCAGTGTCGACCTGATCAGCCTGGGTGGCGCCGGGACCGACGCCCTGCTGGCCCGCGTCACCGCCGACATCGGCGGCGCGGTCGGCGCCGTGGAGGAATTCTGGGGCACCGACTGGTCGCATCGCATCGTGGTGGTCGCCGCCGGCACCGCCGAGCAGTTCCAGACCGCGGCCGGCGGTCACGCACCGGGCGCCGACATCGCGGCGATCGCGGTCGCCGACGGGGTGGATCCGGCGCACCGGATCGCTCGCGGCCAGCGGGTGGTGCTGGCGCCCGGCGCCGCCGCGATGGGCCCCGGCGCGCTGCGGTTGGTGCTGACCCACGAGCTGTTCCACTACGCCGCGCGCGCCGACACCGCGCTGGACGCGCCCCGCTGGATCACCGAGGGGGTGGCCGATTTCGTCGCCCGGCCGGCCACCACGCTGCCCGCCCCCGGCGCGGTGCCGGCGACGCTGCCGTCCGACGCCGACCTGGACGCCGCCGGGCCACGACGGGTGCTGGCCTACGACCAGGCGTGGTTGTTCATGCGCTTCGTCGCCGACAGCTACGGCGCCGGCGCGTTGCGCCGGCTCTACCTGGCGGCCTGCGGTAGCGGGCACCCGGACGCGGCCACCGCGGTGCGCGAGGTGCTCGGGGTCGACCTGCCCGACCTGCTGACCCGCTGGCAGCACTGGTTAGCCTTCTCCACGTGAGCCGGGTCCTGCTGGTAACCAATGATTTTCCGCCGCGGCGCGGCGGCATCCAGTCCTACCTGGAGGAGCTGGTCAGGCGGGTGGTGACGCAGCACAGCGTGCTGGTGTACGCGCCGACCTGGAAAGGCGCCGACGCCTTCGACAGCGCAGCCCTGGCCGACGGCTTCCAGGTGGTGCGCCACCCGAGCACCCTGATGCTGCCCGGCCGGGCCGTCGACGCCCGGATGCGCCGCCTGATCGCCGAGCGCGACATCGACACCGTCTGGTTCGGTGCGGCCGCCCCGCTGGCGGTGCTGGCCGACCGCGCCCGGGGCGCCGGCGCGCGCCGGGTGCTGGCCAGCACCCACGGCCACGAGGTGGGCTGGTCGATGCTGCCGGTGGCCCGCTCGGTGCTGCGCCGCATCGGCGACACCACCGACGTGGTGACCTTCGTCAGCCACTACACCCGCGGCCGGTTCGGTGCCGCGTTCGGGCCGGCGGCCGGCCTCGAACATCTGCCGCCGGGGGTGGACACCGACCGGTTCCGGCCCGACCCCGCCGCGCGGGCCGACCTGCGGGTCCGCTACCGGCTCGGGCAGCGTCCGACCGTGGTGTGCGTGTCACGGCTGGTGCCGCGCAAGGGGCAGGACATGCTGATTCGCGCGCTGCCCGAGATTCGGCGGCGAGTCGAGGGAGCCGCGCTGGTCATCGTCGGGGGAGGCCCGCACCTGGACACGCTGCGTCGACTCGCGCAGCAGGTCGGGGTCGCCGAGGACGTGATCTTCACCGGCAGTGTGCCGATGGCCGAGTTGCCCGCCCACTACTGCCTGGGCGACGTGTTCGCGATGCCGTGCCGCACCCGCGGCGCCGGCCTGGACGTCGAAGGGCTCGGCATCGTGTTCCTGGAGGCGTCCGCGGCCGGGGTGCCGGTGGTGGCCGGCGACTCCGGTGGCGCGCCGGAAACCGTGCGGGACAACGAAACCGGGCTGGTGGTGGACGGGCGGTCGGTGGGGCAGATCGCCGACGCCGTGGTGGCGATCCTGGCCGACCCGCAGCGGGCGGCGGCGATGGGCGCCGCCGGGCGCGACTGGGTGACCGGCAACTGGCAATGGGACACCCTGGCCGCCCGGATGGCCGCGCTGCTGGGTTAGGTGCCGAGCAGACGCAAAAGTGCCCTGTAACTGCGTTACTAGGGCACTTTTGCGGCTGCTCGCGCCTCTAGTCCTTGGCGTAGATCGCCTCGATCTCGCCGGCGAACTTCTCGGCGACCACCTTGCGCTTGACCTTCATCGTCGGGGTCAGCTCCCCGGTCTCCTCGGTGAAGTCGACCGGCAGGATCCGGAACTTGCGGATCGACTCGGCGTGCGACACCGCGGTGTTGGCCTGCTTGATCGCGGCCTCCACCTCGGCAAGCAGGTCCGGGTCGGTCGCCAGATCGCCCACCGACGCGTCCCGGTTCTTGCCGTTGCGCTGCTTCCAGCCGTCGAACGCCTCGGGGTCGATGGTGATCAGGGCGCCGATGAACGGTTTGGCGTCGCCGACCGCCATCGCCTGGCTGATCAGCGGGTGCGCCCGCAGCTGATCCTCGAGCACCGCCGGGGCGACGTTCTTGCCGCCGGCGGTCACGATGATCTCCTTCTTGCGGCCGGTGATGGTCAAGAAGCCGTCGGCATCGACGGCGCCCAAGTCGCCGGTCTTGAACCAGCCGTCCGACAGCGCCTCGGCGCTGGCCTCCTCGTTGCGCCAGTAGCCGCTGAACACCACCCCGCCGCGCACCAGCACCTCGCCGTCATCGGCGATGCGCATGCTGTTGCCGGGCACCAGCTTCCCGACGGTGCCGATCTTGAAATCACCGACCTGGTTGACCGTGATGGCCGCGCAGGTCTCGGTCAGGCCGTACCCCTCGTAGATGGTCAGGCCCACGCCGCGGTAGAAGTGGCCCAGCCACACGCCCAGCGGTCCGCCGCCGGAGATCGACGCGCTGCAGTCACCGCCGAGCGCGGCCCGCAGCTTGTGGTAGACCAGCCGGTCGAACAGCGCATGCTTGGCGCGCAGCCACAGCCCGGGACCACCCTCGTCGGCGGCCTTGCTCCAGTCCACGGCGGTCTGGGCGGCCATCGCGAAGATGCGGCCCTTGCCGTCGTTGGCGGCGTTCTGCGCGGCGGTGTTGTAGACCTTCTCGAACACCCGCGGCACCGACACCACCACGGTCGGTTTGAACACCGCGAACATCGGCACCAGATTCTTGATGTCGCTGGTGAACCCCACGGTGACCTTGTTGGCCATCGCGCCCAGCGTGATCGCCCGCGCCAGCACATGCGCCAACGGCAGGAACACCAGCAGGCGGCCACCCTTGACCAGCAGGGTCGGCAGCACCTCCTTGGCGCCGCGGGTCTCGTAGACCAGGTTGGCGTGGGTGAGCTGGCAGCCCTTGGGCCGGCCCGTGGTGCCCGAGGTGTAGATCAGGGTGGCGGGGGCGTCGGAGCGCAGACCGTCGATGCGGGCGGCCAATTCGGCCGGGTCGACCGCGCTTCCGGCCGCGGCGAGCTCGTCGAGCGCGGAAGGCCCGTCACCCTCGATGTGCAGCACCCGGCGCATCGCGGGCAGCTCGTCGGCGATGCTGGCGACCAGGGTGGCGTGCGCATCGGTCTCCGCGATCAGCAGCACCGCGGCGGAGTCCTGCATCACCCAGCGCACCTGGTCGGCCGACGACGTTTCGTAGATCGGCACGGTGACCGCCCCGGCGGCCAGGATCGCCAGATCCAGGATCGTCCACTCATAGCGGGTGGCCGACAGCACCGCCACCCGGTCGCCGGGCTGCACACCCTGGGCGATCAAACCCAGTGCGGTCGCCCGGATCTGGGCGGCCGCGGCGGCGCAGCTGACATCGATCCAGGCGCCGTCGACCAGCCGCTGATAGAGCGCGAAGTCGGGGTCGTCGCGCTCGTGTTCGAACACGGCGGCAACCACGGTGTCGCGCTCGCCGACCGTGAACGGGGCAGGAGCAGTGTATTCACGCACGTAACTGACCTCTTTCGAGCTACAAGCCTGTGGGCGTTTCGCGGTGCCAGCCTAGTCGGCGCCCGTCGGCGGCTGTGACGGTGTTCACGGTCCGCCCGGCCCGCTGCCCGGTGCGGCGCCCGATGATCCGTATGTGAAGCTAATGAGATGAGCAGCATCCAGGTCGCCGACCAGACATTCGTCGCGGCCGACGCCGCCCGGGTCGGTGCGGCCGTCGGTGACCCGTCGAGCTGGCGGCGGTGGTGGCCCGATCTGCTGCTGAGCGTGGTGGAGGACCGCGCCGAGAAGGGTGTGCGCTGGTCGGTGGCCGGTCCGTTGACCGGCACCATGGAGGTCTGGCTGGAGCCGGCGCTGGACGGCGTGGTGCTGCACTACTTCCTGCACGCCGAGCCGGCCGGGGCGACGGCCCAGCAGCTGGCCAAGATGAACCTGGCCAAGATGACGCATCGCCGCCGGGTCGCCGGCAAGAAGATGGCCTTCCAGGTCAAGGCGACACTAGAGGTCTCGCGTCCGGTGGGGGTCGCTCCGCTGGCACCGGCCTGACAACAGATCACCCGGCGGCGGGTACCGTTCCTCCCTGGGGGCGGCGGGAAGTGATAGGGAAGCGACCAGGTGGCGGATAAGACGGCGCAGACGATCTATATCGAGGCGGATCCGGGCACGGTGATGAAGGTCATCGCCGACATCGGTTCCTACCCGGACTGGGTGTCGGAGTACACCGAGGCCGAGGTGCTGGAGTCCGACGCCGACGGCTACCCGAAGGTGGCCCGGCTGGTGCTGGATGCCGCCGTGCTCAAGGACACCATGGTGCTGACCTATGAATGGCCGGCCGACCACAGCTCGGTGCGCTGGTCGTTGGTGTCCGGTGCGTTGCTGCGCGCCCTCGACGGTGAATACCGGCTCACGCCCAAGGGATCCGGCACCGAGGTCACCTACGAGCTCTCCGTGGACCTCGCCATCCCGATGATCGGCCTGCTCAAACGCAAGGCCGAACGCCGGATCACCGACACCGCGCTCAAGGACCTGAAGAAACGAGTCGAGGCTGAGTGACCTTCCCAACTCCACACCGGCCCGGATCAGCCTGTTCGTCGGCAAAGGTGGAGTAGGCAAATCCACCCTGGCGGCCGCGACCGCGGTCGGGGATACCCACGCAGGGCAGCGGGTGCTGCTGGTGTCGACCGACCAGGCGCACTCGCTCGGTGATGTCCTCGGTGTGGCGGTGCCCACGACCGGCCAGCACGACCCGCTGCGGGTGATCACCGAGGAGACCGGCTCGCTGGACGCCCTGGCGCTGGACACCGCGGCGCTGCTGGAGACCCGCTGGCGCGCGGTCGCCGACGTGCTGGCCGGGCGTTTCCCGGAATCGGAGTTGGGCAACGTGGCACCCGAAGAACTCTCGGCGGTGCCCGGGATCCAGGAAGTGCTCGGCCTGTACCGGGTCGGGGAGTTGGCCATGTCCGGGCAGTGGGACCAGATCGTGGTGGACTGTGCGTCCACCGCCGATGCGCTGCGGATGCTGACCCTGCCCGCCACCGTCGAGTTCTATCTGGAGCGGGCCTGGCCGCGTCACCGTCGGCTGTCCACCGCCGTCGACGATGCGGCATCCGTGGCGGTGGTGGACCTGTTGGAGCGGATCAGCGCCGGCGCCGAAGCGCTGGGTGCGCTGCTGACCGACGGTGAGCTGGTGAGCGCGCATCTGGTGCTGACCGCCGAACGCGTGGTCGCCGCCGAGGCCGTCCGGACGCTGGGTTCGCTGGCGCTGATGGGAGTCCGGGTCGCCGAGCTCATCGTCAATCAGGTTCTGGTGCAGGACGATTCCTACGAATACAGCAACCTGCCCGACCATCCGGCCTTCGACTGGTACGCCGAACGCATCGCCGAGCAGCGCACCGTCCTCGACGAGATCGACGCCGCCATCGGGGACGTGGCGCTGCTGCTGGCCCCGCACCTGCCCGGTGAACCGATCGGGGCCAAGGCGCTGGGCGAACTGCTCGACAACGTCCGTCGCCGCGACGGAGCACCGCCGCCGGGCCCGCTGCGGCCGGTGGTGGACCTGGAGTCCGGGTCAGGATTGGGCTCGGTGTATCGATTGCGGCTAGAGTTGCCGCAGGTCGATTCCGGCACCCTGACATTGGGCCGGGTCGACGAAGACCTGATCATCGGCGCCGGCGGCATGCGGCGCAGGGTGCGGTTGGCGTCGGTGTTGCGAAGATGCACGGTGTCCGACGCGACCCTGCGTGGCAGCGAGCTGACGGTGCGATTCCGACCCGACCCGGAGGTGTGGCCGAAGTGAGCGGCATACATCCCGACCTCGGCGAGCTGGGGCCCGAGTTGCGCAAGGTCGCGCAAGCCATCCTGGACGGTCTCGACCCGGCGATCCGGTCGGTCGCGGCGCTGGCGTCGGCCGGCCAGCCCGGCAAATGCCAGCAGGTGTGGTGCCCGGTGTGCGCGCTGGCCGCCCTGGTCAACGGCGAACAGCACCCGCTGCTGAGCGTCATCGCCGAGCACAGCACCGCGCTGCTGGCGGTGATCCGCCTGATGGTCGCCGACCCCGAGTCGCCCGCGCCGCCGCCGGACGGCCCGGGTGACGATCCGCCGCCGGCCCGCAACCGGTATCAGCACATCCCGGTCAACGTCGAGGAATGAGTGCCGCTCACATGAGGTGTGGTGGCATCCACACCGGGTGAGTAAAGTTGGCGCAAAGCACTGTCCGGTGTGGGCAAGTGGGAGGGTTCATGTGGTATTGGTTTTTCAAGTACATACTCCTGGGCCCGTTGCTGGCGCTGCTCGGCCGACCGAAAGTCGAAGGCTTGGAGCACGTCCCGGACAATGGCGCGGTGATCCTGGCCAGTAACCACCTGGCGGTGATGGACAGCTTCTACCTTCCGCTGGTGGTGCGGCGGCGGATCACGTTTTTGGCCAAGTCGGAGTACTTCACCGGCACCGGCATCAAGGGCTGGTTCAACCGGTGGTTCTACACCGTGGTGGGGCAGGTGCCGATCGACCGCACCGACGCCGACGCCGCGCAGGCCGCACTGAACACCGCGGAGCGACTGCTGGCCGACGGCAAACTGTTGGGCATGTACCCCGAGGGCACCCGGTCGCCGGATGGCCGGCTGTACAAGGGCAAGACCGGGCTGGCCCGGCTGGCGCTGCAGACCGGGGTTCCGGTGATCCCGGTGGCGATGATCGGCACCAACGTCGTCAACCCGCCGGGAACCAAGATGTTGCGGTTCGGGCGGGTCACCGTGCGGTTCGGCAAGCCGATGGACTTCTCCCGCTTCGACGGGCTGGCCGGCAACCGGTTCATCGAACGGGCCGTCATCGACGAGGTCGTCTACGAGCTGATGCGGCTGTCCGGGCAGGAATACGTCGACATCTACGCCGCCAGCCTCAAGAACGGCCACGCACCCGCCGATGCCGCGGACTCGGCGACCCGCATTCCGGAGTCCGCCGCCGGCTGACCCGTTGCGGTCAGGCCCGGGCCGACACCGGCTGGGCCGGCGCCCCGGCAGGGGATCGAGGCGTTGCGGTCAAGGTGAGACCGGCGACGACAAGGAACGCCAGCGCCCACCACAGGTAGGAGACCCCGACCAGCTGACGCCACAGCGGTGCGGTGGTCTCGTGGTTTTCCGGCAGCAGTTTGATCGGGGTGACCACCGTCATCAGCACTCCCAGCCCGCTGATCACCCCCAACGCGGTGGCATGGCGCCGGTAGGCGACCACACCGCTGACCACCACCGCCGGCAGCATCCACACCCAGTGGTGTGACCACGACACCGGCGAGACCACCAGCCCGAACAACGCGACGCAGATCAGCGCGCAGGTGGGTTCGTCGGCGGCCAGCACCCGCCGCGTCGCCCACACCGCGACGGCCAGCACTGCCAGCGCCGCCACCAGCCACAGCAGCGAGCGCTCCTGGCCGGTCAGCGACATCCGGGCCAGCACGCCGGCCACATTCTGGTTGGTGTTCAGGGCCGCCCCACCGATGCGGTCGGTGTGGCGGATGGTGTTGGTCCAGTACTCCCAGGAGTCGTGCCAGGCCAGCGCGACACCGGCCACCGTGATGGCCGCGAACGAGGCCAGGGCGGTCAGGGCCGCTCGGCCGTCGCGGCGCAGCAGCAGGTAGAGCACGAACACCGCCGGGGTCAGCTTGAGCGCGATCGCCAAGCCCAGCAACAGCCCGCGGGGCCACGGGGTGCGCGACGGCACACAGTCGGCGATCACCAACGTCATCAGCACCACGTTGATCTGACCGAACGCGAAGTTCGACGAGATCGGCTCCATCCAGATGGTGGCCGGCGCCACGATCGCCGCGGTCAGCCAACCGCGGCGCAGCCAGGCGGGGCCGGGCGCCACCTGCGAATCCGCCCACACGTCGAGCCGGGTCAGCAGGATCATCGTCGCCACCATCAGCAGCACGAACGTGACCAGCGTGATCGCGGCGCTGGCCGCCGGCAGCGACAACCAGGCCAGCGGGCAGAACGCGATCGCCGCGACCGGGGGATAGGTGAACGGCAGACTCAACCCGGTGGGGGTCTCGAACAGCGAATCCTTCTCGTAGAGCGGCTGGCCGTTCAGCCAGGCCCGGCCGCCCATCCGGTAGACGTCCAGGTCGATGCGATAGGGCGTGTGCCCCAGCAGACGCCAACCGGCGTAGCCCAGCGCTGCGGCGGTCACCAGCTGGAACAGGCGCCATGCGACGACTCGCCCGCGCGCCACGTCTGGTGACCGCGATGTACTCATGTTGAGCAACAGCCTATCGGCTGCGGCCGCCGTGCCGACTGTCATCCGGACGTGGCGCGCCACCGGCGGGTACGTTTCTTAGGTGCTCGAGTGGTTCCGGGACGACATCATCCACCGCGGTCGGTTGCCGCTGCTGTGCTGCCTGCTGGCGTTCATGCTCACCTTTTTGATCACGCGGACCACCGTGCGCTTCGTCCGTCGGCAGAACGCTCGGGGCGCGGAGCCCAAATGGTGGCAGCCGCGCAACGTCCACGTCGGGACCAAACACATCCACCACGTGGTGTTCGGCATCATCCTGGTGATGGTCTCCGGGGTGACCTTGGTGGCGCTGTCCAACCACGGGCGCGACTTCCAGTTCGTCGTGGCGGCCACCGTGTTCGGTATCGGCGCCGCGCTGGTGCTCGACGAGTACGCGCTGATCCTGCATCTGGCCGACGTCTACTGGGAGGAGGACGGCCGGTCCTCGGTGGACGCCGTTTTCGCCGCGACCGCCGTGACCGGGCTGTTGGTGCTGGGCTTTCACCCGTTGACGTTCCTGCTGGCCATCTGGCATGACACCCACTCGGTGCTGATCCGCGACGCCGCCATCGCCGGGGTGTTCTCGACGCTGCCGTTGGCGGTGGTGGTGGTGCTCAAGGGCAAGGTGTGGACCGGTCTGCTCGGCATGTTCTTCTTCCCGCTGCTGGTGATCGGCGCGATCCGCTCGTCGCGCCCGCACGCGCCGTGGGCCCGGTTCCGCTACACCAACCATCCCGAACGGATGCACCGCGCGCTGCAGCGGGAACGCACGCTGCGCCGGCCCGTCGTGCAGGCCAAGCTGTGGCTGCAGGATGCCATCGCCGGCTCACCGCACCTGCCCGACGATCGGGCCGTCGACGCGCAGCTGGACCGGGAGGTGCACGCCGCGCCGCCGCCGACCGGGCCGATCCCGATCATGCGGATCACACCGCAGGGCACGCCGCGTTGAGGTACTTCTACGACACCGAGTTCATCGAGGACGGTCGCACCATCGAGTTGATCTCGATCGGCGTGGTCGCCGAGGACGGCCGCGAGTATTACGGCGTGTCCACCGAGTTCGACCCGGGCCGGGCCGGACGCTGGGTGCGGACCCACGTGCTGCCCAAGCTGCCGTCCCCGGCGTCGCCGCTGTGGCGCTCACGCAGTCAGATCCGGGCGGACCTGGAGGCGTTCCTGGGGGTCGGCGGTGATGAGCCGATCGAGCTGTGGGCCTGGGTGGCCGCCTACGACCATGTGGTGCTGTGCCAGCTGTGGGGGGCGATGCCGGCATTGCCGTCGGCGATACCGCGGTTCACCCGGGAGTTGCGTCAGCTGTGGGAGGACCGGGGCAGCCCGATGCTGCCGCCGCGGTCGGCCGGCACCCATGACGCGCTGGTCGACGCCCGCGACCAGCTGCGGCGGTTCCGGATCATCACATCCGGCGACGATCAGCCCTGATCGGCGCCGCTCCGCAGCTGGGTACCATATACGCGTGAACTGGACCGTTGACCTCCCGATCGACCAGCTGCCCGCGCCGCCGCCGCTGCCGGGCGACCTGCGGGCCCGGCTGGATGCCGCGCTGGCCAAACCGGCCGCCCAGCAGCCGAGTTGGCCGGTCGAGCAGGCCGCAGCGATGCGCACGGTGCTGGAAAGTGTGCCGCCGATCACCGTGCCGTCGGAGATCGTCCGGCTGCAGGGGCAGCTGGCCCAGGTCGCGCGCGGTGAGGCGTTCCTGCTGCAGGGCGGCGACTGCGCCGAGACGTTCGTCGACAACACCGAACCCCACATCAAAGCCAACATCCGCACCCTGCTGCAGATGGCGGTGGTGCTGACCTACGGGGCCAGCCTGCCGGTGGTCAAGGTGGCCCGCATCGCCGGCCAGTACGCCAAGCCGCGCTCGGCCGACATCGATGCGCTGGGCCTGAAGTCCTACCGCGGTGACATGGTCAACGGCTTCCCGGCCCAGGCCGAGATCCGCGAACACGACCCGTCGCGGCTGGTGCGCGCCTACGCCAACGCCAGCGCCGCGATGAACCTGGTGCGCGCGTTGACGTCGTCGGGTCTGGCGTCGCTGCACCTGGTGCACGACTGGAACCGCGAATTCGTGCGCACCTCGCCGGCGGGCGCCCGCTACGAGGCGCTGGCCGGGGAGATCGACCGCGGCCTGAAGTTCATGACCGCCTGCGGCGTCGCCGACCGCGAACTGCAGACCGCCGAGATCTACGCCAGCCATGAGGCGCTGGTGCTCGACTACGAACGGGCCATGCTGCGGCTGTCCAGCGCCGACTACGGCGAGGAGGGCACTCCGGAGCTCTACGACCTCTCGGCGCACTACCTGTGGATCGGGGAACGCACCCGCCAGCTCGACGGTGCGCACATCGCGTTGGCCGAGGTGATCGCCAACCCGATCGGCGTCAAGATCGGGCCGAGCACCACGCCGGAGCAGGCGGTCGAATACGTCGAGCGCCTCGACCCGCACCACCAGCCGGGCCGGCTGACCCTGGTGAGCCGGATGGGCAACAACAAGGTGCGTGACCTGCTGCCGGGGATCATCGAAAAGGTGCAGGCCACCGGGCATCAGGTGATCTGGCAGTGCGACCCGATGCACGGCAACACCCACGAGGCGTCCACCGGATACAAGACCCGCCATTTCGACCGGATCGTCGACGAGGTGCAGGGCTTCTTCGAGGTGCACCGGGCGCTGGGCACCCACCCGGGCGGCATCCACGTCGAGATCACCGGCGAGGACGTCACCGAGTGTGTCGGTGGCGCCCAGGAGATCTCGGACGCCGACCTGGCCGGGCGCTACGAAACCACCTGCGACCCGCGGTTGAACACCCAGCAGTCGCTGGAGTTGGCGTTCCTGGTCGCGGAGATGCTGCGGGATTAACTTTCGCCGAGCGTCGGGTTATGTCACGCTTCCGTCGAAATCGCGTGCATTAACCCGACACTCGCGCTACCACAGATCAAGCAGGTGACTGCCGAGTGACCAGGCCGCGGCGGTGACCAGCCCGGTACAGGTCAGCACGATGACGAGCCAGATCAGCACCATCCGCCGGGCTTGCTCTCGTGCCGCGATGAACGCACCGATCTCGATACCGGCGAATTGACCTGCCACGCCCCGGTGTTCGTCCCCTGGGTTGCTCGGCGGAGCCGGAGTGGGCTCGGCCGCGCTGAACCCCGGATCGGCGCGGGTGAATTGGCGGGTGCGGGTGGCCGACTCGTGTTGGGCCGAGCGTCGCGGTGTGGGCACCCGGAACGGCGGCAGGTCCAACTCGTCGGCGACAGCGTCCAGTGCGGCACCCATCTGGCCCGCGTCGGGGAACCGGCTGGAGGGGTCACGGGCGGTGGCGTGGGCGACCAGGGCGTCGAATTGTGTTGGAACACCGTCGATCACGGCGCCCGGCGGCGGCACATCATGGTCCAGTCGCTGGTAGGCCACCGCCAGAGTGGAGTCACCGGAGAACGGCGTGTGTCCGGTCAGCAGTTCGTAACACAGGATGCCGACCGCGTAGACGTCGCTGTGCGGTCCGGCGTTGCCGTCGCGGACCTGTTCGGGGGATAGGTAGGCGGCTGTGCCGAGGATGACGCTGGCGGAGGTGATTCCGGCCTCGGCGACGGCGCGGACCAAACCGAAGTCGACGATTTTCACCTCACCGTCGTCGGAGATCAGAATGTTCTCCGGTTTGATGTCGCGGTGCACCAGGCCGGCGCGATGCGCCACCGCCAGCGCGCCGAGCACCGGGCGCAGCACCGCCGCCGCTGCGTGCGGTGGCATCGGGCCGCGTTCGTTGAGCAGCTCGCGCAGTGTGCCGCCCTCGACGAGTTCCATCACCAGAAACGGGCGGCCGCCGTCGGTGCCCTGGTCGTACACCGCGACCAGCCCGGGGTCCTTCAGCCGCGCGACCGCCCGCGCCTCGAGCTGAAACCGGCTCAGGAACTGGGTATCCCCGGCATAGCGGCCGTCCATCACCTTCAGCGCGACCGGGCGATCCAGTCGCACGTCCAGTCCGCGGTACACCGTCGACATGCCGCCGGTCGCGATCTTGGCGTCAACCCGGTACCGGCCCTCCAGCAGCACGTGCGGATGCCCCATCACCCAGACATCGTAGGGGTGCCGGGCTCGCGCGGCGCTGAACGTCCCCGCCAGGTTCTACACTGGCCCGGTGAGCAGCATTCCGGCCGGCGACGACGTGTTGAGCCCCGACGAGCCGACCTACGACCTGCCCGAAGTGGCCGAGTTGCTGGGTGTACCGGTCACCAAGGTGCAGCAGCAGTTGCGCGACGGGCATCTGGTCGCGGTGCGCCGCAACCGGGTCGTGGTGGTGCCGCGGGCCTTCTTCACCGACAGCGGGGACCTGGTCAAACTGCTGCCGGGCCTGCTGGTGGTGCTGCGCGACGGCGGCTACCACGACACCGAGATCCTGCGCTGGCTGTTCACCCCCGACCCGTCGCTGACCATCACCCGGGACGGGGCCCGCGACCCGATCGACAATGCCCGCCCTGTCGACGCGCTGCACGCCCACCAGGCGCGTGAGGTGATCCGCCGGGCGCAGGCTATGGCGTACTAGGCGAATCCGCCGCGGGTTCCGGCGCCCGGTACAGGGTGGACCAGGCGAAGGCCGCCGCCGTTGCGGCGATACCGACGTGCACCCACGAGTACATGCCGTGTGCCCCGTCGGGCCGGAAGATCACCATGACGTAGGTGGACAACGCGGCGATCGTCGCCAGCGCCACCCGGGACTGCGCCACCGCGGCCGCCACCGCCAGCGGCCAGGTGTAGTACCAGGGCAGCGCGGCGGGCACGAACAGCACCACGATCAGCATCGCCAGGGTGATGCCGACCACCGCGGATCGATCATCGCGGCGGAACCGCCACCACAGCAGCGGCAACGATACGGCGATGATCACGACGCCGATGATGCGGGTGACGTGCAGGACGGCGTAGAAGTTGACCGGCACGAACCAGCCGCCGACGGCGTGGATCAAGTTCGCGGTCGCGGTCGGCACCGTCAACGCGTTGATGATCTTCACGTTGCCGGCCAGCAGGGCGGTCAACCATCCCATGCTGACCCCGGCGAGGGCGGAAAACGCCGCGAACACCGCGACCAGAATCAGCGCCGACGCCGCGGCGGCGGCCGCGAACGCCGGCAGCGTGCGATAGCCGCGCTGATCGCGCAGGTGGCGCATCCACACCCACACCAGAAACGGCATGGCGATCCCGGCGGTGACCTTGACCGCCGCCGCCAGCGCCACCACCGTGATGCCGGCGACGTGGTGGCGCTGCAGGGTCAGCGCGATGCCGGCGGCCATCAGTCCCACCATCAGCATCTCGTTGTGCACCCCACCCATCAGGTGGATGATCACCAGCGGGTTGAGGGCGCAGATCCACAGCGCGGCCGGCCCGTTTCCGCCGACGTGGCGGGCCACCCGCGGTGCCGCCCAGATCAGCAGCGCCAGCCCCGGCAGCATGCACAGCCGCAGCAGCATGGTGCCGGCGACGACGTGATCGCCGACCACCATGGTGATGAACTTGGCCACCAGGATGAACGCCGGGCCGTACGGGGCGGTCGTCGAGGTCCAGATCGGGCTGACATCGTCGAGCAGCGGATTCGGGTTTTCCACCGGGCCCACCAGGTAGGGATCCAGCCCGTCGCGCAGCAGCGCGCCCTGCGCCAGATAGGAATAGGTGTCGCGGCTGAAAACCGGCACCGAGGCCAGCAGCGGCGCCAACCAGAATCCGGTGGTGGCGATCAGGGTGTATTCGGTGGCGGTGCCGTCAACGACGTGGCGGCCCAGCCGCAGCCAGGCGATCAGCATCAGCGCGACCCCGCACCACAACAACACCGAGGACAGCACCAGGCCGTGGCCGAACCGCAGCCAGGACAGATGGGTGGCCTCCAGCAGCGGGTCGTGCACCCGGATGCTGCCGGCCCCCAGCCCGCCGGTGGTGATCAGTACGGCACCCAGGAAGCCCACCAGCGCCGGCCGGCCCTGGGGACTGGTCGCGAACTGTTGCAGTCGGGTGCGGGCGGCGGCCGGGGAGGCAGTCGAGGCTGTCGGTGTGGGCATCTGCGTTCAGGGTGCTCAGCTGGATCGGTTCGCGGCCCGGCCGGCCAGGTCGGACAGGCCCGCCTTGGCGGCCGGCAGGATCGGTGCGGCAGCCAGGGTGGCCTGGGCCCGCCGGGTCAGCGTGTCGATCCGCTCTTCGACCGCCGCCAGCGCCCCCACCCGCGTGATGACCTCGCACAGCTCACCGACCTGGGCATCGGACAACTCGGTGCCGATCGAGCTGCGCAGCAGCTGCGCCGCCGCCGGGTCGGTGTCGTCGGCCAAAGCCACCGCCTCGGCCCACAGCACCGTGCGTTTGCCGGAACGCAGGTCGTCGCCGGACGGCTTGCCGGTCACGGCGGGGTCGCCGAACACGCCCAGCACGTCGTCGCGGAGCTGGAAAGCCACCCCCAGATCGGTGCCCAACTCGTGGAAAATGGTCTGAACATCGGGCCGGTCGGCGGCGGCAGCGGCACCCAGTTGCAGTGGCCGCGACACCGTGTAGGACGCCGTCTTGTAGGTGTTGACCTGCATGGCCGAGGCGATCGAGTCCGCGCCGCTGGCTTCGGCGACGATGTCCAGGTACTGACCGCCGAGCACCTCGGTGCGGATATCGGCCCACACCCGCTGCACCCGGCGCTGGGTTTCGGGCGTCATCTCGACGCTAGCGACGATGTCGTCGGCCCAGACCAGGGCGAGATCGCCGAGCAAAATGGCCGCCGACATCCCGAACTGGTCGGCCGAGCCGCGCCATCCGCTGCCGCGGTGCAGGCCGGCGAACTTCATATGGGTGGTGGGCTTGCCGCGCCGGGTGGCCGAGGCGTCGATCACGTCGTCGTGCACCAGGGCGCAGGCATGCAGCAGTTCCAGGGCCCCGAACAGCCGCAGCATCCCGGCATCCGGGTCGGTGTCGGCCACCGCCCGCCAACCCCAGTAGGCGAACGCCGGGCGCAGACGCTTGCCGCCGGACAGCACGAACTCCTCCAGGCCATCGACCAGCGCCTCGTAATCGGCACCGATGTATGCGGTGTCGCGACGGCGGGTGCGCAGGTATTCACGCAACTGATCGGTGATGGCACCGGCCAACTCCACGGCTGACGGTGCCGCTGCCTCGACGCTCAGCGCGGCACCCCCTTTCTGCTAGCCGGGCCTCATACCGGGTGCCATCAGGGTAGCCGCTGTCTGCCGGCGCCATCGCGAGGTTGGCCGGTGCTGGCCGGGCCCGACGCCGCTTGCCCGCCTATGCTGTTCGGTAACCGGGGCTCGCCCGTCGGACGCCCACAGCGTCCCGGGCTGCGGATTGCCGCACCGAATTCGCCCCCACACACAGGAGCATTCCTTTGACGTTGAACACCATTGCGCTCGAGCTGGTACCGCCCAACGTGGAACGCGGTCGTCAGCAGGCGGTCGACGACGCGCAGAAAGTGCTCAAGTTCGCGGCGGACTTCGGCCTGAGCGGCCAGATCCGGCACATCATGATGCCCGGCATGATCGAAGAGGAAGCCGACCGCCCGATCGAGTGGAAACCGAAGCTGGACGTGCTGGATTTCTGGTCGATCGTCGCACCGGAGCTGCCCGGCATGAAGGGACTGTGCAGCCAGGTCACCGCATTCTCCGATGAGGCCGCGCTGCACGGCCGGCTCAGCGAGCTGCTGGCCGCCGGGATCGACGGTGTGGTGTTCGTCGGGGTGCCGCGCACCATGGCCGACGGTGAGGGTTCCGGCGTCGCACCCACCGATGCCCTGGCCATCTATGACCAGCTGGTGACCAACCGCGGCGTGATCGTGATCCCCACCCGCGCCGAGGAAGCGGGACGCTTCGGGTTCAAGTGCAGCCGCGGCGCGACTTTCGCGCAGACCCAGCTGCTGTATTCCGATGCCATCGTGGGCTTTTTGTCCGACTTCGCGAAGAACACCGATCACCGGCCGGAGATTCTGCTGTCGTTCGGTTTCGTGCCGCAGCTGGAGAACCGGGTGGGATTCATCAACTGGCTGATCCAGGACCCGGGCAACGCGGCGGTGGCCGAGGAACAGGCGTTCGTCAAGACGTTGGCGGGCACCGAACCCGCGCAGCGGCGGGGGCTGATGCTCGATCTGTACAAGCGCGTCATCGACGGTGTCGGCGAACTCGGATTCCCGCTGAGCATCCACCTCGAGGCGACCTACGGGGTCAGCGCTCCGGCGTTCGAGACGTTCGCGGCGATGCTGGATTACTGGTCGCCGGCCCCGGCGTGAGTCTGCGACTCGTCGTCGTCGGTCAGGCGGGGGGAGCGGTCGCGCCCCTGCCAGGCCAGTAGCGCGATCAGGCCGGCCACCGCGAGCGATCCCACACCCAGCCGGAAGGCGGCGTTGGTGAACGAACGGGTGCTCGGATCGGTGTAGCGGGCCTGCGCGGTCATGGTGCTGACGACCCCGGGCTGCAGTTTCCACTGCACCGAGTCGCTGGCGATGCGATCGCCGTTGGTGGAGGTCACCTCACCGGGGAAGGTGATGCTCAACTCGACGTCGGCCTCCGGATCGTTCAGCGAGGTCAGATCGACCCGGCCGTCCAGGATCACCACGTTGCCGGACCGGCGCAGCGACAGGTCCACGCCGGCGGATTCGGGGTTCATGTTCGCCAGCTGCGGCAGTTCGGCGAAGGTCAGGTCGGAGAACACCGCCTGCGAGCCGACGAAGCCGTCCCGGTTGTATTTGGAGATCGCGACCTTCTGGCTGAACGGCACGTCGGGGCTCAGCTGTGGCCCGCTGTCGTGGTCGTTGCGCGGTTTGGCCGCCGCAACCACTTGTCCGGACACCGTGTCGTCGGCGGAGACGGTGAGCGACGTCTTGACCCGCACACATCCGACGGTCAGCAGCATCAGCGGCAGCAGTAGCGCGACCGCGACGAGACGGTGGCGAGTTGTGGTGCGCACCTGGTCATCGTGCCAGACGTGAGCGAGGCTACAGCGGCAGTGCCCGGCCCAGGATGGCGAATGGACGCGGGTCGCCGGCGAAGTAGTAGCCGCGGATGATGTCGGTGAAGCCCAGCCGCCGGTACAGCCGCCAGGCGCGGTTGGTCTCGCCGTGGATCTCCGGCGTGGACAGCAGCACGTTGGCTTCGGCCCGGCGCGAGAGCAGCCGCCGCGCCAACGCCTCACCCAGGCCGCGGCCCTGGGCGGCCGGCGTGATGTGCAACTCGGTCAGCTCGAAGTAGCTGGTCATCAACCGGGTGATCTCGGTGTCGGGCCGGCCGGTGCGCCGCAAACCCTGCATCACCTGCTGCTGCCACCATTGTTCTGGGGCGCCGCAATAGCCGTAGGCCACGCCCAGCAGCGGTGCATCGCTGAGCTGGGCTTGTGCCGGCCAGCTGTCGGATGCCACGGCTTCCACGGCGGCCACCGCTTGCCAGCCGGTTCGGTGCATGTGTTCCATCCACATCGCCGCGCGCTGGTTCTCGGTTCCGCGCGGGTACCCCATCGCCTCGACGTAGACCCTCAGCGCGTCGGGCAGGCGGTCTGCCATGTCCTGCGGCGCCAAATCGATGAGGAACGTCGCCAACTCGAATGCCCTCCCGGTGCTGGGGTGCGATGCTGCCGTTGGTCATTATCCGGTGTGGCCGGCCGCGGCCGAACCGCGATCGGCCCGGGCGATCACACCGGTTGGCTACAATCTGGGTCGAACCCGGTGGTACGACCCAGATTGACCTCGTATCATCAGTGTTAGTTGCTCGCGGTGCGGGCATGTAGGTGCTATCCGGAGTCACTGTGACGGGCCGTCGGCAAGGAGGGACGAATGCCACTCTCCGATCATGAGCAGCGGATGCTCGATCAGATCGAGAGCGCTCTCTATGCCGAGGACCCCAAGTTCGCGTCCAGCGTTCGTGGCGGTGGCCTGCGCGCACCGAGCACTCGGCGCCGGATTCAGGGTGCGGGCCTGTTCGTGGCCGGTTTGGCGATGCTGGTGGCGGGGGTGCCGTTCTACGCGACGGTCAATCACGCGTTCCTGGTGTTGAGCGTGGTGGGATTCATCGTGATGTTCGGCGGCGCGGTGTTCGCCGTGACCGGCCCGCGGATTCCCGGCGGGCACGCGCCGTCGGGCTCGTCGGCGTCGCACGGTGACCGTCAGCGTCGCGCCAAGGGCTCCAACAGTTCGTTCGCCAGCCGGATGGAAGACCGGTTCCGCCGCCGCTTCGACCAGTAGTCGCTGAGTTTTCCCGGGGCAGCCTGCTGGGCTGCCCCGTTTTCGTGTGTGGGCGTGCGTCGCCGGTCGGTTCCCCCCCGGCCGGTGTTGAGATCGCTGCCGTTGCTGTGACTCACGAGTCGGGACGCGATCTCAACACCGTCGTGTCGCCCTGACGGTGTCCCGACGCGGAATGGCAGCTGGTTTCCCCACCGCGCCCCACCGATTCAAATGCGCCGCGATACGGGCTTTGAACTGGCTTTTTCGCGCCGTCGCAGCGGCGGGTGTGGCGTGTGTTCCCTCGATTTGTGGTGCGGGTGGGGAAAACACCCAACTGTTACCCGCTGGAATGGCGCGAAGTGGGGGAGTGTGGGGTATCGTGGCGGATGTCGGGTGAAGCAGGAGGTGCGGGGATGTTTCTCGGCACCTACACGCCCAAGCTCGACGACAAGGGGCGGCTGACGCTGCCGGCCAAGTTCCGCGACGCACTGGCAGGAGGGTTGATGGTCACCAAGAGCCAAGACCACAGCCTGGCCGTGTACCCGCGGGCCGAGTTCGAGCAGCTGGCTCGGCGGGCCGCGAGCGCGTCGCGCAGCAACCCCGATGCGCGGGCGTTCCTGCGCAACCTTGCTGCGGCCACCGACGAGCAGCACCCCGACGCCCAGGGCCGAATCACCTTGTCGGCCGACCACCGCCGCTACGCAAACCTGTCCAAGGAATGCGTCGTCATCGGGTCCGTGGACTACCTCGAGATCTGGGACGCGCAGGCCTGGCAGGACTACCAGCAAACCCACGAAGAGAACTTCTCCGCGGCCAGCGATGAAGCACTCAGCGACATCATCTGAGGCGTATGCCCGTGCCTCGTGGCCTCTGCCCGAACCGACCCTGACGTACTTCCCCGACGCCAGGTTCGCGACATCGGACAGGGACCTCGAGGCATGCGGTCGATCGCAAGGGCGGCGGAGCCGGGTGCAGCGGGTCGACCGTGGAGGGTGCGGTCGATCGCAAGGGCGGCGGAGCCGGGTGCAGCGGGTCGACCGTGGAAGGTGCGGTCGATCGCAAGGGCGGCGGAGCCGGGTGCAGCGGGTCGACCGTGGAAGTTCCGGTCGATCGCAAGCGCGGCGGAGCCGGTACTGCCGCCCGATACAGGGAGGTGCGGTGGGCGATTACGGCCATCTACCGGTACTTGCCGACCGCTGCGTCGAGCTGCTGTCTCCGGCGCTGACCCGGCACCACCCCGACGGGACCGGAGCAATCCTGGTCGATGCCACCCTGGGCGCCGGCGGGCACGCCGAGCGATTCCTCACCGAACTGCCCGGCCTCCGGCTGGTCGGTCTGGATCGGGACCCGACCGCACTCGCCATTGCCGCCGGCCGGCTGGCGCCGTTCGCCGATCGGATCAGCCTGGTCCGGACCCGTTATGACGGCATTTCGCAGGCCCTGACTGAATCCGGTTACCCGACAACAGCATCCGTCGACGGCGTACTGTTCGACCTCGGCGTCTCGTCGATGCAGCTGGACCGCGTCGAGCGGGGATTCTCCTACGCCCAGGACGCGCCGCTGGACATGCGGATGGATCCCGAATCGCCGCTGACCGCCGCGGAGATCGTCAACACCTACGACCAGAAGGCGCTGACCGACATCCTGCGCCGCTTCGGTGAAGAGCGTTTCGCGTCGCGGATCGCCGCGCAGATCGTGCGCCGCAGGGCACAGTCTCCGTTCACCACGACCGGTGAACTGGTCGCCCTGCTCTACGAAGCGATTCCGGCGCCGGCGCGGCGCACCGGCGGACATCCCGCCAAGCGGACGTTCCAGGCATTGCGGGTCGCGGTCAACAGCGAGCTGGACTCGCTGAGCGACGCCCTGCCCGCCGCGTTGGACGCGTTGAGGGTGGGTGCCCGCATTGTGGTGATGGCCTACCAGTCGCTGGAGGACCGGATCGTCAAGAACATGTTCGCCGAGGCGACCGCGTCGACGACGCCACCGGGGCTGCCGGTCGAACTACCCGGCCATGAACCGCAATTCACGTCGCTGACGCATGGCGCCGAGCGTGCTGACGCCGCCGAGATCGAGAACAACCCGCGTAGTGCCCCGGTTCGGCTCCGGGCCCTGCAGCGCATTGAACACCGGGGAGTCAAAGGGGGAAGCCGATGAGCAGTAAGCGTGAGGCGCCGGCGCGTCGCGGCGGGGAACGTCGACGCCGCGCCGATGGTGCCGCTCGCAACAGCGTGCGCCGTCCTGCGGACGCGCCGCAGCCGGGCCGCACCCGGGCCCGCGCCGGCAAGCCCGCCGCACCCGTCCGGGAAGCGCGCGCGCCGCGGACCGGCCCACAGACCGCGGCGATCGGCCGTCCGGCGCCGGCCAAGAGCACGCGGCAGGCCAAGGCGCGTGCCAAGGCCCGCAAAGCCAAGGCGCCCAAGGTTGTTCGCCTGCCGCTGCGCGAACGCCTGATCAACCGGCTGGCGGCCATCGACCTGCGGCCGCGGACCCTGATGTCCAAGGTCCCGTTCGTCGTGTTGGTGATCGGCGCGCTCGGCGTGGGTCTCGGTGTCACGCTGTGGCTGTCGACCGACTCGGCCGAGCGTTCCTATCAGCTCAGCAGCGCCCGGGAACGCAACCGGGTATTGCTGCAGCAGAAGGAATCACTCGAGCGCGAGGTACTCGAGGCCGAGGCCGCTCCGGCGTTGGCCGAGGCGGCCCGCGGCCTGGGCATGATCCCGTCCCGGGACGCGGCCCATCTCGTCCAGGACCCGGCCGGCAACTGGGTGGTGGTCGGAAGCCCGAAACCCGCTGAAGGGAACGTACTTCCGCCGCTGAACAACAAGCTTCCGGAGGAAGCGCCGGCGCCTGCCGCCGCGCCGACCGCCGATCCGGTGGAAGTGCCGGTCCGGGTGACGCCCAGTCTCGGAGCCCCGGGGCTACCTGGTGTGGTGCCCGGTGCGCCGGACGTGTTGCTGCGCGCCCCCAACGGGGCGACGACGGTGGGCGCTGAGCACCTGCCCGGCGACGGGTCTCCCGCTGCCGTGGGCCCACCGGTACCGGAGGCCGGCTTGCCCGCACCGCTGCCGGCCGCACCGGAGCCGGTGCCCGGGGTCGGCCTGCTGCCGGGACCGCCACCGCAGCTGACCGCGCCGCAACCGCAACCGGTACTCGCCCCGCAGCCGGCGCCGCCTGGCACACCCCTGATGGCGGGTCCGCCTCCCGTCGCCGCCGCACCGGGGACTGCCAGGTGAGCCGCCTCGGCGGCTCCCGCGTCGGTCGATCGGCCGCGGCGGGGCCGCTGCGGGCAGGCAAGGGAAAGAAGGCCGCCAAGCCAACCAAATCCGGTAAAGCGATTACGGATTCGCATGCCCCCGGCCACTCGGCGCGGGTGCGCCGCACCCGGCAGGCCGTCGACGTCGAGCCGCGCGGCGAATCGTTCACCTTTCGGCACCGGGCCGGCAACGCGGTCATCTTCTTGGCCCTCGCCGCTGCCGCCGCGCAGCTGTTCTATCTGCAGGTGCCCAAGGCGGCCGGGTTGCGCGCCGAGGCGGCCGGGCAGCTCAAGGTCACCGATATCCAACAGGCGATGCGCGGCAGCATCGTCGACCGCAACAACGACAAGCTGGCCTTCACCGTCGAGGCCCGCGCGCTGACCGTGCAACCGGTCAAGGTTCGCGAGCAGCTGACCGAGGCCAGGCAGCTCAACGCCAGCGCCCCCGACCCGCAGCGGCGGCTGCACGAGATCGCCACCGAGATCGCCACCCGGCTGAACAACAAGCCCGATGCCGCGACCGTGGAGAAAAAGCTGCAGAGCAACGACAGCTTCGCCTATCTGGCCCGCGCCGTCGACCCCGCCATCGCCGAGGCGATCACCACGAAGTTCCCCGAAGTCGGCAGTGAGCGCCAGGATCTGCGTCAATACCCGGGCGGCTCGCTGGCCGCCAACATCGTCGGCGGCATCGACTGGGACGGCCACGGCCTGCTGGGTCTGGAGGACTCGCTGGACGCGTTGCTGGCCGGAACCGACGGCTCGGTCACCTACGACCGGGGATCCGACGGCGTGGTGATCCCCGGCAGCTACCGCAACCGGCACAAGGCCGTCGACGGCTCCACCGTGCAGCTGACCCTCGACAACGACATCCAGTTCAACGTCCAGCAACAGGTCCAGCAGGCCAAGAACGCCTCCGGTGCCCACACCGTGGCCGCGGTGGTGCTCGACGCCAAGACCGGCGAAGTGCTGGCCATGGCCGGCGACAACACCTTCGACCCCGCCCAGGACCTCGGACGCCAGGGCGACAGGCAGATGGGCAATCCGTCGGTCACCTCGCCGTTCGAGCCCGGATCGGTGAACAAGGTCGTCACCGCCGCCTCGGCCATCGAATTCGGGTTGACCAACCCCGACGAGGTGCTGCAGGTGCCGGGTGCGATCGACATGGGCGGCGTGACCGTGCACGACGCCTGGGAACACGGGGTGACCGCCTACACCACCACCGGGGTGTTCGGAAAGTCTTCCAACGTCGGCACACTCATGCTGGCGCAGCGGGTCGGCCCGGGACGCTTCTACGACATGATGGAGAAGTTCGGGCTGGGTCAGCGCACCAATGTCGGTCTGCCCGGCGAGAGCGCCGGCCTGGTGCCCCCCATCGACCAGTGGTCGGGCAGCAGCTTCTCCAACCTGCCGATCGGGCAGGGTCTTTCGATGACGCTGCTGCAGATGGCCGGCATGTACCAGGCGATCGCCAATGACGGAGTGCGCGTTGCGCCCCGGATCATGAAAGCGACCATCTCCCCGGACGGTTCCCGCACCGAAGAGCCACGCCCGGAAGGGGTTCGGGTGGTGTCGGCGCAGACCGCGCAGACCGTGCGCGACATGCTGCGCGCCGTCGTGCAACACGACCCGACCGGAGTCCAGCAGGGCACCGGGCCCAAGGCCGCCGTCGACGGCTACCAAATCGCCGGAAAGACCGGCACCGCACAGCAGATCAACCCGGCCTGCGGCTGCTACTACGACGACGTCTACTGGACCACGTTCGCCGGCATCGCCCCGGCCGACAACCCCCGCTACGTGATCGGGCTGATGATGGACAACCCGCACCGCGCGGCCGACGGATCACCGGGCTCCTCGGTCGCCCCGCTGTTCCACAACATCGCGTCCTGGCTGCTGCAGCGCGAAGGTGTGCCGCTGTCCGCCGATCCGGGTCGACCGCTGACGCTGGAGATGATGTAGGGGTTACCTTTCGGCCCGAAGACTAGGCGGGGTATACGATTCGTCGTCGGCAAACGGCGGTTCCTCGTGCGGCGTTTCCTCCGGTACTGCTTGTGTTTTGCGCAGACTTGCCACCGAGGTCCGCAGGAAGTCGAGCACATCCGGTCCCAGATCGTGTGTGCGCTCGTATTGATCGATGACGTCAGCGAGTTGGTCTACGCGGTTGTCGAACGCGCTGGCGCATAGGGTGGTAATCACTTCTCCCAGCCGTTCCGCGGAGATTTGCGTCACCTTGGGGTCCAGCCAGACCTCGGCGACGCGGCCCGCGGCGTCGACCTTGACCGTGATCAGTCCGGCACCTTCCCGTGCTTCGCCCACTACCTTGGCAAATAGGTCGGCAAGTTCGCTGGGGTTGAAGTGGTCATCAGTGTCCATGCCCGGCGGCTCCTTGCCGTGAGAGCGTAGCCAGATTCATCAAGCATCAGCGGAGTCAATTCGGTGTTTCAGCGGTTGTTGCTGCTCGGCGGTTAGATGGCCAGGGGATCGGGGGTTCGCGAATACCCAAAGACATTCATCAGCGCGATGCCGGTGGCTGTCGTGACCAGCCTTCGGAAATCGCTTGGTCGCGGAGCCGCCAGAATTCCTGCCCTGGCAGGTGGCCGAACTGCGGCTTCGGATCGACAGGATATTTCAGTCCGCTGGCGGCCATCGCTGCCGCTCAGAACAGCGGCAGCGTTCGCAACGCGCAATGCCTGCGGATGACTTCGAAGTCGCGGTCGCGATGCGCCACCAGGAGCCCCAAACGCAGTCCCATCGCGGCGACTTGGCAATCGATCAAGCTGCGGATGGTGTCGCCGCCGCGCCGACAACGCCGGTGAATCGCCGCGGCGTCCTCGGCATCGCGCACGGGCGCGAGCGGTTCGATATCGAATCGCTGCAGGAACCGCCGTCGAACCGACGCGGCTTTCTCGTCGGTGGTCCCGATCAGCAACTCCATCAGAACCACCTCGGGGATGGTCAGCGACGTTTGATCGGCAATGCGATCGGCGACCCAACGGCTTGCGGTCGACTCGGTGGTCGTCAAGTACTCGATCCACACCGACGTGTCGACGATCATCATTCAGGAGCCGAGAACGCTTCGAGCTGTTCGTTGGTGTAGTCGAAGCCGCTCCCTTGCAGCGCCAGCGCTTCTTCGACGCTGAGGGCGTCGCCTACCAGCCGGCGCAATGCCAGGTCCACGGCGCTGCGTTTCGACGTCAACCGGTAGATGCGTTGCGCGGCGGCGATCAGCTCGTCGTCGATGTCGATGTTCGTCCGCGACATGACACCACCGTACACCTCTGGGTGTATGCAGCCTTTCTCTTTTCCGGTTCGCGCCTTGCTCGGCGCACCGCACGGTTGGAATAGGGTGGCTAGGCCGAGAAGGGCGCGACTGCGCGGGCGGACGGAGGTGGTGTGCGGTGTCGACGGCGCTGCGTCCGTCCGTGGGCGACGGGCTGCCCCTGCTCACGCTGGCCGCCCAGATCAGCGCGGTACCCACCGAAGGCAGCGCCATCGCCCACACCCGCATCACCGGCCTGACGCTGCGGGCACAGGACTGCGCGCCCGGCGACCTGTTCGCCGCGCTGCCGGGCGCGACGACGCACGGGGTGCGCTACACCGGCCAGGCGGTGCAGCGCGGCGCGGTGGCGGTGCTGACCGACGCCGCCGGGGTCGCCGAAATCGGTACCGACCACGGCGTGCCGGTGCTGGTGCATCCCACCCCCCGCCAGGTGCTCGGCGAACTGGCCGCCACCGTCTACGGCAACCCGTCGCAACGGCTCCAGGTCATCGGCATCACCGGAACCTCCGGCAAGACCACCACCACCTACCTCATCGAGGCCGGGCTGCGGTCCGCCGGGCGCACGGCGGGACTGATCGGCACCGTCGGCGTCCGCATCGACGGCACCGAGCTGCCCAGCGCGCTGACCACCCCGGAGGCCCCCGCCCTGCAATCCCTGCTCGCGGTGATGGCCGAACGCGGCGCCGACACCGTGGTGATGGAGGTGTCCAGCCATGCGCTGTCGCTGGGCCGGGTGGACGGCGTCGACTTCGCGGTCGGCGGCTTCACCAACCTGTCCCGCGACCACCTGGACTTCCATCCGAGCATGGCCGACTACTTCGAAGCCAAGGCGCGACTGTTCGACCCCGACTCGCCGTTGCGCGCGGGCACCGCGGTGATTTGCGTCGACGACGACGCCGGCCGCGCGATGGCGGCCCGGTTCGGTGACGCGATCACCGTCGGGATCGACAACGCCTCGGCGCGCTGGCGTGCCGAGGACATCCAGAGCACGCCGGGCGGCGGCCAGGAATTCACCGTGATGGACACCGCCGGGGTGCACCACCGAATCGGCATCGGACTGCCCGGCCGCTACAACATCGCCAATACCCTTGTCGCACTGGCGATTCTGGATACCATCGGAGTCTCGCCAGAGCAGGCGTCCACCGGATTGCGTCAGGCGCGGGTCCCCGGGCGCCTGGAGCCCGTCGACCGCGGCCAGGACTTCCTGGCGCTCGTCGACTACGCCCACAAGCCCGGCGCGCTGCAGGCGGTGCTGCAGACCCTGCGGTCAAACCGCGACGATGCCCGGCTGGCGGTGGTGTTCGGCGCCGGCGGCGACCGCGACCCCGGCAAGCGCGAACCGATGGGGCAGATCGCCGCCGAGTTGGCCGACCTGGTCGTCGTCACCGACGACAACCCGCGCAGCGAGGACCCCGCCCTCATCCGCCACGCGATCCTGTCCGGTGCGGCCCAAGCAGGCAGCGGCGCCCAGGTCGTCGAGGTCGGCGACCGGCGCGCCGCCATCGCGCACGCGGTGGCCTGGGCACGGCCCGGCGACGTGGTGCTAATCGCCGGCAAGGGCCACGAAACCGGGCAGACCAGCCAAGGACACACCACTGCGTTCGACGACCGGCTGGAACTGGCCGCCGCGCTGGAGGCCCGCGCGTGATCGACCTGACGCTGGCCCAGATCGCCGAGATCGTCGGCGGCACCCTGGCCGACGTCGACCCGGCCGTCGCCGCGCGCACCCACGTCACCGGCACCGTCGAGTTCGATTCCCGCAACATCACCGCGGGCGGGCTGTTCCTGGCCCTGCCCGGGGCCCGCGCCGACGGCCACGACCATGCCGGCGCGGCGATCGCCCAAGGTGCGGTGGCGGTGCTGGCGGCCCGTCCGGTCGGGGTGCCCGCCATCGTGGTGCCACCGGCGCCCGGCCACAACAGCCGGGCCGGGGTCCTCGAACACGACGCCGACGGCTCAGGTGCGGCGGTCCTGGCCGCACTGGCGAAGCTGGCGGCCGCGGCGGCCGCCGAGCTGGCCGGCAAAGGCCTGACCATCATCGGGGTGACCGGGTCGTCGGGCAAGACCTCGACCAAGGATCTGCTGGCGGCGGTGCTGGCGCCGCTGGGTCAAGTGGTGGCGCCGCCGGGATCGTTCAACAACGAACTGGGCCATCCCTGGACGGTGCTGCGGGCCGACGAGAACACCGACTACCTGATCCTGGAGATGTCGGCGCGGCACCCGGGCAACATCGCCGCGCTGGCCGCGATCGCTCCGCCCGCGATCGCCGTGGTGCTCAACGTCGGCACCGCGCACCTGGGTGAATTCGGCTCCCGCGAGGTGATCGCACAGACCAAAGCCGAACTGCCGCAGGCTGTCCCGTCATCCGGGGTGGTGGTGCTCAACGCCGACGATTCGGCGGTGGCGGCGATGGCGGATCAGACCGCGGCGCGGGTGGTGCGGGTCAGCCGCGCCGGGCCGGCCGACGTGTGGGCCGGCCCGGTCGACCTCGACGACCTGGCCCGGCCCCGCTTCACGCTGCACACCGACGCCGCCGCCATCGACGTAACCCTGGCTGTGCACGGCGACCACCAGGTCAGCAACGCACTGTGCGCGGCGGCCGTCGCCCTGGAATGCGGTGCCACCGCCCAGCAGCTGGCCACCGCGCTGGCCAACGCCGGCCCGGTGTCGGCGCACCGCATGCATGTCAGCACCCGTGCCGACGGGGTCACGGTGATCGACGACGCCTACAACGCCAACCCCGACTCGATGCGCGCCGGCCTGCAGGCGCTGGCCGCCATCGCCCGGCACACCGGCAGCACGCGGCGCAGCTGGGCGGTGCTGGGGGAGATGGGCGAACTCGGCGAGGACGCGATCACCGAACATGACCGCATCGGCCGGCTGGCGGTGCGCTTAGATGTGTCTCGTCTGGTTGTCGTCGGAAAAGGGAGGGCGATGAGCGCGATGCATCACGGCGCGGTCATGGAGGGGTCCTGGGGATCCGAGTCCACCATGGTCGACGACGCCGATGACGCCCTGGCCCTGCTGCAGGCCGAACTGCAGCCCGGAGACGTGGTCCTGGTCAAGGCGTCCAACGCCGCGGGCCTGGGACGGTTGGCCGCGGCGCTGGCGGCCGGGGAGCGCCGATGATCCAGATCCTGATCGCCGTCGCCATCGCGGTAACGGTGTCGATCCTGCTGACCCCGGTGCTGATCCGGCTGTTCACCCGGCAGGGCTTCGGGCACGAGATCCGTGAAGACGGCCCACCCAGCCACCACACCAAGCGCGGCACCCCGTCGATGGGCGGGGTGGCCATCCTGGCCGGGGTGTGGGCCGGCTACATCGGCACCCACCTGGCCGGTCTGGCCTTCGGCGGCGAGGGACCGTCGGCGTCGGGGCTGCTGGTGCTCGCGCTGGCCACCGCCTTGGGCGGCGTCGGCTTCGTCGACGACCTGATCAAGATCCGCCGGTCGCGCAACCTCGGGCTGAACAAGACCGCCAAGACGGTCGGGCAGATCACCGCGGCGGTCCTGTTCGGCGTGCTGGTGCTGGGCTTCCGCAACGACGCCGGCCTGACCCCGGGCAGCGCGCAGCTGTCTTACGTGCGCGAGATCGCCACCGTCACCCTGGCGCCGGCGCTGTTCGTGCTGTTCTGCGTGGTGCTGGTCAGCGCCTGGTCCAACGCGGTCAACTTCACCGACGGCCTGGACGGGTTGGCCGGTGGCGCCATGGCGATGGTCACCGCGGCCTACGTGCTGATCACCTTCTGGCAGTACCGCAACGCCTGCGCGACCGCCCCCGGCCTGGGCTGCTACAACGTGCGCGACCCGCTGGATCTGGCGCTGATCGCGGCCGCGACGGCGGGCGCCTGCATCGGGTTCCTGTGGTGGAACGCCGCACCGGCGAAGATCTTCATGGGCGACACCGGCTCGCTGGCCCTCGGCGGGGTGATCGCCGGACTGTCGGTATGCAGTCGCACCGAGTTCCTGGCGGTGGTGTTGGGGGCGCTGTTCGTCGCCGAGATCACCTCGGTTGTGGTGCAGATCCTGGCATTTCGCAGCACCGGGCGCCGGGTGTTCCGGATGGCGCCGTTCCACCACCACTTCGAGCTGGCCGGCTGGGCTGAAACCACGGTGATCATCCGGTTCTGGCTGCTCACCGCGATGGCCTGCGGGCTGGGCGTGGCACTGTTCTACAGCGAGTGGCTCGCGGCCACCGGCAACTGACCATGACCATGCTGGCGCCGTTGTCGCCCGGACTGCCGGTGCTGGTGACCGGCGCCGGCGTCACCGGCCGGGCGGTGCTGGCCGCGCTAGCCCCGCTGCACGTCGCGGCCACGTTGTGCGACGACAACCCGGGTGCGCTGGCCCCCCACTCCGACGCCGGCGTACCCACCGTGTCCGCGGCCGACGCCGTCGCCCGCATCGGCGACTACGCGCTGGTGATCACCAGCCCCGGCTTCCCGCCCACCGCACCGGTGCTGGCCGCCGCCGCGGCGGCACGCGTGCCGATCTGGGGTGACGTCGAACTGGCCTGGCGGCTCGATGCCGCCGGTCACTACGGGCCGCCCCGGCGCTGGCTGGTGGTCACCGGCACCAACGGCAAGACCACCACCACCTCGATGCTGCAGGCCATGCTCACCGCCGCCGGACGCCGAAGCCTGTTGTGCGGCAACATCGGTGACCCGGTACTCGACGTGCTGCACGAACCGTCGGAGCTGCTGGCCGTCGAGTTGTCCAGCTTCCAGCTGCACTGGGCGCCGTCGCTGCGACCCGAGGCCGGCGCGGTGCTCAACATCGCCGAGGATCACCTGGACTGGCACGGCGGCATGGCCCACTACAGCGCCGCCAAGGCCCGGGTGCTGGCCGGTCGGGTCGCCGTCGTCGGACTGGACGACGCACCGGCAGCCGCCTTGCTGGACCAGGCCCCGGCACCGGTCCGGGTCGGGTTTCGGCTCGGCGACCCGGCCCCGGGCGAACTGGGGGTGCGCGACGGCCTGCTCACCGACCGCGCTTTCGCCGACGAGCTGGCGTTGGTGCCGGCCTCCTCGATCCCGGTGCCCGGTCCGGTCGGGGTCCTCGACGCGCTGGGCGCGGCGGCGCTGGCCCGCGCCGTCGACGTCCCGGCCCCGGCCATCGCCACGGCCCTGGAGTCGTTCACCGTGGGCCGGCACCGCGCCGAGTTGGTGCTCGTCGCCGACGGCATCAGCTACGTCGACGACTCCAAGGCGACCAACCCGCATGCCGCGGAAGCCTCCGTGCTGGCCTACCCGCGGGTGGTGTGGGTGGCCGGCGGACTGTTCAAGGGCGCCTCGGTCGAGCAGCTGGTGGCCAGGATCGCGTCCCGGCTGGCCGGCGTGGTGCTGATCGGCCAGGACCGCGCCGCGGTTGCCAACGCGTTATCGCGACACGCGCCCGATGTCCCCGTTGTTGAGATTGTGACGGGTGAGGATATTGATATGCGAGTTATGCGTGCGTCTCCTGTTACCCGTGTGGTGCATGTGGTTGATGCGCCGGATGCGGGCTCTCGTGTGATGACCGCGGCCGTCGCGGCGGCTCGCGACCTGGCCCGAGCGGGCGACACGGTGCTGCTGGCGCCCGCGGGTGCCTCATTCGACCAGTTCGCCGGCTATGCGGCTCGCGGCGAGGCGTTCGCCGCCGCCGCCCGCGCAACCACCCGCTGATCGCGTGCTGACTGGAATCCGCCGCCTCGCGGCACGTAACCCACTGCGACGCCACGCCGACGGGTCTAGCAGTGGATCAAGTCTCGCGGAGAATGACCAAGCCCCGGCAAAGCCGGCAGCAACCGGCGCATCCGGTCCCCGGACCCGCTTCGGGGCCTGGCTGGGCCGGCCGATGACGTCGTTTCACCTGATCATCGCCGTCACCGCGCTGTTGACCACGCTCGGGCTGATCATGGTGCTGTCGGCCTCGGGGGTGCACTCCTACGACGCCGACGGGTCGGCCTGGATCATCTTCGGCAAGCAGGTGCTGTGGACGTTGATCGGTCTGGTCGCCTTCTACCTGGCGCTGCGGATGCCGGTGGCCTTCATGCGGCGGATCGCGTTCGCCGGCTTCGCGTTGACGATCGTCTTGCTGGTGCTGGTGCTGATCCCGGGCATCGGCACCGTCTCCAACGGATCCAGCGGGTGGTTCGTCATCCACGGCTTCTCGATGCAGCCCTCCGAGCTGACCAAGATCGCGTTCGCGATCTGGGGGGCGCATCTGCTGGCCGCGCGCCGCATGGAGCGGGCCACGCTGCGGGAAATGCTGATCCCGTTGGTGCCGGCCGCCGTGGTCGCGTTGGCCCTGATCGTCGCCCAGCCCGACCTGGGGCAGACGGTGTCGTTGGGGATCATCCTGTTGGCCCTGCTGTGGTACGCCGGGCTGCCGCTGCGGGTGTTCTGCAGCTCGTTGCTGGCCGTGGTGGTCGCCGCGGCGGTGTTGGCGATCTCCGAGGGCTACCGTTCGGCGCGGGTGCAATCCTGGCTGGACCCCACCGCGGACTCCCAGGGATCGGGATATCAGGCCAAACAGGCGCGGTTCGCACTGGCCAACGGCGGCGTCTTCGGTGACGGGCTGGGGCAGGGCACCGCCAAGTGGAACTATCTGCCCAACGCCCACAACGACTTCATCTTTGCGATCATCGGTGAGGAGCTCGGCTTCGTCGGCGCCTTCGGGCTGCTGGCGCTGTTCGGGCTGTTCGCCTACACCGGGATGCGCATCGCGCGCCGCTCCGCGGACCCGTTCCTGCGGCTGCTGACCGCGGCCACCACCCTGTGGGTGATCGGGCAGTCGTTCATCAACGTCGGCTACGTGATCGGTCTGCTTCCGGTCACCGGAATCCAGCTCCCGCTCATCTCGGCAGGTGGAACATCCACGGCCACAACGCTGCTGATGGTCGGTCTGCTGGCCAACGCGGCGCGGCACGAACCCGAGGCGGTGGCCGCGCTGCGGGCCGGCAGCGACGACCGGATGAACCGGCTGCTGCGGCTGCCGCTGCCCGAACCCTACGCACCGACCCGGGTCGAGGCGCTGCGCGACCGGCTGCGCAGCCGCCGCGGTGATGCGCCGCGGAAACCAGACCGCAAGGCCCCACCGGCCGCCCGGGCGGCGCGACCCCGTCCGGCGGTACGGTCGGCGCAGCGGCCAAGGCATCATGGAAGCGGCCAGCGCCCCACCCGGGGGCGCCCACGCGCACTGGAAGGTCAGCGTTACGGGTGAACGACTCGGTTGCACAGCCGGCGCCAGGATTGTCAGTCGTGCTCGCCGGCGGCGGCACAGCCGGCCACGTCGAGCCCGCAATGGCCGTGGCTGATGCGCTGACCGCGCTGGATCCCACCGTCCGCATCACCGCCCTGGGCACCGCACGCGGCCTGGAGACCAAGCTGGTGCCCGAACGCGGCTACGCACTGGAACTGATCACCCCGGTGCCGTTGCCGCGCAAGCTCAACGGCGACCTGCTGCGGCTGCCGCTGCGGGTGCGCCGCGCGGTGCGGCAGACCCGCGCGGTGCTGCGCGATGTCGACGCCGACGTGGTGATCGGTTTCGGCGGCTACGTGGCGCTGCCGGCGTATCTGGCCGCCCGCCGCCGGGTGCCGGTGCTGATCCACGAGGCCAACGCCCGCGCCGGGCTGGCCAACCGGGTCGGCGCCCGCAGCGCACGGCGGGTGCTGGCCGCGGTGCCCGACTGCGGGCTGCGCGACGCCGACGTGGTCGGGGTCCCGGTCCGCGAGGCGATCACCGTGCTGGATCGTGCGGCGCTGCGCGCGAGTGCCCGGGCCGAGTTCGGCTTCGGCGACGACGACCGGGTGCTGCTGGTGTTCGGCGGATCCCAGGGTGCCGAGTCGATCAACCGCGCCGTGTCCGGGGCCGCGGGTGCGCTGGCCGAGGCCGGGGTCGCGGTATTGCACGCGCACGGTCCCAAGAACACTCTCGCGCTGCCCGACCCCCGCCCCGGCGACCCGCCGTATGTGGCGGTGCCGTATCTGAGCCGGATGGACTTGGCTTATGCCGCAGCGGATCTGGCGATCTGCCGGTCGGGGGCGATGACGGTCGCCGAGGTGTCCGCGGTGGGACTGCCGGCGATCTATGTGCCGCTGCCGATCGGCAACGGCGAGCAGCGGCTCAACGCCCTGCCGGTGGTCAACGGCGGCGGGGGGTTGCTGGTCGACGACGCCGACCTGACACCGGATTTCGTGGCCACCACCGTCGCCGGTCTGCTGGGCGACCCGGACCGGCTGGCCGCGATGACCGCGGCCGCGGCCCGGGTCGGGCATCCGCGCGCCGCACACGACGTCGCCGCCGCCGCGCTGGAGATCGCCCGGACCCGGAGCCGGCGATGAGTCCCGCGGCGCTGCCGCCCGAGTTGGCGCGGGTGCATATGGTCGGCATCGGGGGAGCGGGCATGTCGGGCATCGCCCGCATCCTGCTGGACCGCGGTGCGCAGGTGTCGGGGTCTGACGCCAAGGAGTCCCGCGGGGTGCGGGCCCTGCGCGCGCGGGGGGCGCTGATCCGGATCGGTCACGACGCGTCGTCGCTGGACCTGCTGCCCGGCGGCGCGACCGCGGTGATCACCACCCACGCCGCGATCCCCAAAACCAACCCCGAACTCGTCGAGGCCCGACGCCGGGGGATACCGGTGCTGCTGCGGCCCACGGTGCTGGCCAAGTTGATGGACGGCCGTACCACTTTGATGGTCACCGGCACGCACGGCAAGACGACCACCACATCCATGCTGATCGTCGCGCTGCAGCACTGCGGACTGGATCCGTCCTTCGCCGTCGGTGGCGAACTGGGCGAGGCGGGCACCAACGCCCACCACGGCAGCGGCGACTGCTTCGTCGCCGAAGCCGACGAGAGCGACGGCTCACTGCTGGAGTACGCGCCCAACGTCGCGGTGGTCACCAACATCGAGGCCGACCACCTGGACTTCTTCGGCAGCGCCGACGCCTACACCGCGGTGTTCGACGAGTTCGTGCAGCGCATCGCCCCGGGCGGCGCACTGGTGGTCTGCGTCGACGATCCCGGTGCGGCCGCTCTCGCCGAACGCACTGCGGCGCTGGGGATTCGGGTCCTGACCTACGGCAGCACCCCCGGCGCGGAGCGGGCCGCCACGCTGCTGGACTGGCAGCAGCAGGGCACCGGCGCGCTCGCCCACATCCAGCTGGCCGGACAGCCGCACCCGCAGGCGATGCGGCTGTCGGTGCCCGGCCAGCATATGGCGCTCAACGCGCTGGGTGCGCTGCTGGCAGCCGTGGAGGTCGGGGCTCCCGTCGAGTCGGTGCTCGACGGCCTGGCCGGATTCGACGGCGTGCGGCGCCGATTCGAGTTGGTCGGCACCACGGCGTCGGTGCGGGTGTTCGACGACTATGCGCATCACCCCACCGAGATCAGCGCGACGCTGGCCGCGGTCCGCGCGCTGCTGGAGGAGTCCGGCCGCGGCCGCGCCGTCGTGGTGTTTCAGCCGCACCTGTATTCCCGGACGCAGGCTTTCGCCGCGGAATTCGCCGCCGCCCTGGACGCCGCCGACGAGGTATTCGTATTGGACGTGTACGCCGCCCGCGAACAGCCGCTACCGGGGGTCAGCGGCGCCAGCATCGCCGAACGCGTCGGCGTCCCGGTGCACTACGTACCGGATTTCTCCGCGGTGGCGGCGGCGGTGGCGGCGGCGGCCGGGCCGGGCGACGTCATCCTCACCATGGGCGCCGGGGATGTGACGCTGCTGGGCCCGGAGATCGTCAGCGCGCTGCAGGTGCGGGCCAATCGGGAGCCGGGGCAGTGGCGCTGAACCCGCCCGGCGACGACGAGGGCCGCAACGCGCCGGACGCCGACGAGGACGTCGTCGCCAACGAGGCACCCGCCGACGAGGCCGCACCGGCGACCGACACCGAATCCCCGGGTGAGCCGGACACCGCGGCCGACGAAGAGGGCCCACGCCGGCGGGCCCGCCGGGAACGCGCCGAACGACGCGAGGCCGAGGCCCGGGCCCGCGCCATCGAACAAGCCCGCTTGGAGGCCAAACGCCGCGCCCGGGGGCGGCCGGCCGATACGGCCAAACCCGCGGCCCGCGGCGCCGTGCGCGGCCTGAAGATGGTGCTGATGACCGTGCTCGCGGTGCTGCTGGCGGTCGGACTCGGCCTCATCCTGTACTTCACGCCGTTGATGTCGGCCCGCAGCGTCGCGGTCGTCGGCACCGAGGTGGTGACCGACCAGGAGGTGCTTGCCGCCGCGCAGGTGCGGGTCGGCACCCCGCTGCTGCAGATCGACACCGACCAGGTCGCCGACCGGGTCGCCGCGATCCGGCGGGTGGCCAGCACCCGAGTGCAACGCGACTACCCGTCCACCCTGCAGATCACGATCGTGGAGCGGATCCCGTTGGTGGCCAAGGATTTCGCTGATGGTCCCCACCTGTTCGACCGGGACGGCGTCGACTTCGCCACAGCACCGCCCCCACCCAAGCTGCCGTTCCTCGACGTCGATGACCCGGGCCCGACGGATCCGGCGACCAAGGCCGCACTACAGGTGCTGACCGCGCTGGCGCCCGACGTCGCCGGCCAGGTGGGGCGGATCGCCGCCCCGTCGGTCTCCTCGATCACGCTGACCCTCAACGACGGTCGGGTGGTGATCTGGGGGACCACCGACCGGACCGTGGAGAAGGCCGAGAAGCTGAGCGCGGTGCTGACCCAGCCCGGGCATACCTACGACGTGTCCAGTCCGGGCCTTCCCACCGTCAAATAGCGCTCCGCCGGGCGTGAACCCAGCTTCACGTTCGATCGCGAGGGTGAGGCCAGCTTCACACTCGGCGGCGAGCGCGGTGATATTCACGCCCGGTGGCCAAAATTTCGCCGGCGACCTTCGGCGCGCCTGCACAAATCGTCGACGCCGCGGCCATACGGTTCTGATTGCGCGGAACAACTTGACATAACTCTAATCCTCTGGTTGAGGTTGAGGGTTTGAAAACGGTCAGGAAGCTCGGCGTCAGGCCATGGTTCCACCGGGATCCCACCGGATCCCGCCCAGTCCTCGGGAGGAAGACGAGTGATGACCCCACCGCACAACTACTTGGCCGTCATCAAAGTCGTGGGCATCGGTGGCGGCGGTGTCAACGCCGTGAACCGGATGATTGAGCAGGGCCTCAAGGGCGTCGAGTTCATCGCCATCAACACCGACGCGCAGGCATTGTTGATGAGCGACGCCGACGTCAAGCTCGATGTCGGCCGCGACTCCACCCGCGGCCTCGGTGCCGGCGCCGACCCCGAGGTCGGCCGCAAAGCCGCCGAGGACGCCAAGGAAGAGATCGAGGAGCTGCTGCGCGGCGCCGACATGGTGTTCGTCACCGCCGGCGAGGGCGGCGGCACCGGCACCGGCGGCGCACCGGTCGTGGCCAGCATTTCGCGCAAGCTCGGGGCGTTGACGGTGGGCGTGGTCACCCGGCCGTTCTCGTTCGAGGGCAAACGGCGCAGCGGGCAGGCCGAGGCGGGTATCGGCGCCCTGCGGGAAAGCTGCGACACCCTGATCGTCATCCCCAACGACCGGTTGCTGCAGATGGGCGATGCCGCGGTGTCGCTGATGGACGCCTTCCGCAGCGCCGACGAGGTGCTGCTCAACGGCGTGCAGGGCATCACCGACCTGATCACCACCCCCGGCCTGATCAACGTGGACTTCGCCGACGTCAAGGGCGTCATGAGCAACGCCGGCAGCGCGCTGATGGGCATCGGCTCGGCCCGCGGCGACGGGCGGGCGCTCAAGGCCGCCGAGATCGCGATCAACTCCCCGCTGCTGGAGGCCTCGATGGAGGGCGCCCAGGGCGTGTTGATGTCCATCGCCGGGGGCAGCGACCTGGGCCTGTTCGAGATCAACGAGGCGGCCTCGCTGGTGCAGGAGTCCGCGCACCCGGACGCCAACATCATCTTCGGCACCGTCATCGACGACTCGCTGGGCGACGAGGTGCGCATCACCGTGATCGCGGCCGGCTTCGACACCAGCGGCCAGAGCCGCAAGGCCGCGACCGGCGCCGGCGGCCAGGCGTTCGCGCCCGGCAAGGCTGGCAAGGTCGGCACCTCGCTGTTCGAGCCCGTCGAGGCGGTCAGCGTGCCGGTGCACACCAACGGCGCGACGGTGAGCGTCGGTGGCGGCGGCGATGACGGGGTCGCCGACGACGACGTCGACGTGCCGCCGTTCATGCGGCGCTAGCTTTCCGCCGCGAGCGTGTCTGCCAATACACTGCCCGGTCGGTCATGAACCGTATTCGCCGGGTCACGACGACCCGGGCCGGGGGCGTCTCGGCGCCGCCGTTCGACACCTTCAACCTCGGTGACCACGTCGGCGACGATCCCGCCGCGGTGTCGGCCAACCGGGCCCGGCTGGCCTCGGGGATCGGCTTGGGTGTCGATCGGGTGGTGTGGATGAACCAGGTGCACGGCGACCGGGTCGCCGTCGTCGACGGGCCCCGCGAGGCAGCCTTCGACGACACCGACGCGCTGGTGACCTGCGAGCGTGGGCTGGCGCTGGCGGTGGTGACGGCCGACTGCGTCCCGGTGCTGCTGGCCGATGCGCGCGCCGGTGTCATCGCGGCGGTACACGCCGGGCGCGTCGGCGCGCAGCGCGGTGTGGTGGTCCGCACGCTGGAGGCGATGGTGGCCGCCGGAGCGCAGCCGCGGGATGTCTCGGCGCTGCTGGGCCCGGCGGTCAGCGGCGCCAACTACGAAGTGCCCGGGGCGATGGCCGACGAGGTCGAGGCTGCCCTGCCGGGTAGCCGCACCACCACCGCAACGGGCACTCCGGGGCTTGACCTGCGGGCTGGAATCGCAAGGCAGCTCAAGGGTTTGGGCGTCGGCGCCATCGACATCGACCCGCGCTGCACGGTGGCCGACCCGAACCTGTTCAGCCATCGCCGCGACGCGCCCACCGGTCGGCTGGCCTCGGTGGTGTGGATGGAATGAGCACCGGCCGGGAATCCGAATTGGCCGCGGCGCTGGCGGCGGTGCGCACCAGGCTCGACGTTGCCGCGCAGGCCGCCGGCCGCGACAGCGGCGAGATCGAACTGCTGCCGATCACCAAGTTCTTTCCGGTCACCGATGTCGCGATTCTGTCCGCATTGGGCTGCCGGTCCTTCGGCGAGTCCCGGGTGCAGGAGGCGTCGGCGAAAGTGGCGGACCTCGCCGCGCTGGAGCCGGCGCGCCCGGTGCACTGGCACATGGTGGGCCGGATTCAACGCAACAAGATCACCTCGATCGCCGGGTGGGCGCACACCGTGCATTCGGTGGGCAGCGCCGAGGTGGTGGATGCGCTGGATCGGGCGGTGGCCGACGCCCGGCGCGCACACCCGCTGCGGGTGTACCTGCAGATCAGCCTCGACGGCGACCCGCAGCGCGGTGGCGTCGACGCGACTTCGCCCGCTGCGCCCGGCGCGATCGACGATCTGTGCGCCCGGATCGACGCCGCGCGGTCGCTGAAACTGGTTGGTCTGATGGGTATCCCGCCGCTGGATTGGGATCCCGAGACGGCCTACGCGCAGTTGCGCGATCAGCACCGCCGGGTGCTGGATGCGCATCCGGACGCGACCGGATTGTCGGCGGGCATGTCCGGCGACCTCGAAATCGCGGTAAAACACGGTTCTACGTGTGTGCGTGTCGGTACCGCGCTAATGGGTCCACGGCGGTTACGGTCACCGTGAATAGTCACTCCAGTCACATCTTCATCACAGACACCAGAGTCGCCAGCAGCCTAGAAGGGGTCACGCGATGAGCACACTGCATAAGGTCAAGGCCTACTTCGGGATGGCGCCGATGGAGGACTACGACGACGAGTACTACGACGACGAGGACCGTGCCCCCTCGCGCGGGTACCAGCGTCGCTCAGAGCGGTTCACCGACGAGGGTTACGGCGGCCGTTACGAGGGCCGCGACCGCGACTACGACGATGGCGGCTACTCCGGGGGCTACAAAGGCGGCTACGACGAGGATGTGCAGGAGCCCCGCTTCCGGCCCCGCGAGTTCGAGCGGCCGCGGTTCACGTCGATGCGTGGCTCCACCCGCGGCGCGCTGGCGATGGACCCGCGCCGGATGGCGATGATGTTCGACGAGAGCAGCCCGCTGTCGAAGATCACCACGCTGCGCCCGAAGGACTACAGCGAGGCCCGCACCATCGGCGAGCGGTTCCGCGACGGCACCCCGGTGATCATGGACCTGGTGTCGATGGACAACGCCGACGCCAAGCGACTGGTCGATTTCGCCGCCGGCCTGGCGTTCGCGCTGCGCGGCTCGTTCGACAAGGTGGCCACCAAGGTCTTCCTGCTGTCACCGGCCGACGTCAACGTCTCCCCGGAGGAGCGGCGCCGCATCGCCGAGACCGGTTTCTACGCCTATCAATAGTCAGCCTCGCCGGCGAGCCGGCTGGCAGTGACTGGGTAGGCTGGGGCCTGTCATGGCTGACCGCCGGTCAGCGGGGTCTATTTCTCATCGGTGAGGTCGGTTTAGGTGGCGCGGTTCTTCGACATTCTTGGTGTCGTGCTGTTCCTGTTCTGGCTGCTGCTCATCTTCCGGCTGGTCATCGAGTTCATCCGGTCGCTCAGCCGGGACTGGCACCCGCGGGGTGCGCTGGTGGTGATCCTGGAGCTGATCTTGAGCCTGACCGACCCGCCGGTGAAGTTGTTGCGCCGGCTAATCCCGCCGCTGAACCTCGGGATGGTCCGCTTCGACCTGTCGCTGATGTTGTTGCTGCTGCTGTCCTGGTTCGGGATGACGCTGGCGTTCCAATCGGCGCATTAACGCAGCCGAACAGCCGCGCCGCCGGCCCCGTCAACGGCGTGTGGCAAAAGTTTGAAATTCGCCCTTAATTATCGGGCTACTGGGCGACCGCCGCGTCTGGTGTGACAGGATGGGCGCCAGTTACAGTACGGCGAGCGGATACTTAGTGCGATCTTCCACTTGCCGAATCGTTACGACCGTCAAGACTCGAGGGGGCAGGACAAAATGCCGCTTACACCAGCCGATGTACACAATGTGGCGTTCAGCAAACCGCCTATCGGCAAACGCGGTTACAACGAGGACGAGGTTGACGCCTTCCTTGATCTGGTAGAGACCGAGCTGACTCGGCTTATCGAGGAGAATTCCGACCTTCGCCAGCGGGTCAGCGAACTCGACCAGGAGCTCGTGAGCGCGCGGTCGGGCGTGGGCGCTCAGCCGACCCAGGCCATCCCGCTCTACCAGCCCGAACCCGAGCCCGAACCGGTGCGCGAACCGGTGCGCGAAGCCCCGGCGGCGGCGGCACCGGCGGCGGCATCCAACGAAGAGCAAGCCCTCAAGGCTGCCCGGTTGATGAGCCTGGCCCAGGACACCGCCGATCGGTTGACCAGCACCGCCAAGGCGGAGTCGGACAAGCTGCTGGCCGATGCCCGCACCAACGCCGACCAGATTCTGGGCGACGCCCGCCGCGAGGCGGAGACGACGGTCGCCGACGCCCGCCAGCGTGCCGACGCGATGCTGACCGACGCGCAGTCCCGCTCGGAGAGCCAGCTGCGCCAGGCGCAGGAGAAGGCCGACGCCTTGCAGGCCGACGCCGAGCGCAAGCACTCCGAGATCATGGGCACCATCAACCAGCAGCGCACCGTGCTGGAGGGCCGGCTCGAACAACTGCGGACCTTTGAGCGCGAGTACCGGACCCGGCTCAAGACCTATCTGGAATCCCAGTTGGAGGAGCTCGGGCAGCGCGGCTCGGCCGCGCCCGTGGACTCCAGTGCGGGCAGCGACACCGGCGGCTTCAACCAGTTCAACCGGGGCAATAACTGATCGGGGCGCCGGCCGTCGCCGCGGTGGCGTCAGGTAGCGTGCCCGTCGGCTGGAAGGTTGACCGATGCTGATTATTGCGCTCATTCTGGCGGTGATAGCGCTTGCCGCCCTGGTATTCGCGGTGGTGACCAGCAGCGCGGTGGTGGCCTGGGCGTGCATCGGCGCGAGCCTGCTGGGCGTGCTGCTGCTGATCATCGACGCGGTGCAGGAGCGGCGGCGCCGGGTTCCGGGCAGCGCCGAGGACGAGACTGAATCGGATGTGCCCGACGACAGCGCTCAGGACGAAGCCTCCGAGCCTGGCGACGATGACGCGGCCGACGCCGCCGATGAGGCCGATGAGGCCGAGCCGTCGAACGAGGACGAGGACGCCGAGTCCGAAACCGACGACAAGACCGCCCCTTAACCGACGGTCGGGGTGGTCAGCAGGGTGCGCACCTCGTCGTCGCTCACCTGGTGAAAATCGTGGTACGCCTGTCCCACGGCTTGAAATGACGGCGGCGTCGTCGCGCACACCACGTCGTCGGCCTGCTGGCCGAATTGCTCGAACACCGCGGTAGGTCCGACCGGCACCGCAACTACCACCTGATCGGGCGCGGCGGCCCGTACCGCCAAGACGGCGACACCCATGCTGGCGCCGGTGGCGATTCCGTCATCGACCAGGATCACCGTCCGGCCGCCGGGATCGGCGGGCGGCAAGCCGCCGCGATAGGTCTCCTCGCGCCGACGCAGCTCGGCCGTCTCCCGGGCGATCACGGCCTGCACTTCGTCGTCGGTGATACGCAGATCGGCGATGACGTTGTCGTTCATCACAACCCGGCCGCCGGTGGCCAGCGCGCCCATCGCCAACTCCGGCCATTGCGGCACCCCCAGCTTGCGCACCAGGAAGACGTCCAGCGGCGCCCCTAGCGCCCGCGCGACTTCCCAGGCCACCGGAACCCCGCCGCGCGCCAGACCTAGCACCAGGACGTCGCCGGTGTCGCGGTAGGCGGTGAGTTCTTCGGCCAGCACCCGACCTGCCTCGCGCCGGTCACCGAAGCTGCGCCACGAGGTCCGCCGATGAAATCCGCGCGGTCGAGTCATGCTTTGTCCAGCCTACGACCGGCTTGCAAACGTGACAGCCCGTTGG
>NZ_JCALCW010000040.1:0-46405 GCF_059812545.1 Mycobacterium sp. NGS50
CGCTCGAACCGCAGGCGGTTGGCCGTTGATGGGCCGCGCGAGATTACCCGCCCAGTTTGGCGAGCAGGTCGGCGATTGTCGCGCCGCCCAACAGATCTGTGACGTCGAGCTCGTAGCCGAACTCCGACTTCACCCGCCGCCGCAACTCCAGCGCCTGCAGCGAATCCAGACCGATCGCGACCATAGGGATACCAGGGTTGATGGTGCCGATGTCGTCGACGCCGATCGTCTGCGCCAGCATGGCGGTCAGCCGCTGCGACACGTCGCCCGTCAAGACAGGGAGCTCGGACGCGACCGGGGTGGCCGCCCGAGCGTCGCCCAATTCGGACAGCAGCGGGCCGTACCCGTAGCTACCCAGCACCGGGATCACCCGGTCGAGATCGAACGCTGCGACAATGGCATTGCCCTGCAGCCCGGTCATGCCCACTGCGATGGCGTCGGCCGGCGTCATCGGCAGCACCCCGGTGGCGGCGAGCTTCGCCGACCCGGCGGGATCGAGATCAAGGGTCGTCCATTGACCCCATTGCACGGCGACACAGTCCAATCCCTCGGCGCGCAACCGGTGCGCCATGGCGTCCAGCATCCGGTTGGCCGCCGCGTAGAGGATCTGGCCGCGACCGCCGATGGTTGCCGTCACCGACGAGCACAGCACCACCCGACACTGGGAGGTGCGCGGGACCGACCGCAGTACCACATCAGTGCCGATGGCCTTGGCGCGCAACGCCTGAGAAGCATCCGTCAACGTGATACCGGCAAGGTCGGCATCCGAATGCACCATGGCCGCCTGGATGATCATGTCGGCCGGTGCATCGGCGAGCCGGTCCGCCAAGTCGGAAACCGCCGTCGAATCACCGATATCGCAGCTCACCACGTCGATCTGTGTGCCGGTGGAACGGATCTGAGCTACCCGTTCCGCGACGGCGTCGGTTTCACCGGATCGGCTGACCAGCGTGATGCGCCGGGCACCGCGGCCGGCGAAGTGCTCGCAGAACTCCAGCCCAACATTCCCGGTTCCGCCGAGGATCAGGACGTGCCCCGGAACGGCCAGGGATTCGCCAACACCGGCGTCACCGGCAACGATCCGCTTGACGTACAGGCCGCCGTCGCGCAGCGCCAGCTCGGGTTCCTCGGCGCAGTGCAACGCCGAGACGACACCGGCCGTGGAATCGGCCGAAGCGCCGGCCGGCAGATCGAGGTGCCGGAACCGCACCCGCGGGTACTCGGTTCCCAGACAGCGGAACCCGGCGCTCACGGCGGCATGCACCAGGTCGAGGTGGGTGTCACCGGCAACCACCGCCTCCGCGCCCGCAGTGACCAGCCAGCACTCGGTCAGCTGGTCGCCGGCGCCGGGCCACCAGGCGGCGTCGGCGAAGAACGCCGCAACGTCGGCAGCCGCGGCGGCGCCGTCTTGGCTCAGGGTCGGGGGAAGCAAGACGACGTAGGTGTCCAGGTCGCTGCGGGCGGTGTCGATCACCTGCGCCGCGGCCCCGATGTCGGCCGCGGCCCGGCAGAGCGCCTCAGCCAGTTCCGCACGGCCACCACTGTGGTCGATGATGCCGATGGTCCGCGGCGCCACCAGTTTTCGCTGTGAGAGCCGCGCCCACTGTTCGGCTAGGAGCCGGGGGGCACCCACCGGTGCGGCAGCGGGCGCCTCATGAACGGTTCGGGTACCCGGCTCCACACACGGCAGCCACAGCCGAACCTCGTTCATCAAGGCGTTGGGAAACTCGGCTAGCGGCAGGGGAGTGGGACCGTCGGATTCGGTGGCCAGCACGTCCCACGGGTAGTCCAGATCCCGGACGGCAACCCGCGCGAAATTGCGGGTGAACTCGCCGAGATCGGCGGCGGTGCGGGTGGACGTGCCGACCACCGTCGCCGCCGCGTCCTTAGCGGCGACCAGGTTCTCCTCCATGGCCAACAGCAGCGCCGGATGGTCGGAGAGCTCGACATAGGTGTCGACGCTCAACGCGGCTGCCGCCCCCACCGCCTTGTCGAATCGAACGGTGTTGCGCAAGTTCCAGAACCAATAGTCCACGACCGGCAGATCCGCGGTGAGGGGTTCACCCAGGGTGCTGCCGAGGCAGGCGATATCGGTGTCGAGGAACGCCGCCTGCTGCAGGTGTTCGCGCAGGCTCGCCTTGACCTTGTCGCCGAGCTCGTTGACGGCGCTGGTGTGCGCGGGGTAGTGCACGCCGATGATCCGTGCGAAGGTGTCGCGCTCGGTGCAGGTGGCGACGATGGCCTCAACGGAGGCGCGGTCACCCGAAACGGCCGTCATGTTCGGCGAATTGATCACCGACAGCTGCGCCCATCCCGGGCAACGGGCCAGCAGCGTCTCGCACGTGTCACGGTCAGCAGCGATGACGGCCATGGCGTAGTCGCCGGCGACGAACTCATCGGCAGCCCGCGCCCGGACCCCGACCACGCTGACCGCGTCTGCCAGGGGCACCATGCCGCTGACATAGGCCGCGGCGATCTCGCCTTGGCTGTGCCCGACGGTGACGTGCGGCGTGATCCTGAAGGCGCGCCACATCGCGGCCAGGCCCGCCATATGCACGAACAACGCGGGCTGAATGACGCTGGTGCCGGCCGCAGATGGATGATCCTCGCGCAGAAGGTAATCGGCCGGTGATTCGCCGAACCGATCCCGGAATTCCGCCAGGCAGCGGTCCACTTCATCGCGGTAGGCGGGCACCTGCTGGTAGTAGTGGCGACCCATGCCGGGGCGCTGACCGCCTTGCCCGGGAAACACATAGCCGACGCGGCGTGCGGTGGCCGGACCGTCGCTGCACACCACCGCGGGGTGCTCGACGCCGTCGGCTACCGCCTGCAGGGCTTGCAGCAACTCGTCGTGGTCACCGACCATGCACAGCGCCCGGTGCGGGCGTGCGATTCGGGTCCGGAACAGCATCCCGGCGAGCTCTTGGACGCTGTACTCGGGATGTGTTGCCGCATAAGAGCGAAGCGCGGCGGCTTCGGCTCGCAGGAGCTCGGCTGTGTCGGACGTGACCAGGACCGGTATGGCGCCGTTCGGTAGCTGGTAGCTGAGCACGGTCATCGTGCACCTGCCGGCATGGCGATCACGGCGTGCGCGTTGGAGCCGCCGGCGCCGAACGATGAGGTGGCGCCGTAGCGGACGCCGTCCTTGGCGGGCCAGGGGTGCAGCTTGGTCGCCAGCCGCAAACCGGTCAGGTCCCAGTCCAGTTTTTTGGTCGGGTTGTCGGCGAACAGTGTTGGCGGAACGTGGCCGTGCTGGCCGGCGAGCAGCAGCTTGATCAGGCCGAGGATGCCCGACGCCGCTTGGGCGTGTCCGGCGTTGGATTTGATCGAGCCCAACAGCGCCTGGCAGCCGGCGGCGCCGTAGGTCTTGAACATGGCGAGCAACTCGACCGGGTCGCCGGCGCGGGTGGCGGTGCCGTGCCCTTCGATCATGCCGATGTCGGCCGGGTCGACGCCGGACGCGTCCAGGGTTCGGGCGATGAGTTGCTCCTGTGCGCGCACCCGCGGAACCAAAAGCGGCTTGCCCTTGCCGTTGTGGTTGGTGCGCACCGCCAGGATGCGCCCGAGGATCGGGTGTCCTGATTCGCGGGCGCGGGACTCGCGCTCGACCAGAACCATGCCGGCCCCCTCACCCCACACGGTGCCGGTCGCGTCATCGGAGTAGGCGCGACAATGCCCGTCGTCGGAGAGCGCGTTGAGGCGGGCGAACTCGAAGAACGCTGCGGGAGAACCCATCACGCATGCGCCACCGGCCAACGCCCAGTCGCATTCGTCGTTGCGGACCGCGTTGGCCGCCAGTTGCAGGGCGGTGAGCGAGGAGGCGCAGGCGGAGTCGACGCACATGGAGGGCCCGATCAGGCCCAGGCTGTGCGAGATCCGCCCGGCGGCGCCCAGTTGGCCCAGGCTGGCGATCCGGTGCCCGCTGTAGGCGTCGGCGGTGGCGGCGCGGGGACCGTATTCCATCGGCGACATGCCGATAAAGCAACCGCCCTCCGCTCCGGCGACCGTGCCCGGATTGATGCCGGCGTTTTCCAGCACCCGCCAGGCGACGCGCATCGCGACACGCTGCTGCGGGTTCAGCACCAACGCCTCGCGGTGGGTGATGCCGAAGAAGCCCGGATCGAATTGCGCTGAGTCGTCCAGGAACCCGCCGGCGTCGCACACCTGGCCCCAGCCGTCGAGCTGGGGCGCCGAGAGCAACTCGTCGATCGGCCAGCCACGGTCGCGGGGGAATGCGGTCAGCAGTTCCCGGGATTCGGTCAGCGCCGACCACAGCGCGGCGGGGGTACTGATGCCGCCGGGCGCCTCGACCGCCATCCCCGAGATGACGATCGGGTCGGACCCGAAGGCCGTCACTTGGCCACCAGTTCGGCAACCGCGTCGAGGTGGTGGTTGAGATAGAAGTGCCCGCCGTCGAAGACGGTGACGTCGAGGCTGTCGGTGTGCTTGCCCCAGCCGTACAGATCGCCCAGGGTGACGTAGGGGTCCTGGTCGCCTCCCAGCGCGTGGACCGGGGCGGAGATCGTGACATCGTCGGAGCAGCCGTAGGCGTCGAACGCCCGGTAATCGGCCTTGATGACGGGCAACGTCAACCGCATCAGCTCCCGATGAGCGAATACGTCGGCGTCGGTGCCCTCCAGTGAGGCCAGATGGTTGAGGATGTCCTCGTCGGAGCTGGGATGCGGCGGCTTGGCCGCGACCTGGCAGGGCGCGACGGCCGCCGAAGCGGTCAGGGCCCGCACCTGGATCCCGGCGGCCTCGGCGAGCCGGACGAACTCGAACGCCACCAGTGCGCCCATGCTGTGCCCGAAGGTCAGGATGGGGCCGCCGTGGTGGTGATCGGAGCCGCGGAAGTCGTCGAACGCCCCGGCGGCCATCGCGGGCAGCGAGTCCAGCGGCGCCTCAGCCGCGCGGTCCTGGCGCCCGGGGTACTGGAACACCAGCACGTTGAAGTCGGAGCTGAGCCGCTTGGAGAAGTCACGGTAGGCCGACGCACCCGAGCCGGCGTGCGGAAAGACCAGTAGCAACGGGTTCTCCGGGGACTGCGGCCGGTGGAACTGGCGGATCCAGCCCAGTGTTCGTGCCATCACTGCTCCCGGTCGCGGATCAGTAGCGCGGCCCGTTTGTGCGGCAGGTCGAGGTCGTCGACGTGCCGGAACCCGGCCCGCTCGGCCACCCGGATGCACCGGACGTTCTCCCGGTCGGGCTCGCCGATGACCCGGGTGGCGCGCGGGTCCATCTCCAGTTGAAAGTCGGACACCGCCCGCAGCAGCGCCACGGCGAGCCCCTGACCGCGGGTTTCCGCCGGCCCCAGCAGCATGTGCACACCGGCGTCGTGCTCTTGGGCCGGGTAGTGCTGGGCCAGTGCATCCAGATCGGCGCGGTAGAGCTCCCAGTAGCTCATCGCCACCCCGTCCAGCACGCCCAGGTACGGATCGGAGTGCGGGCATTCTTGCTGCTCGCGCAGGTAGGACGCGATCCGATCCTTTGACCACGGCTTGTTCCAGAAGCGGGCGACCTCGGGGTCGTTCATCCAGTCATGCATCCGGTCCAGATCGGCGTCCAGGTCCAGGGGTCGCAGCACAAACTCACTGAGCACCCCGTCGAGGTCCAGTACCGCCCGATGGGTGGCCAGGTCCGGTGTGTGCACCCTTGCCTCCCACACGCATCCTCCAACTTAGCGAAGGCTAACATAACCCGTGGAGGTCGAACTGGAGGGGTTGCGCGCACGTGACGGATCAAGCCAAGACGTTGCAGGAACGACGTCGGGAGCTGCTACGACGGCGCATCGCCGACAGCGGTCTGGGGACGGCTCCGGCGGGCGACGACGCGCCGGCGCTGCGGGCCGGCGAGCGGTACCGGCTGTCGCCGGGGCAGCGCCGGATGTGGTTCGTACAAGCACTGGATGCGGCCGACACGACACTGAACATCTGCGTCGCCTACCGGCTGACCGGGCCGCTGGATGCGCAGCGGCTGCGCGATGCGTTCACTCAGGTGGTGGGCCGCCACACGATCCTGCGAACCATCTACGGTGTGGACGCGGCCGGTGAGCCGTATCAGCAGTTTCGCGACGAAGGCGAGATCGCCTGGCATGAACAAGATCTCACCGGACCGCTCGATGCGGTCGCGCAACGGGAGTTCGGTAGGCCCTTCGATCTGACCACCGAGCCGCCACTGCGGGTCTCCCTGCTGCGCTGCGGTGCACAGGAATTCGTGCTTTTGCTCACCGTGCACCACATCTGCTGGGACGACGACTGCTGGGCGGTGTTCTTCGACGACCTCAGCGCGGCCTACAACGGACGGCCACGCACCGGGGCGGCGCCGCAGTTCGTCGCCGTCGAGGTACTTCAGCCCCCGGTCGAGCCCACCGACGCCGACGTCGACTATTGGCGGCGCACCCTGCAGCCGCTGCCCGAACCGCCACAGCTGCCCGGCCCCGGCGCCGTCAACCCGTCCCGACAGGCGCAGCGGCGCACCCTTGCGGTGCCCGCGGAGTTGCTCGGCCGGGTGGACGAGTTCGCCCGGCAACGTTCCGCGACACCGTTCATGGTGCTGCTGGCCGCGTTCGGGGTGCTGATGCGCCGCTACAGCGACCTGTCGGACCTGCTGGTGTCGGTCCCGGTCACCGACCGAAAGGCCGCCGCCGAGAACGCTGTGGGGTACTTCGGCAACACGCTGCTGCTGCGACTCACCCCCGCGGCGCACCACACCTTCACCTCGCTGGTCGACGAGGTGCGCGAAACCTGCCTGGACGGCTTCGCGCATCAGTCGGTCGGTATCGATCGGGTGATCCGCGAGGCGAATCCGTCCCGGTCCGGCGGCCGCGACGGCAGCGATCTGGTGCGGCTGGGCTTCAGCATGCGCAAGGACGCCAGCGGGTTCGCGCTGAACGGCGTCACCGCAACCCAACTCGAGCTGGGCGCCGAAAGCGCGCAGGTTCCGCTGGCTCTCGCGGTGGTACCTGACGCCGGACTCATCGAATTCGAGTACCACACCGACGTTCTCAGTGCCGCACTCGTCGATCAGATGCTCACCCACTACCTTCGGCTGCTGGAGAACGCGCTGAGCGGGCCCGGACAGCTTCTGGCCGAGCTGGACCTGTTCGGCGCCGAGGAGCGGGCCGCGCTGCTGGCGCACTCACAGGGCGAGCTCGTCCCGACCGCCCCGATGACGGTGGTCGCGCTGCTCGATGCGGCCGCCCCCACACCCGAGGCCACCGCGGTGGTCTCCGATGACGCCGAATTGAGTTACCACCAGCTCAACGTCAGGACCAACCGGCTGGCCCGCTGGCTGATCGGGCAGGGGATCGGAACCGAGGACGTAATCGGCCTGCAGATGGCCGGCTCGGTGGAATTCGTCGTCGCGATGCTCGCCGTGTTCAAAGCCGGTGCGGCATACCTGCCGATCGACCCGACCTACCCGGTCGAACGGATCGAATACCTGATCGCCGACAGCAAGCCGCGCGTGGTCGTCGGCCCGCAGGACTTCGAGGCCGCCGAGCGGGCCGCCGCCGCACTGCCGGACGGCCCGGTCAGCGATGCCGACCGGATTCGGCCGTTGCGGCCGGACAACCTGGCCTACGTCATCTACACCTCCGGCTCCACCGGCAGACCCAAGGGCGTGGCGGTCACGCATCATGCGATCGCCGAGCACCTGGCCGGGTTCGGCGCGCAGTGGAGCATGACCGGCGAGGACCGGCTGCTGCAGTCGGCCTCGGTGAGCTTCGACGCGTCGGTGGCGGAGATGCTGCTGACCTTGTCGCTGGGGGCAACACTGGTGGTGCCCACCCAGACGGGCACCGGCGATTTCGGCTACCTCACCGACGTGATCGACCGGCACCGGGTCACCGTCGTACAGCTGGTGCCCTCGGCGCTGCGCGCTGTACTCGACCTGCCGCCGCTGCCCCAGTGGCGCCAGCTGCGCCACGTTCCGGTGGGTGGCGAAGCGCTGCCCGGTGAGGTGGCCGACCGGTTCGCCGGCCACTTCGACGCCGAACTGCGCAACCACTACGGCCCGACCGAAGCCGTGGTGTGCGCCACCCACATGCCGGTTTCGGGCCCCTACGGTTCCCGAGTGGTGCCCATCGGCGTGCCGAACCGCAACGTGTACACCTATGTCCTGGACGCCCAGCTGCAGCCGGTGCCCGACGAGGTGGTCGGCGAACTGTATCTGGGCGGGCTTCAGCTGGCCCGCGGATACCTGGACCGGCCGGCGATGACCGCGGAGCGATTCGTCGCCGACCCCTTCAACCCCGGTCAACGACTGTTCCGTTCCGGTGACCTGGTCCGGCGCAACCGATCCGGGGAGCTGGAGTTCGCGGGCCGCGCCGATGAGCAGGTCAAGATCCGCGGATTCCGCATCGAGCTCGGCGAGGTCGAGTCGGCGATCGCCACGCATCCGGCCGTGCGGCAATGTCTGGTCGTCGCCACCGAAACCAACTCTGGCACCGACACCGGGCCGCTGCTGGCCGCCTACCTGCTGCCCGATGCCGAACCGGATCTCGACCAGATCCGGGCGCATGCCGCGTCGTTGCTGCCGGACTACATGGTGCCCAACGCCTTTGCGGTACTCGCCGAGATCCCGCTGACCCCGGCAGGAAAACTCGACAAACGCGCACTGCCCGCGACCACGCGGATCCTGGCCGGCGGGTATCGTGCGCCGACGACCGCGACCGAGCGGCGGATATGTGGAATCTTCGCCCAGTTGTTCGGCGAAGACAAAGTCGGCGCCGACGACTCGTTCTTCGAGTTGGGTGGCCACTCGCTGCTGGCCGCACGACTGGTGGCACAGGTCCGGGCGGAGTTCGGCATCGACCTGGCCGTGCGGGTGGTGTTCGACACCCCGACACCGGCCGGACTGGCCGCCGCCCTGGTCGCCCGGTTCCGCGACGAGTTCGACATCGACCTCGACGAGATGGATGCCGAAGACACCCTCGACGACGCCGCGGCGCAGCCGGCCGGACCGCAGCGCCCCGACCTTGTCGCGTCGCCCCGCCCGGAGCGGTTGCCGCTGTCCTATTCGCAGCTGGCCGCGTGGTTCCAGTACCGGCTCGAGGGCCCGCACGACGGCTTCAACCTTCCGCTGGCCCTGCGTTTCGACGGCCCGCTGGACACCGTCCTGCTGGCCGCGGCACTCAACGACGTCGTGGCCCGCCATGAGGCGCTGCGGACCCGGTTCGTCGAACTCGACGGGGTTCCCTATCAAGTCGTGGTGCCGGAGTTGACGATTGAGCTGGCCGTCGAGGCGGTGACCGCCGACATGGTCGACGACGCGATGGACCGGCTGCGCCGGGAGGTGATGACCCCGGAGACCGCGCCGCTGATCCGCGCCACGCTGCTGGCCGTCGACCCGATTACCCACGTGCTGTTCCTCAACGTGCACCACATCGTCAGCGACCACACCTCGCTGGGCGTCATCTTCGACGACCTGATCGGTGCATACCGGGCCCGCCGTGACGGCGGGCGCGCACCGCGGTGGGCGGCTTTGCCGATCCAGTTCGCGGACTACGCGCTGTGGCAGCGCAGCGCCTTCGACGCCGCCGGCGCCTGGGGACAGGCTCAGGTCGCGCACTGGCGCGAGGCACTGGCCGGACTGCCCGACGAAACCTGCGTCGCCACCGACCACGCGCGCCCGCCGGTCATCGGCAAACGCGGCCACACAGTCCATTTCACGGTTCCGGCCGAGCGCCGCACCAGCCTGGTTCAACTGGCCGAGGACGCCGGCGCCTCCGAGTTCATGGTGTACCAGGCCGCGGTCGCGGTGCTGCTGCACACACTCGGGGCCGGCACCGAGCTGGCCGTGGGCAGCACGGTCGCCTCTCGCGTCGATGCCGCCACCACCAACCTGGTCGGACTGTTCGCGAATGTGGTGGTGCTGCGCAACGACCTGTCCGGCGCCCCCAGCCTGCGTACCGTGCTGCGCCGCGGACGCGACACGGTGCTCGACGCGGTCGCACACCAGGAGCTGCCCATCGAGCGCCTGGTGGAGGCGATCAACCCGCCCCGGTCGTTGTCCCGGAATCCGCTGTTCCAGCACATGGTTCACTTCCGCGGCCCGGACTGGGGTCTGCAGCCGCGCGACCTCACCGGAACCGGTGAAACCGTTGTGGTGCCGCGTCCGATCGATTTCGACATCGCACTGCTGGACCTCGACATCGGCATGAACGTGACGGCGGACGGCGAGCTGGAAGTCCGGGTCGTCGCCAACGCCGACCTGTATGAAGCCGCCAGCGTCGGCCTGATCGCCGACGCGCTGCGTGCGGTCCTGGATGGCTTCGCCGAAACCCCGGACCGCGCGGTGACCGAACTGGCGGTGCTTCCCGACGATCAGCTGGCCTTGCTGCTGGCCCCGCCCACGTCGACTGCCGGCGGCTCCTCGGCGCCGGTCGCGGCGGGGTCGGCGGAAACCGAACGGATCCTGATCGAGTTGCTCGAAGAGCTGCTGGAGATCTCCGACGTCGACCGCGAGGACAACTTCTTCGCGCTCGGCGGCGACAGCATCATCTCCATCAAATGGTCGGCCCAGGCCGGCGCGCGCGGCCGGGTCTTCACCCCCGCCATGGTGTTCGAGCACATGACGATCGGCGAACTGGCCGCGGCGGTCGACCGGGCCACGGACACCGCAGCAGAGCCGACGGCCGATCAGGACTACACACCGATGAGCGCATCCGGCCTGGACGCCGACGCCCTGGCGGCGCTCACCGCATCCTGGCAGCAGCAGTCGTGACCGCACAGATCGAGGACGTTCTCGCGCTCAGCCCGTTGCAGGAAGGGCTGTTTGCGCTGCACCGGTTGGCCGAAGACGACGTCGACCTCTACAGCATGCAGTTCATCGTGGACATCGACGGGCCGGTCGACGTCGCCCTGCTACGGCGCAGCGCCCAAGCGCTGCTGGACCGCCACCCCAACCTGCGGGCCGCGTTCTGGGATCGCGATGTCCCCAAGCCGGTGCAGATCGTGCCGGCGCACGCCGAACTGCCCTGGTCCGAACGTATCGCGGCCCCAGAGGAATTCGAGGCGATCGCGCGGTCGCAGCGGCGGGTACCGTTCGATCTGAGCCGGGGCCCGGCGCTGCGGGTGGTGCTGCTGAGCGTTCCCGGCCAGACCCGCCGCCGGATGATCTTGACCGTCCACCACATCCTGGTGGACGGCTGGGCACTGGCCGTGTTCTTCACCGAGTTGCTCGCCGTGTACGGCGCCGGGGGATCAGTGGACGGGTTGCCGCCCGCTCCGCCCTACCGCGACTACATCGTCTGGCTCGCCAAACAGGACAACGCTGCCGCGGTTGCCAAATGGGCCGAGTACCTGCGCGGGGTGTCGGGTCCGCTGATGGTGGCCGAGGCGAATGCCACGGCAGCCGGTGCGGTGCCGCAGACCGCACAACTGCTGCTGTCGGCCGACGACACGACTCGGCTGCGGCAGTGGGCCGGCAGCAACGGCTTCACGCTCAACACCGCGGTGCTGTTCGCCTGGACGGTGTTGCTCGGCCGGCTCACCGATCGCCGCGACGTGGTATTCGGCACCGTCGTCTCCGGCCGCCCCGAACAGCTGTCCGGCGTCGAGAGCATGGTGGGGCTGTTCATCAACACCGTGCCGGTGGTGCACGAGATCAGCAGCAGCACCTCGGTGCTCGAACAATGCGTGCAGTTGCAGCGGCAATCGTCGGTGATGCGCGACATCGGTTATCTGAGCCTGTCGCAGCTGCAACGTGAGCGCGGCCACGGACCGATGTTCGACACGCTGTTCGTCTTCGAGAACGCGCCGATCGGAGACGCGATTCGCAGCGTGACCGCACCCGATGGGGCCAGCTTCCACCCGATCGAGATGGAAAGCCTGACCCACTACCCGCTGACGGTCGTCTCACACCTGATCGACGATGCGCTGGTGGTTCTGGTGGAGATGATCCGCGAAGCGCTGCCGCACATCGCACCGGACGATGTCTGCGAACGACTGGCCGGGCTGCTGCGTCAACTGCCCGCTATCGGGGACGCCGGACCGGACGCACTCGACGTCAGCACCGCCGCCGAACGCACCGAGGTTGCGATGACGCCGGTTCCGGCGCCGGACGGCACGGTGTGGGAGGCGTTCCAGCGGCAGGTCGACGCCACACCGGATGCGTTGGCGCTGAGCACCAGCAGCGGGGAGCGGTACAGCTACGCCGAGCTGCATGCGCAGGCGACCCGGCTTGGCGCGGTATTGGCCGGCTGCGGCGTCGGTTCGGAAACGGTTGTCGCGCTGGCGCTGCCGCGCTCATCACGCACCGTCGTCGCCATCCTGGCGGTATTCGCCGCCGGCGGCGCCTACCTCCCGCTCGATATCACGATGCCGCAGACGCGCATCGAATCAATGCTGCGCCAGGCTGACCCGGTGGTGGTCATCACCGACAACGGCTACCTGCCGCCGGACGGGCCGTGGCGCACGCTGCCCCTGGACGAACCGGTCGAGGGCACCGCAACGCTTTCGGACGTCGGCCGTCACACCGATCAGGCCGCCTACGTGATCTTCACCTCCGGCTCAACCGGTGAACCCAAGGGCGTGATCGGCACCAACGCCGCCCTGCTCAGCTATTTCGCCGACCACCGCGACCGCGTCTACCGTGACGCCGCAGCGCGGCTGAACCGCCCGCTGCGCATCGCGCACGCCTGGTCGTTCGGATTCGACGCCTCCTGGCAGCCGCTGGTGGGACTGCTCGACGGGCACAGTCTGCACCTGTTCGATGCCGAGGAGATGCGCGACACCGATCAGCTGGTGAGCGGAATGATCACCCATGGCGTCGACATGATCGATACCACGCCAACGATGTTCGCCCAGCTCGACGCCGCGGGGCTGGCAGAGCACCCACTGACGGTGCTGGCACTGGGCGGGGAGGCGATCGACGGTGCGCTGTGGGAGCGGCTGGGTGCATTGCCGTCGACCGCGGTCTTCAACTGCTACGGGCCCACCGAGACGACGGTCGAGGCGGTGGTGGCCCCGGTACGGCAGTACCCGACACCGACCATCGGCATCCCGAACACCGGAACAGCGGGCTATGTCCTGGATTCGGCTCTGCGGAAAGTCCCCACCGGGGTGGTGGGGGAGCTGTACCTGTCCGGTGCGCAGCTGACCCGCGGCTACCTGGGACGGTCGGCGATGACCGCGGAACGCTTCGTCGCGGACCCGTTCCGGCCCGGTCAACGCATGTACCGCACCGGTGATCTGGTGCGGCAGCTGGCGCACGGCGGGTACGGCTACATCGGCCGCGGCGACACCCAGGTGAAGATCCGCGGCTACCGGATCGAAATCGGGGAGATCGAGGCTGCACTGCGCGGCCGGCCCGACGTGCAGGACGCGGCGGTGTGCACTGTGCCGCGTGCCGGCGGGGTCAGCCTCATCGGCGCCGTGGTGTGGCACACCGACGGTGACCCGGCCCAGCTGCGGGCCGCCCTGGCCGAACAGCTTCCCGCATACATGGTTCCGGCCCGCATCGTCTCGCTGTCGCGGCTGCCGGTCAACGCCAATGGCAAGCTGGACGGCCCGGTTCTGGAGCGACTGGCGCTCGACGCGCTCTCGGCGGGGGCCGGCGCCCCGCAGGCGTGCACCGACACCGAGCGGTCGCTGTGCGACATCTTCGCTGAGCAGTTCAACGGCACGATCCCCGACCTCGACGACGACTTCTTCGAGATCGGGATGGACAGCATCGTCGCGATCTCGTTGGTGCACAAGGCACGTGCACGGGGCCTGACGGTGAGTCCGCGGATGGTGTTCACCGCGTCCACGATTCGACGTCTCGCCGCGGCCGCGGACGCGCAGGCGACCGCCGCCGAGGCGGGGACGATGGAAAGTGCCGGCTACGGCGAGGTGCTGCCGCTGCCGATGGTGTCCTGGCTGTTCGAGCACGGCAATTACCGCCGCTTCACCAATAGTGTGCTGATCCGGCTGCCCGCCGAGGCCGACCGGGCCTCGATTGAGCAGATGCTCCAGTTGCTGCTCGACGGGCACGAGGCGCTGCGCTCGATTCTGGTGGACACCGGCGACGGCCCCCGCCTGATGACCCGGGAACCCGGTGCGGTCCAGGCTGCCGATGTGCTCACCGGGACCGACGCGCCGATAGCGGTGGCGGCGCGGCAAAACATCGACGACATCGATCCGTCTGCCGGTGCGATGCTGCGCGCTGCCTGGGTGCGGGCCACCGACCGCAGCCCGGCGCTGTTGCTGACCGTGCACCACCTGGTGGTGGATGTGGTGTCCTGGCAGATCATCCTCACCGACCTGGCCGAGGCGTGGCGAGCGCTGACATCCGGGGCCACACCGGTGGCGCTGCCCGAGTTCACCTCGTATCGCCGGTGGTCTCAACTGATGGGGGAGCGGGCGACCACACCGGAGGTGGCGAAGCAGCGCGACTACTGGGTAGCGCAGGTCCGCGACCCCGACCCGGCACTGGGTGCGCGGCATCCCGACCCCACGCGTGATACCTGGTCGACGCTGCGGGTGGCGCCGGTCGCCACACCGGTTGAGGTCACCGCACGCATCCTGGCCGCACTCAGCCGAGGCGACGGTGTCCGCGAATTCCTGCTGGCGGCAGCGGCGATGACGGTGACCAGCTGGCGGCGCGAACGATCCCAGGATCCGTCGGTGGGCGCGTTGATCGCACTCGAAGGCCACGGGCGCGACGACGACGCCCTGAACACCGACACCACCGGCACCGTCGGATGGTTCACCTGTGCCTTCCCGGTACGGCTGGGCGCCGGTGCGCACGCGGTGGATATCGAAGCGGCCCAGGCCGATCCGGGCGCCGCGAGAGAACTACTCGACTCGGTGGCTTCCTACCTCGGTACGATTCCGCATGACGGCCTCGACTACGGCCTGCTGCGCTACCGCAACGAGGTCCCGGAATTGGTGCAGGCGCCCGACCCGCAGCTGATGTTCAGCTACCTGGGCCGCCTGGACCTCAGCGGCGTCACCGATCAGCCGTGGTCGCTGCTGAGTGAGCTTGACTCCGAAGTACTGCCGATCGATCCCGAACCGGACCTGCCGCTGCGCTTTGCGCTGCAGACCAGCGCGTGGATCCGCCCCACCGACGACGGGCCGCAGCTGACGGCGGCCTGGCTGTGGAGCGATGCGCTGTTCACCGAGTCCGATATCGACCAACTGACCGACCTGTGGCAGCGCAGCATCGGCGTGCTGGCGGCCGCTCTACCGACGGGTTCGGCGTGACAGGCGGCACGGAAAGGAACAGGATGGGCCCCGCGATCAGCAGGGAAGACATCAAGACGATGATCGCCGACCAGCTTGGCTGCGCGGTCGCGGACTTTGCCGACGATGACGACCTGATCCAGGTGGGGCTCAACTCGATTCGGATGATGGCGCTGGCCGGCGGCTGGCGCAAACGCGGAGCCGACATCACCTTCGCCCAACTTGCGGCCAGCCCCACCGTCGAATCGTGGCACGCGCTGCTCAGCGGGGACCACACGCACACAGCGGAACCGGTGATCGAGCACATCGTTGCCGCCGAGGAGGACGACGCACCGTTCGCGCTGGCCCCGATGCAGCACGCCTACTGGATCGGCCGCGCCGACGAGCAGGAACTCGGTGGCGTCGCGGCTCACCTCTACGTCGAATTCGACGGTGTCGGCGTCGATCCCGACCGCCTGCAGCGCGCGGTTGCCGCTCTCGTCGAGGCGCACCCGATGTTGCGCAGCCGGTTTCTCTTCGATGGCACGCAGCAGATCATGCCGGCGCCCGGCCGGCCGGTGTTCACCGTCGTCGATCTGCGCGGCCGCGACGAGGACGACGTCAACGCTGCCCTCGCGGAGCTTCGCGACACGAAAACCCATCAGCGGCTGTGCGTCGAGGACGGCCAGGTCATCGACATCACCCTGACGATGTGTGACCGGAGCAGCCGGCTGCATCTGGACATCGACATGCTGGCCGGTGATGCGATGAGCTACCGCGTGCTGGTCTCCGACCTGGCTGAGCTGTATCGGGGAGCCGCGTTGCCCGCCCCCGCCTACAGCTACCGGCGTTACCGCACCGAACGACGCGACGATACCGCCGCACACGAACGGGATCGGGCTTGGTGGCAGCGGAGGCTGCCGGAGCTGCCCGGCCCACCCGAGCTGCCGACGGTTGTGGCCGGGCGGCGCAGCACCCCGGACCGCACGGTCCGCCACGACTATTGGCTGGCGCCCGATGCCAAACAGCGGCTGATCAAGGGCGCGCATGCCCGTGGCATCACCCCGGCGATGGCGGTGGCCGCCGTGTTCGCCGACACCATCGGCGGCTGGTGCGCGCAGGACACCTTCCTGCTGAACGTGCCGCTGTTCCACCGTGAGCCGATTCATCCCGACATCGACCGGATCGTCGGCGACTTCACGTCGTCGGTGATGCTCGCCGTTGACGTCAGCAGCGACATGACGGTCGCCGATCGGGCCCGCGCCCTGCAACGCAGCATGTACGAGAGCGGGGGACACGCGGCCTATTCCGGGCTGGAGGTGCTCCGTGATCTGGGCCGGCTGCACGGCGAGCCGGTGTTGGCGCCGATCGTGTTCACCAGTGCCCTCGATCTCGGTGAGCTGTTCTCCGACACCGTGATCGAGACCTTCGGTGAACCGGTATGGATTGTCTCCCAGGGGCCCCAGGTATTGCTCGACGCGCAAGTCACCGAACTGCGCGGCGGCCTGCTGCTGAACTGGGATGTCCGCGAGTCGGCATTCCCGGCAGGTCTGATCGACGCGATGTTCGCCCGATTCGTCGAGGCGATCGAACGTCTTGCCGCCGGCGATGCCGGCTGGGATGCCCTGGCCGCGGTACGTCTTCCGGTGGATCAGGCGGCGAACCGCGCGGCGGTCAACGCCACCGACGGCCCGGTGACCGGACGCTGCCTGCATCAGGGCTTCTTCGAGTATGCGGCGGTTACCCCGGATGCGTCGGCGGTGGTGTGGGGATGTGACGCGGACACCGGCGCCTGGACCTATCGGGAACTGGCCGCCTCCGCGCTGGCCGTCGCCGGTGCCCTGCAAGCCCGTGGCGTGCGGCCGGGTGACGCGGTCGCTGTCCAGCTGCCCAAGGGACGTGAACAGATCCTGGCGGTGCTCGGCGTGCTGGCGGCCGGGGCAACCTATGTGCCGATCGGATTCGACCAGCCACCCGCCCGGCGCGCCAAGATCATCGAGACCGCGAAGGTCACCGCGGCTCTCACCCTGCGCGGCGCCGACATCGGCGAGGTACCGTGTCTGCCGATCGACATCGCGGCGGGTTTCACCCAGCCACTGCCCGCCCCGATCTACCCCGACACCTCGGCAATCGCCTATCTGCTCTTCACGTCCGGTTCGACCGGCATGCCCAAGGGGGTCGAGGTGCCGCACAGTGCGGCGATGAACACCATCGACGCACTCAACGACTGGTTCACGGTCCGCAGCGGTGATTGCGCGTTGGCGCTGTCTGCCCTCGAATTCGACCTGTCGGTCTACGACATCTTCGGAATGTTCTCCGCGGGGGCGTCGGTGGCCGCCGTCGACGCCGAACAGCGCGAGTCGGCGGACGCCTGGGTCGAGCTGCTGCGCGGGCACCGGGTTTCGATCCTCAACTGCGTGCCCGGTCTGCTGGACATGATCCTGGAGGCCGGTCGCGACCGGCTGGGCGACTCGCTGCGCGCCGTCATCCTGGGCGGTGACTGGGTCGGCGCCGACCTCGCCCGACGACTGGCCCGGCAGGTGCCCGGCTGCCGGTTCACCGGGCTGGGTGGGGCCACCGAAACCGCGATACACAGCACGATTTGCGAAGTGCGAGACGACCCGCCGGCACACTGGGCGACCGTTCCGTTCGGCGCCCCGCTGCGCAACGTGCGATGCCGGGTGGTGTCGCCGTCCGGGCGGGACTGCCCTGACTGGGTGCCCGGTGAACTGTGGGTCGGCGGCGCCGGGGTCGCCGCCGGATACCGTGACGACCCGGAGCGCACCACGCAGCGCTTCGTCGACTACGACGGGATCCGTTGGTATCGCACCGGTGACATGGCCCGGTATTGGCCCGACGGCACCGTGGAATTCCTGGGCCGCGCCGACAACCAGGTGCAGATCCGCGGATATCGGGTCGAACTCGGTGAGGTGGAAAGCGCACTGCGCGCGGTGCCCGGGGTCCGCCACGCGGTCGCGGTGGTGGTCGGGACCAACGCCGCGCAACTGGTCGCCGCGGTGGTCGGCGACGTCGGCGAGGTGGGCGAGCTCACCGCCCAGGTCGCGGCGCTGCTGCCGAGCTACATGGTGCCCACTCGGATCGTGGCACTCGACCGGGTTCCGCTGACCCCGAACGGAAAACTGGACCGCGGTGCGGTGATCGGGCTGCTGGAATCGGAGGCGTCGCCCGATCACGACGATGCGCCGAACGATGACGTGCAGGCGGCGCTGGCCGCGATCGTCGCCGAGGTGCTGGGCGTCGAATCGGTAGGGGTCAACCGGGACTTCTTCGCGCTGGGCGGTGACTCGGTGCTGGCCACCGCCGTCATCGCCAGGATCCGCGATTGGCTGGACGTCGACCATGCCGTCGTCGCCGACGTGTTCGCCACCCGAACCGTGGCCGGATTGGCGGAACGGTTGAGCCAGCGCGAAACCCAGCGCGGCACCCCGGACCGTCTTGGCCTGATCGCGCACCACTACCTCGACATCGCGGCGCTCACCGACGAAGAGGTGCTGGCCGAAGGCTGATCAGCCCGGCATCGGCGCGCCGACGACGATGCTGCCGACGCTGCATTCCTGACGTTCGTCGACGCCGGTGGCCGCGACGAACGCGGCGGTGTCACCGAAGCCCTGCGCGCACACGCCCAGCCCCATCGCCGTCGCGGCCAAATAGATGGTCTGCATCAGCGCGCCGACGTCTTTGAGGATGAGCGCGTAGCCGATCTGCTCGTAGGTCCACATCACCCGACCGCAGCGCGCTGCGATCACCAACAGCACTTGGGGCTCGGTGCCGCCGGCCAGCGTCGCCGCCGCCGGTTTGACCAGACGGGCAACGGTTTTCGGATCAGCGGCGGTAACCGGACGCAGCAGGTGATCGAACGAATCGTAGTGATACATGCCGGGTTCGAGTCCGGTGACGTTGTGCACCACCGGATACACCTCGAGTTCGTAGACGCCCCCGCCGGACGGATACGGTCGGGACAGCAGCTCCTCACCCGGCCCGGCCGGCTGGACGTTTCGCGTCCGGGTCGCGCGATACAGCAACTCGGCCAGCTGGTCGATATTGACCGGCCGAGCGTCATCGAATGCGCGCGTCGAAACCCGGTCTTCGAGAACGGCCGTCAACGTCGGATCCGCAACGCGTGCCGCGGCCAGATCGGGGGCCGATAGCGCGATCGGTGCGCCCGGATAGTCCGGCCGGCGTGCGGAGGGTTGCGGGAAGCGGTCTTTGGCCCACTTGGTGGGTCCGAAATGCTCCCAGGTCACGGTGCGCTCACCGAGCGTGCTGCGCCGGTGAAACCACAGATCCGGGGTGCTCCAGCTGAGCGCGTCGAAGTCAGCGTCGTCGCTGCTGTCGGCGACCAACATCCCGGCCCAGCACAGGTCGTCGACAAATCTCGACGCGACCGCGGCCGGCAGGTCGGACGCCGGTGCCGACGCGTCGAGCAGCGCGAGCAGGCGCGGGTCGTGGATGCGCACATCGCACCAGCCCAACGGGTGCTCGAGCACGAAGCCGTCGGAATCACGGTGCAGTACAGCGAACTTCGACAACACCGGTGAGCCGGGCACTGACGGTGGCTGCGGAGGCTTACCGAATGGCTGGATGCAGTACACGTCGTTGCCGGCGGCACGGACTGTGACGTTCAGCCAGCCGCCGGAGGTGAGATCGCCGATCAGAGCGTCGATGTCGCCGCGTTCGGCGGGATCCGACAGCTCCGATGCCGTCGCCGGCCCCGCGTTGAGGGTCTTGAGTGCCTGCAGCCGCGCCGCAGACAGCCGAGGCAGCTTTTGGCTGTGCGGCGGGTTCAACAGCACCGCCCCAGCGGGTGTGGTGAGACAGGTGGCCCCGCTCCGGAACGCGAATCGCGTGTCGTCGGGGTAGCCGGCGGCTGGCAATCCGCACCCCCTTTCGGGTGTCAGCGTATCGCCAACGTCGCGGCTCGCTTTCACAGCCGGCCCACAGTCCGCGGGGATAGCGTGTGCCTCCACCACGAGATGAGGGGGATCATGATCGTCAAACTGCTCGTCACAGGTTTCGCGGCGGCAGCCGCCATCGGGGCTGCCGGGCTGGCATCGACCATGCCGGCAGCCGTCCAGGTGCAGCCGGTGGTGTTCGGCGCGCCGATGCCGCTGGACCCCCCGCCCCCGCCCCCGGCCTCGGGCGCGCCGCTACCCAGCAACGACGAGGTCGCTGCCATGCTGACCCGGCTGACCGACGCTGCCATCACCTACAAGGAGAAGGGCTACCTGGTCGAGAACGGGATCAACCAGGGTGAGGGCCACGTCCTTGACCACGACCTGCGCAAGGCGTCGCGGGACGGGCAACTGCCGTACACGTTCAACGTGTTGAACGTGGACCAGACCGCCCCGGGCCAGGGCGTCGCCAACGTCACCATCTCCGGTCCCAAGATGGCACCGGTCACCCAGCCGATTCAGCTCGTCGACCAGGGCAGTTGGATGCTGTCCCACGACTCCGCGATCGGGCTGATCCAGAGCCTCCCGCAGTAGGCAAGGACTACGCCTCGACGGGCAAGGCGTCCATGTCGTACACCCGGGCGTGCAGCACGGTCCGGTTACGCAGGGCCGCCCGCACCGCCCGGTGCAGGCCGTCCTCCAGGTAGACGACGCCCTGCCACTTCACCGCGTGCGGGAACAGGTCGCCGTAGAAGGTGGAGTCCTCGGACAGCAGTCGGTCCAGTGCCAGCACCGTCGTGGTCGGCACCAGCTCATCGAGCCGGATCTGCCGCGGCGGAATCTCCGACCAGTCCCGATACGTCAGACCGTGTTCGGGATAGGGCTTGCCATCCCTGACACCTTTGAAGATCATCGGCCCACCGTCCCCGCGCCCATGATCGACAAGGTTAGTCGCGCGGTGGCGTGGCGCTACCGGCCGTCCCCGTAAAATAGACCGGTCAGGGAGGTGGATATCGATGGGAAGCGCCGACGACCGTCGTTTCGAGGTGCTGCGCGCCATCGTCGCCGACTTCGTGTCCACCCAGGAGCCGATCGGGTCGAAGTCGCTCGTGGAGCGGCACAACCTGGGGGTCTCGTCGGCGACCGTCCGCAATGATATGGCCGTGCTGGAGGCCGAGGGGTACATCACCCAGCCGCACACCAGCTCCGGGCGGGTGCCGACCGAGAAGGGCTATCGCGAGTTCGTCGACCGGCTCGACGACGTCAAGCCGCTGTCGTCGGCTGAGCGGCGCGCGATCCTGAGCTTTCTGGACTCCGGCGTCGACCTCGACGACGTGCTGCGCCGTGCGGTGCGGCTGCTGGCACAGCTGACCCGACAGGTGGCGGTGGTGCAGTACCCGACGCTGTCGGCATCGACGGTGCGTCACCTGGAGGTGATCGCGCTGACCCCGGCCCGCCTGCTGCTGGTGGTGATCACCGATTCCGGCCGGGTCGATCAGCGCATCGTCGAACTCGGCGACGCCATCGACGAGCATCAACTGTCCAAGCTGCGGGACATGTTGGGTCAGGCGCTGGACGGGAAGAAGCTGGCGGCGGCGTCGGTGGCGGTGGCCGACCTGGCCGGCCAGCTGGACAGGCCCGGCGGGTCTGCCAACAGCTTCAGCGACGCGGTCGGGCGCGCGGCGACGGTCCTGCTGGAGTCGCTGGTGGAGCACCGCGAGGAACGTTTGCTGCTGGGCGGCACCGCCAACCTGACCCGCAACACCGCGGACTTCGGCGGTTCGCTGCGTTCGGTCCTGGAGGCGCTCGAGGAGCAGGTGGTGGTGCTGCGGCTGCTCGCGGCCCAGCAGGAAGCCGGCAAGGTCACCGTGCGCATCGGCCACGAGACCGAAGCCGAGGAGATGGCCGGCACGTCAGTGGTGTCCACCGCCTACGGATCGCTGGGCACCGTGTACGGCGGGATGGGTGTGCTGGGCCCCACCCGAATGGACTATCCGGGAACTATCGCTAATGTCGCTGCGGTTGCTTTGTACATCGGCGAGGTGCTGGGCGCCCGATAACGGGCGTATCCGCAAGGTTGGGAAAGGTCAGGCGTGGCACGCGATTACTACGGTCTGCTCGGCGTGGGCAAGGGCGCGAGCGATACAGAGATCAAGCGCGCCTACCGCAAGTTAGCGCGTGAGCTGCATCCCGACGTCAACCCCGACGACGCCGCGCAGGCGCGGTTCCAGGAGATCAGCGTCGCCTACGAGGTGCTGTCCGACCCCGAGAAGCGCCGCGTCGTCGACATGGGCGGGGATCCGCTGGAAAGCGCTGCTGCCGGCGGTGGGTTCGGTGGGTTCGGCGGCTTCGGTGGTCTCGGCGACGTGTTCGAGGCCTTCTTCGGCGGCGGCACTACATCGCGCGGCCCGGTCGGACGGGTGCGGCCGGGGTCGGATTCGCTGCTGCGGATGCGCCTGGACCTCACTGAATGCGCCACCGGGGTGACCAAGCAGGTCACCGTGGACACCGCGGTGCTCTGCGACCGCTGTCAGGGCCGCGGCACCCACGGTGATTCCCGTCCGGTGAGCTGCGACACCTGCGGCGGACGCGGGGAAGTGCAAACCGTGCAGCGGTCGCTGCTCGGCCAGGTCATGACGTCGCGGCCCTGCCCGACCTGCCGCGGTGTCGGCGAGGTGATCCCCGACCCCTGTCACCAGTGCGGCGGCGACGGTCGGGTACGGGCCCGCCGGGACATCAGCGTCAAGATCCCCGCCGGTGTCGGTGACGGGATGCGGGTCCGGCTGTCGGCACAGGGCGAGGTGGGGCCCGGCGGCGGGCCGGCCGGCGATCTGTACGTCGAGGTGCACGAACAGGCCCACGAGACGTTCATCCGCAACGGTGACGATCTGCACTGCGTTATCTCGGTGCCGATGGTGGATGCCGCGCTGGGCACCACGGTGACGCTGGACGTGATCCTGGACGGGCCGACCGAGATCACCATCGCACCCGGCACCCAGCCCGGTTCGGTGACGACGCTGCGCGGCCGGGGCATGCCGCATCTGCGCTCCGGGGTGCGCGGCGATCTGCACGTCCAGGTGGAGGTGGTGGTGCCCGAGCGGCTCGACCACCGCGACATCGAACTGCTACGGGAACTCAAGGAGCGGCGCAACCGCGACGTCACCGAGGTCCGTTCGACGAACAGCTCGGGTGGCGGCGGGCTGTTCAGCCGGCTGCGCGAGACGTTCACCGGGCGCTAAGCCTTGGCGGGACTCTTCTACCTCTCCGAGCTGCCCGCAGCCGGGGAACTGGCCGTCCTCGGCGGCGATGAGGGCTTTCACGCCGCCACCGTGCGCCGGATCCGCCCAACCGAAGAGGTGCTGCTCGGGGACGGTGCCGGCGGAATGGCCCGCTGCGCGGTGGAACAGGCCTCCCGCGACGGGCTGACGGCACGGGTGCTGGAGCGCTGGAACGTGCCTGAGCCGGTTCCCCCGGTGACCGTGGTGCAGGCGCTGCCCAAGTCCGAGCGGTCCGAGCTGGCGATCGAGCTGGCCACCGAGGCCGGCGCCGACGCGTTTGTGGCCTGGCAGGCGGCGCGCTGCGTGGCCCGCTGGGACGGTCCCCGCGCCGACAAGGGGCTGCGCCGCTGGTCGGCGGTCGCCCGGGCGGCAGCCGCGCAGTCGCGGCGCGCCCACATTCCGCAGGTCGACGGCGTGTTGTCCACCCCGGTGCTGACCAGCCGGATTCGCGAGCGGGTGGCGGCCGGCGCGACGGTGCTGGCGCTGGATGACGCGGCGTCCCACCGGCTCACCGAGCTGGATCTGGCCTCGGCGGGCGCCGTGACGCTGGTGGTCGGCCCGGAAGGCGGGATCGCCGACGATGAGCTGGCAGCGCTGACCGGGGCGGGTGCGGTGACCGTCCGGCTGGGCCCGACCGTGCTGCGCACCTCGACGGCGGCCGCGGTGGCGCTGGGTGCCTTGGGGGTGCTGACCTCGCGCTGGGTGTGAGCGCTCAGCTACCGCGAGATTGCGGTCAAGTACCGGTTCTCTCGAACTTCTGGTCCAACGATGCAATCTCGCGCTGCATCTGGGACTTAGTTCGGACTCACCTGACTCTTGGGTTGATGGGACGGCCCCTCGCTGCGCCGAAACGCCGCATTGTGCCTGCTCGGAAGGGCGGCTGGATGCTACTGAGCCTGCAGTGCGGCGCCGACGCGTGACGTCCGCGGACCGAAATACAAGGGAAAACCCTGTATCGCCGACGTCTTCCTGAGACCTAGGTTTTTTCCAGGCTCGCGCATCGACGCGAACACACAGTCGAGGGGGCAATGACGATGAGTCGCCAGCGCGGAAGCAAGCGGAACGCAAAACTATGCGCTGCCCGGGGTCGCCGGGTAGCGGCTGCGGGGGCAGCCGCTGGAGCGTTCCTGGCTTTCGGATTGTCGCCGCTGGCCGGGGCGCCGACGGCGCAAGCCGATGAGTTCGACTGGCTGTTTGACTGGCTGGACCCGATGTCGGTGACCGCGGTCGATCCCGGTGCGGATGTTGATCCGTCGGGCTGGCTGGCCTGGTTGGATCCGTCGGCCGGAGTGCCCGATGCGGGCGCGGTGTCGTTCGACACCTGGTTCGATCTGAACGTTTACGCACCGGTCCACGACGGCATCGAGCAGTGGATCAACAGCAGCGACGGCCTGCAGCTCGCCGGACTCGTCAACCAGGCATTCGGGCTGTATCTGATCGGTGACGGCACCGATGGCACCGCGCTCAACCCCGACGGCGGGGATGCCGGCCTGCTGTTCGGCGACGGTGGGGACGGCTACTTCGGGGGCAGCGGCGGCAACGCCGGCTGGTTGATCGGTGACGGCGGGGACGCCGGCGGAGTGGCCCCGGGGTCGGATGTTCCCGCGTTGGCGTCCGGTGATCCGGCCCCGATTGACGGGGCACCCGGTGTGGCGGGCAACGCCGCGTTCCTGTTCGGCAACGGCGGTGCCGGCGGCAACGGGCTCGACGGTCAGTTCGGCGGCGACGGCGGCAATGGCGGCGCCGGCGGAGCCGGCGGCGGGTTCTGGGGCAACGGCGGTGCCGGCGGCAACGGTGGCGCCGGTGGCGCCGGCACGCTCAGCCATCCCGACGGCGGTGCAGGCGGTGCGGGCGGCGCCGGTGGTGCCGGCGGAGGGCTGTTCTCCAACGGCGGTGCCGGCGGCAAGGGCGGTGTTGGTGGTGTGGGCGTGACCGGTTCCGGCGGATCTGCTGGTGACGCTGGTGACGATGGCGGTGATGGCGGCCTCGGTGGTGCCGGTGGAGCCGGCGGCAGCGGCGGCTGGTTGTTCGGAACAGCGGGTATCGGCGGGACCGGCGGCGACGGGGGGCTCGGTGGCGGTGGCGGCACCGGCGGCAACGGTTCGGCTGCCGTGCTGGCGGGCGCCAGCGGCGTGGCCGGCGGCAGCGGCGGTGACGGCGGCCTGGGTGGTGCCGGTGGTGCCGGTGGTGCTGGGGGACAAGGAATTCTGGCTGCCAACGGTGCCAACGGCAACGGGGGGATCGGCGGCGCCGGCGGTGACGCCGGGCGTGGTGGCAATGGCGGCGCGGGTGCGGCCGGAGATGCCACCTCCCACGACGGTGGCGATGGCGGCGCCGGCGGTGACGCGGGTGCAGCCGGTAACGGCGGCGCCGGGGGCGCGGCCGGCAGCGGGGGCACCGGTGGTGTCGCCGGCGGCCAGGGCGCCCATGGCGCCGCGGTGACCACGGTGTCCGGCAACGGTGGTGCCGGAGGTGCTGGGTACAGCTACACCGGTACCGGGACGGGCACGGCGGGCGGCGCCGGCGGCGATGGCGGTGCCGGCGGGTCGGTCGGCAACGGTGGCAACGGTGGGGCAGGCGGCGTCGGCGACACGGCCGCGGCCGGCGGTGGCGGCACCAACGGCACGGCCGGCACCCCGGATGCAACCGGCGGACACCAGGGTGGCGATGGCGGAGCCGGCGGTGCCGGAGGCAACGGCGGTGCCGGCGGCGGGCTGACGGCCAACACCGCCGGCAATGGCGGCAATGGCGGTGCCGGCGGGTCGGCCGGTAATGGCGGGACCGGCGGGACCGGGTACAACGCGGGTGGCGCGGTGGCCGGTGCATCCGGTGGCAACGGCGCCGACGGCGGCAACGGCGGTCATGGCGGTGTCGGCGGTGCCGGCGGCAACGCGGGCAGCACCGGTCACGGCACCGTCGGCGTCAACGGCAACGGCGGCCAGGGCGGCCTCGGCGGTAACGCCGGATACGGCGGTGACGGCGGCGCGGGTGCGGCCGGTGATTACACCGCTGCCGACGGCGGCGATGGCGGCGCCGGCGGGGACGCGGGTGTGGCAGGCCTCGGCGGTGGCGGTGGCGCGGCCGGTAGCACGGTCGGCGGTGGCGGCATCGACGGTGGCGGCGGTGCGGCTGGTGCGGCGGTGACCGTGGTGTCCGGCAACGGTGGGGCCGGTGGGGCCGGCTACAGCCACACCATCGGTGGCACCGTGGCCGGCGGTGCGGGCGGTAACGGCGGTGACGGCGGGTCGGTCGGCAACGGCGGCAATGGTGGGGCCGGCGGTCGTGGCGACACCGGCATCACGGCCGTCGGCGCTGACGGCAACGCAGCCAGCCCGAATGGAACCGACGGCGCAACGGGTGGCTCCGGCGGGGCCGGCGGCGCGGGCGGCAACGGTGGCAACGGAGGCTCGCTGGTCGCCAACACGGCTGGCAACGGCGGCAACGGCGGTGCCGGCGGCGCCGGCGGCACCTCCTACGGCGGCAACGGCTACAACGCCGCGGTCGGAGGCGTGGCCGGCGCCAATGGTGGCGATGGCGGAAACGGGGGCACCGGGGGCGCTGGTGGGGCCGGCGGCGATGGCGGCAACGCGGGCAGCACTGGCCACGGCACCGTCGGCATCAACGGCAACGGCGGCCAGGGCGGGCTTGGCGGTCACGCCGGATACGGCGGTAACGGCGGTGCGGGTGCTGCCGGGAGCGCCGGCACACCAGACGGCGGGGACGGCGGCGACGGCGGTGACGCAGGTGTCGCCGGCGATGGCGGTGCCGGAGGCATGGCCGGCACCACCGTCGGTGGTAGCGGCTTCGACGGTGGCAGCGGCGCGGCTGGCGCGGCGGTGACCACGGCGTCCGGCAATGGCGGGGCCGGTGGGGCCGGCTTCAGCTACAGCACCGGTGGCACCGCGACCGGCCACGCCGGCGGGGCCGGTGGCAATGGCGGTGACGGCGGGACGCTCGGCAACGGCGGCAACGGTGGGGCCGGCGGTCGGGGCGACACCGGTGTCTCGGCCAATGGTGTCGACGGCACCGCGGCCAACCCGAATGGAACCGCCGGCGGCACCGGTGGCATCGGCGGGGCCGGCGGCGCCGGCGGCAATGGCGGAAACGGGGGCTCACTGGCCGCCAATACGGCCGGCAACGGCGGTACTGGCGGGGCCGGCGGGGTCGGCGGCACCGCCAACGGGGGTAACGGCTACAACGCGGCCACCGGCGCGGTGGCCGGTGCCGACGGTGGCAACGGCGGCGCCGCCGGCCTCGGGGGCGACGGCGGTACCGGCGGCGCCGGCGGCAACGCGGGCAGCAGCCAACACGGCACCGTCGGCATCAACGGTAGTGGCGGCCGAGGCGGCGACGGGGGCTCTACCCACGGCGGTAACGGCGGCGACGGTGCGGACGGCAACGCCACCGTCCGTGACGGCGGCGACGGCGGTACCGGCGGTGCTCCGCACTCCAGCGGGTTGGGCCATGGCGGGTCTGGCGGCGCCGCCGGAAGCACCAGTGGCGGCGCCGGGGCAAACGGGACGAGCGGCTTCGTCGGTCCCAGCGATGGCGGCGCCGGCGGCGACGGCGGCAACGGCTACAACGACACCAGCCCCGGCGGTATCGGCGGCAACGGCGGGAATGGCGGCAGCGGCGGTTGGTGGGGCACCGGTGGCAACGGTGGTGCCGGCGGTGACGGCGGCGCCACCGGCGGCACCGGAGGCAACGGCGGCGACGGCATGGGTGCAAGTACCGTCCACGGCGGTTCCGGCGGCAATGGCGGCGATGGCGGGGTCACAGGTGGCAACGGCGGTTCCGGCGGTGCCGGTAGTTTCGGCACCGGGGGCGACGGCGGTGACGGCGGTACGGGCGGCGTCACCGGCGGAAACGGTGGGAACGGAGGCGTCACCGGCGGCGACGGGGGTGACGGCGGCGACGGCGGCGTCACGGGTGGCATCGGAGGCCACGGCGCTTACGGCGACTCCTCAAGCACCGTGGGCAACGGCGGTGCTGGTGGTGCCGGAGGTGCCGGCGGTGGCAACGCCGGGGGCGCGGGTGGCGCTGGCGGCGCCGCGGGAGTGCAGGTCTCCACTGGTCACAATGCCGCCCCCGGCGGCGGCGGCGGGGGTGGTGGCGGCGGCAGCAGCCTCGGCGGTGTCGGCGGCGACGGTGGCGACGGTGGCGCCGGGGGAAACATCTTGGGCTCCGCCTGCGCCGGCTGCTCGGCCTACTTGCCCCGTGGCGGTGAGGGTGGCACCGGCGGCACCGCAAGTGTCGGCAACGGCGGGGCGGGCGGCGACGGCGGCGATGGTGGCGACAGCGTTTGGGCGATTGGCCCAACCACTATTCCCGGCACGGGTGGTGACGGCGGCGACGGCGGCGCGGGCGGCACCGCTCCGTCTCCGGCCGGCGACGGCGGTCCGGGCGGCGACGGTGGCGACGGGGGCGCCGGTGGCCCCGGCGGTCCCGGTGGTGACGGCGCGGACGGCGACCCGGGCACGCCCGGGCAGAACGCGCCCTGACCCGGGGCCGCGCGCTCAGCGCGTCGCGAATGACACTGGCGTGGCGCACTCAGCGCGTCGCGATCGACAACTCGCGACGCTGGGCCCCGCAGTTCATGAATGCCTCAGTGGCGGCCGTCCGATTCAGGCACCGAATAACTGCAATCCCGCTACCCGGCCGAAGTGCTTGCGGTTTCGTGTCGCCATTGGGAGGTTCAACCGCAGACAGATGCCCGCTTGCAGGCAGTCCGCCATGCCGATGTCCTGGCCGGCCGACCGAAGTGTCGCGGCGACCTCGCCGGCTCGCAGCGCGGACTCGGGGTCCAGCGGGAACGTCCGTGACCTGCCCAGCCGGAGAATGTCGTCGCGGCGCGCCAGGAAGTCGGCGCCGACCCGCAATTCGAACGCGGTGACCGCGGTGATACGGAACCGATGCTCAACGATCAAATCGCGCACCAACGGCGCTCCAGCGCCCTTACCGCGCAGAAAATCGATGACGAGATCGGTGTCGACGACTACGAGGCCCGCCACGTGTTTCTCACATCGCCGGCGCGAGAACGCATCTCCTGCGCCTCGGAGTCGGTGAGCGCACCCTCCAACCGAAGCAGCAGGTCGACCTCGTCGGTATGCAGGTTCGTCAGGTACCCGTCGAGTGCTTCCTGGACCAGGACGGAGAAGCCGCGGACGCCGCGACGCTGAGCGATCGCGCTCAACGCCCGGTGCTGCTCGTCGGTGATCTCGACCGTCGTTCGCATGCATGCATGCTAGCATGCATATTTTGGAGCCGAGGTCCGACTGGTCGGTTGCGTCGGGTGTCCGGCGGTAGACTTGGGCGTCCGAGCAAACCGCTGCCAACTCCGCAGAAAGCAGGCATCAGACCCCACGTGACGCCCCGCGAGACCAACGCCGCCTCCCAGGTTCGCAGCAGCATCGATGTTCCGCCCGACCTCGTCGTGGGCCTGCTGGGCTCGGCAGACGAAAACCTCCGCGCACTGGAACGCCTGCTGGACGCCGATCTGCATGTGCGCGGCAACGCCATCACGTTCACCGGGGAGCCTGCCGACGTAGCACTGGCCGAACGGGCGGTCTCCGAATTGGTCGCGGTGGTCGCCGGTGGACAAACCCTGACCCCCGAAGCGGTGCGGCACAGCGTGGCGATGCTGACCGGCGTCGGCGATGCGTCACCCGCCGAAGTGCTCACCCTGGACATCCTCTCGCGGCGCGGCAAGACCATCCGGCCCAAGACGCTCAACCAGAAGCACTACGTCGACGCCATCGACGCCCACACCATCGTGTTCGGGATCGGCCCGGCCGGTACCGGCAAGACCTACCTGGCGATGGCCAAGGCCGTCAAAGCGTTGCAGACCAAACAGGTCACTCGCATCATCTTGACCCGGCCCGCGGTGGAAGCCGGTGAGCGCCTTGGCTTTCTGCCCGGCACCCTGAGCGAGAAGATCGACCCGTATCTGCGCCCGCTCTACGACGCCCTGCACGACATGATGGATCCCGAGCTGATCCCCAAGCTGATGAGCTCCGGGGTGATCGAGGTGGCGCCCCTGGCCTACATGCGGGGCCGCTCGTTGAATGACGCGTTCATCATTCTCGACGAGGCGCAGAACACCACCGCCGAGCAGATGAAGATGTTCCTCACTCGGCTGGGATTCGGCTCCAAGATCGTGGTCACCGGTGACGTCACCCAGGTCGACCTGCCCGGTGGCGCCCGATCCGGATTGCGGGCCGCCGTGGACATCCTCGACGACATCGATGACATCCATGTCGCGGAGCTGACCAGCGCCGACGTGGTGCGCCATCGGCTGGTGTCGGAGATCGTCGACGCCTATGAACGCCATGACGCCAAATACGACGCGCCCGGCTTGCGGACCAACCGGGCCGCCCGCCGGCGCCGGTGAAAGAGTGACGACGCGATGAGTATCGAGGTATCCAACGAATCCGGCCTCGACGTCTCCGAAGTCGAACTGGTCAGCGTCGCGCGCTTCGTGCTGGGCGCGATGGACGTCAACCCCGGCGCCGAGCTGTCGATGGTGCTGGTGGACACCGCGACCATGGCGGATCTGCACATGCGCTGGATGGACTTGCCCGGGCCGACCGACGTGATGAGTTTTCCGATGGACGAATTGGAGCCGGGCGGGCGCCCCGACGCCCCGGAGCCGGGCCCGTCGCTGCTGGGCGACATCGTGCTGTGCCCGGAGTTCGCCGCCGGGCAGGCCGAGGCCGCCGGTCACTCGCTGGGTCACGAACTGGCGTTGCTGACCGTTCACGGGGTGCTGCATCTGCTGGGCTATGACCACGCCGAGCCCGACGAGGAGAAGGAGATGTTCGCGCTGCAGCGCCGACTCCTCGAGGATTGGGTGGCCGACCAGGTCGAGGGCTATCGCCGGGACCGCCAGAACGAGCAGGACCGCCAACTGCTGGACAAGTCAAGGTATTTCGACGCGCCGTGAGCGAATTCGATCTGTTGGTCGGCGCGATGGTGCTGGTCGTCGTGGGCGGGCTGTTCGCGGCGATCGACGCCGCGATCGGCACGGTGTCGCCGGCCCGGGTCGAGGAGATGGTGCGCGACGAGCGACCCGGTGCGGCGCGGTTGTCGCGGGTGATGGACGAGCGGGCCCGCTTCATCAATCTGGTCGTGCTGTTGCGTATCACCTGCGAGGTGACCGCCACGGTGCTGCTGGTGGCTTACCTGCGGGTCGGGCTGCGCCTGGAATTGGGGCGCTACATCGCCGTGGCCATCATGGTGGTGATCATCTTCGTCGTCATCGGTGTCGGCCCCCGTACCCTCGGCCGCCAGAACGCCTACTCCATTTCCTTGGCCTCCGCGCTTCCGCTGCAGGTGATTTCGGTCCTGTTGGCGCCGATCAGCCGGCTGCTGGTGTTGCTCGGCAACGCGTTGACTCCGGGCCGCGGCTTCCGCAACGGGCCGTTCGCATCCGAAATCGAACTTCGCGAAGTGGTCGACCTGGCCCAGCAGCGGGGTGTGGTCGCCGCCGACGAGAACCGAATGATCCAGTCGGTCTTCGAACTCGGCGACACCCCGGCCCGGGAAGTGATGGTGCCGCGCACCGAAATGGTCTGGATCGAGCGTGGCAAATCCGCGGGTCAGGCGACTTCACTGGCGGTGCGCAGCGGCCATTCCCGGGTCCCGGTGATCGGCGACAACGTCGATGACGTCGTCGGCGTCGTCTACCTGAAAGACCTTGTCCAGCAGACGTACTACTCGATCAATGGTGGCCGCGACACCACCGTGGATCAGGTGATGCGCCCCGCGGTGTTCGTTCCCGACTCCAAGCCGCTGGACGCACTGCTGCGGGAAATGCAGCACGACCGTTACCACATGGCATTGCTGGTCGACGAGTACGGCGCGATCGCGGGGCTGGTGACCATCGAGGACGTGTTGGAAGAGATCGTCGGGGAGATCGCCGATGAATATGACACGGACGAAACAGCGCCGGTAGAGGAACTGGGCGACAACCGCTTCCGGGTCTCGGCGCGGCTGCCGATCGCCGACGTCGGCGAACTCTACGGCGTGGAATTCGACGACAACCTGGACGTCGACACCGTCGGCGGCCTGCTGGCCCTGGAGCTGGGCCGGGTGCCGCTACCGGGTGCGGAGGTAACCTCGCACGGGCTTCGACTACACGCCGAGGGCGGGCCCGACAATCGGGGCCGGCTGCGGATCAGCACCGTCTTGGTCAGCCCGGTCGAAGATCAGGAGGTCCAAGCCCATGGCTGAACCGCGCAATGCGTCGAGTGTGCATCCACGGCGGGATTTGGGCCGGAAATCCGCCCTACGTTCACACTCGGCGAGCGGGACCGAGGCATGAGTGAGTTTCGTTCGGGCTTCGTATGCCTGGTGGGCCGGCCCAACACCGGCAAGTCGACGCTGACCAATGCGCTGGTCGGGACCAAGGTGGCGATCACCTCGAATCGCCCGCAGACCACCCGCCACACCATCCGCGGGATCGTGCACCGGGAGAACTTTCAAATCGTGCTGGTCGACACTCCCGGCCTGCACCGGCCGCGCACGCTGCTGGGCAAGCGTCTCAACGACCTGGTGCGCGACACATACTCCGAAGTGGACGTGATCGGGCTGTGCATCCCCGCCGACGAGGCCATCGGACCGGGAGACCGCTGGATCGTCGAGCAGATCCGCGCGGTGGCGCCCAAGACCACCCTGCTGGTCGTCGTCACCAAAACCGACAAGGTGAGCCGGGACCGCCTGGCCGCCCAGCTGTTGGCCGTCGCGGAGTTGGCGCCGGAAGCCGAGATCGTCCCGGTGTCGGCGATCGCCGGCGAGCAGATCGACGTCCTGATCGATGTGCTGGTCGCCGCGCTGCCCGAGGGCCCGGCGTACTACCCCGACGGGGAATTGACCGATGAGCCGGAAGAGACCCTGATGGCGGAGTTCATCCGGGAGGCCGCCCTGGAGGGGGTCCGCGATGAGCTGCCGCACTCGCTGGCGGTGGTGATCGACGAGGTGACCCCCCGCGAGGGGCGCGAGGATCTGATCGACGTGCACGCCATCCTCTACGTCGAGCGGGACAGCCAGAAGGGCATCGTCATCGGCAAGGGTGGAGCCCGGCTGCGGGAAGTCGGCACCGCGGCACGCAGCCAGATCGAGAAGCTGCTGGGCACCAAGGTCTACCTGGACCTGCGGGTCAAGATCGCCAAGAACTGGCAGCGCGACCCCAAACAATTGGGTCGGCTGGGGTTCTGACCGGCGCGCATCCCCGGTGATGTCGCCACCCGATGCGAGACTGTTGCGGTGCGGCTGTATCGAGACCGGGCGGTGGTGTGCCGTCAGCACAAGCTCGGCGAGGCCGACCGGATCGTCACCCTGCTGACCCGCGACCACGGGTTGGTCCGCGCGGTGGCCAAGGGGGTACGTCGCACCCGCAGCAAGTTCGGAGCCCGGCTGGAGCCGTTCGCGCACATCGACGTGCAACTGCACCCCGGCCGCAACCTGGACATCGTCACCCAGGTCGTGTCGGTGGATGCGTTCGCCACCGACATCGTCAATGACTACGGCCGCTATACCTGCGCCTGCGCGATGCTGGAGACCGCCGAGCGACTGGCGGGGGAGGAACGGGCACCGGCCCCCGATCTGCACCGGCTCACCGTGGGCGCGCTGCGCGCGGTGGCCGACGGACGGCGGCCCCGCGAACTGGTGTTGGACGCCTACCTGCTGCGGGCGATGGGGGTGGCCGGGTGGGCGCCGGCGTTGACCGAATGCGCCCGCTGCGGCACCCCCGGCCCGCACCGGGCGTTTCACATCGCCGCCGGCGGCAGCGTCTGCATCCACTGCCGCCCGTCCGGGTCCACCACGCCCCCGCTGGGGGTGCTGGATCTGATGTCGGCGCTGCACGACGGCGACTGGACGACTGCGGAGGCTGCGTCGGCGGCGCACCGCAGCCAGGCCAGTGGTCTGGTGGCCGCGCACCTGCAGTGGCACCTGGAACGCAAGCTGCGGACATTGCCGCTGGTCGAGCGCGGCTATCGGGTCGACCCGCAGGCTGCTGAGCAGCGCGCGGCGCTGGTCAGGCAGGATGTGGCTCATGGCGAATCGGGTCAGCAGCGCGTGGGCTGAGCGCAAGAAGAAGCTCACCGGCTTCCCCCAGCTGCCACCGGCTCCCGACGACTATCCGATGTTCCCGGACACTTCGACGTGGCCGGTGGTGTTTCCCGAGCTGCCGCAGGTACCCGGCGGCGGGCCGAGCCGACCGCCGCAACACCCCTCCAAAGCGGCGGCCCCGCAGATTCCCGCCGATCAGCTGCCCAACCACGTCGCCGTCGTCATGGACGGCAACGGGCGCTGGGCCACCCAACGCGGACTGCACCGCACCGAAGGCCACAAAATGGGTGAGGCGGTGCTGATCGACATCACCTGCGGAGCCATCGAAATCGGCATCAAGCACCTGACCGTGTATGCGTTCTCCACCGAGAACTGGAAGCGCAGCACCGAGGAAGTGCGCTTCTTGATGGGCTTCAACCGCGAGGTGGTGCGTCGCCGCCGGGTCAACCTCGACGAGATGGGCGTTCGGATGCGCTGGGTGGGTTCGCGGCCGCGGATGTGGCGCAGCGTCATCAAGGAATTCGAGATCGCCGAGAACATGACCCTCGACAATGACGTCATCACCGTCAACTACTGCGTCAACTACGGCGGCCGCGCCGAAATCGCCGAAGCGGCAGCCGAAATCGCACGCGAAGCCGTGGCCGGCAAGCTGAACCCGGACCGCGTCAACGAGGCCACCATCGCCCGGCATCTGCACCGCACCGATATCCCCGATGTGGACCTGCTGATCCGGACCTCCGGTGAACAGCGGTCCTCCAACTTCATGCTGTGGCAGGCGGCCTACGCGGAGTTCATCTTCCAAGAGAAACTGTGGCCCGACTATGACCGTCGGGACCTCTGGGCGGCGTGCGAGGAATACGCGTCGCGCAATCGCCGGTTCGGACGCGCATGATGCCGCCCTTGGAGGAGCGTCTGGCCGCCGTGCTCGCCGAAGCGATGCCGGTCACCGAGGAGTCTGACGGCGCGCTGACCGTCCAGCACCTGGGCACGCTGGCCTCGTTGCGGGTGGTGAACATCGCCGACGACCTGGACCTGGTGTCGCTGACCCAAGTGCTGGTGTGGGACCTGCCGTTGAGTCAGGCCGTCCGCGACCAGCTGGCCGAACATGCGCACAAGACCCAGCTCGGGACGGTGACCCTGGTGGAGAAGGCCACGGAGAACTCCAGCGGGCACGCTGACGTGCTGCTGCGCTACAACTTCCCCGGCACGGGTCTGGCCGATGAGGCGCTGCGCACCCTGGTGCTGCTGGTGCTGGAAATCGGCGCGGAAATCCGGCAGTCACTGACGAACTGAATCCCGTCGTGCCGACGGGTTTCCTGGGTGTTTGCCAAGTGTCTGGTGTCTGAGGGACTTCGGCTGGCGAAGACCCCGCATCTGCGGTGCTGAGCTGCGGGTTTTCGCTTTGTGTCGTGCGATAAGCGGGCTGCTTAGCGAGGGATTATCAAATTTCCTCGCGCTTTTTGCTGAGGATGATTAGCGTCAACAACTGAGAATCGCTCATCTGCGTCTTAGAGTGCCTCATCTCCATAGTTGGGAGAGCCAGGATGGCCGGCAAGCATCGCGCTCGCAAGCTTCGTCAATCGCGCCGCCTCAGGGGCCCCTACCGTGCAGTCGGTGCCGGTACGGCCATCGGCGCTTTCCTGGCATTCGGGATGACACCGCTGGTCACGGTGCCGCCTGCGCATGCCGACGGCGAGTTCGACTGGATCATGGATCTGATCAATCCGTTGTTCGGCATTCCGGTCGATGACGTCACCACAACCGACGCGTGGTCTCACCTGTTGGAGACCAACGGGTTGGATCCGTCGGCGTGGGGGCTTGATCCGGTGGCGAGTGAGGCGGCGTGGGCGCTGCCGGCGGCCGGCGACGACGTCACGTTGACCGGGCTGTGGGACCAGTTGGTCTACCAGCCGTTGCACGACGGCATCGAGGCGTGGATTCATGACCCATTCGGTGCGCAGGTCAACGATTTCATCAATCAGCTGGCGGGGCAGTTCCTGATCGGTGATGGCGCTGACGGGACCGCAGCCGATCCCGACGGTGGCGCCGGCGGCCTGTGGTTTGGTGACGGTGGCGCGGGCTGGAACAGCACCGATGCCGGCGTAGACGGCGGCGATGGTGGTGACGCGGGCTGGTTCGGCAACGGCGGTGACGGCGGTTCGGGTGGCTTGGGCGCCGACGGTGGTGCCGGCGGCGACGGCGGGTTGGGGCTGGGCAACGGCGGTCTCGGCGGCGACGGCGGAGCCGGCGGGGTCGGTATCGACGGCGGTGCCGGCGGTGCCGGTGGCGACGGGCTGTTCATCGGCATGGGCGGTAACGGCGGCGACGGCGGCGACGGGACCAACGGTGGCAACGGCGGCAATGGTGGTGCCGGCGGCGCGGCGGGTCAGTGGTTCGGCGACGGTGGAACCGGCGGCAATGGCGGCGCCGGTGGGGCCGGAGTTGCCGGGGCTGATGGCACGTTGGGCGCGCCGGACGCGACCGCGGGTGGCACTGGCGGCAACGGTGGCACCGGCGGTAACGGCGGCAAGGCCGGCGTAATCCTGAGCAACGGCGGCGACGGTGGCAACGGAGGGGCGGCCGGCGACGGTGGTGCCGGCGGCCGCGGCTTTGACGCGTCCGCGTTGGCCGGGGTGAACGGCGGCAACGGTGCTGCAGGCGGTGCCGCGGGGGTGGCCGGCGCCGGCGGTAATGGCGGCATGGGCGGCGACGCGATCCCGAAGATGGGCGTGGGCGGCAACGGCGGTAACGGTGGGGCGGGTGGCAACGCCGGCATCGGTGGCGACGGTGGCAACGGGGGAGCTGGCGACGCCAACCACGTCGACGGCGGAAACGGTGGCGCCGGTGGAGATGCCGGTACCGAGAGTGCCGGCGGCGCCGGAGGCTTGGCGGGGCCGGCCTACCCGAACGACCCGGGCGCGCAACCCGGCCAGGCGGGCCTGCAGGGGGCGGGCGGTCAACCGGTGACGACCGCTTCGGGTAACGGAGGTAACGGTGGCGCTGGCTACACCCCGACGACCGCGGGGGCGGACGGCGGCAAGGGCGGTAATGGCGGCGCCGGCGGTGACCACGGCAACGGTGGTGCTGGTGCTGCCGGGGGCGACGGCACGACCGGCGACAACGGTGCGGACGGTGTGGTTGCCGGTGAGTCCGGTGCCGAGGGCATGGCCGGCGGTAACGGTGGCGCCGGTGGGCTGGGCGGTGTCGCAGGCTCGGTGATGGGCAATGGCGGTGCCGGTGGCGCCGGCGGCAAAGGCGCTTCGGGAGGCTCGGGGGGCACCGGTGCCGACGGCGCCAGCGGCGCGGGCCAGGCCGGCGGGAACGCCGGTGACGGTGCGGCCGGTGGCAGCGGTGGGGCCGGCGGGGCGGGCGGCACATCCGCGCATGGCACCGCAGGAGCCGACGGCGCTGGCGGTGCCGGTAGCAACGGCGGCGACGCGGGATCGGCGGGCGCCGGTAGTCAGGGTGCGGACGGCACCGCAGCCAGCGTCGATGGGCAAGCCGGCGGCAGCGGTGGCTCGGGTGGCAACGCCGGTGTCGGCGGTTCCGGTGGCGTCGGTGGTGACGGCACGCAAGCCGGCGACGGAACCAACGGCGCTGCCAGTGCCGGTGGCGCCGGGGGTGTGGGCGGCAAAGGCTACGACGGCAGCGATGGAACGTCGGCCAGCATTGACGGGACCCGGGGCGGCAATGGCGGTGCCGGTGGTAACGGTGGCCAAGGCGGTCTGGAGGCTGATGGTGTCACCCATGCTGCCCAGGGTGATGGCGGCAACGGTGGTGCCGGTGGTCAGGGTGGTGCCGGGTTTACCGGTGTTGATGGTGCGACCGCGGGCGCTGATGGCGGTAATGGTGGTGCCGGTGGTGCGGGCGGTGATGGTGGTGTCGGGGGTTCGGGTGCCACGGTGGGTGACCACGGTGTCGGCGGCAATGGCGGGTCGGGTGGTGACGGTGGTGCCGGTGCCGATGGTGCGGCGGGAACCGACGGGACTGCGGCCAGCATTGATGGCACAGACGGCGGCGATGGCGGAGCCGGTGGGAACGCGGGAGCCGGTGGCGCGGGCGGCGATAGCGGTACCGGGCATGCTGCCGATGGCACGGATGGCACTGCCGGTGTCGGCGGCAGCGGTGGTGTCGGCGGTGCGGGGTATGCCGGGACTGATGGAACCGCGGCGAGCATCGATGGCACTCGTGGCGGTAATGGCGGCGGTGGCGGTAACGGCGGGCAAGGTGGTTTGGAGGCTGATGGTCTGACCCATGCTGCTCAGGGTGTTGGCGGTAATGGTGGTGCCGGTGGTCAGGGTGGTGTCGGGTTTACCGGTGTTGATGGGGTGACCGCGGGTGCTGATGGGGGCAACGGTGGTTCCGGTGGCGCGGGTGGCAATGGGGGTGTCGGCGGGTCGGGTGCCACCGCGGGCGATCACGGCACGGGTGGTGCCGGTGGCGACGGTGGTTCAGGCGGTAAGGGCGCGAATGGTGCGGCCGGTACCGATGGCACCGCGGCCAGTGTTGATGGCGGCGTAGGCCAGGACGGCGGCGCTGGCGGTAACGCCGGAACCGGCGGCGCCGGTGGCGACAGTGGTGGTGGTAACCACGGCGCCGATGGCACGGACGGCATTGCCGGTGCTGGCGGCAATGGCAGTGTCGGCGGTAAAGGCTTCGATGGCACCGACGGAACATCAGCCAGCATTGATGGCACCCGCGGCGGTAACGGCGGTGCGGGCGGCAACGGTGGCCAAGGCGGCCTGGAAGCCGACGGCCTGACCCACGCCTCCCAGGGTGATGGCGGTAATGGTGGTGCCGGTGGTCAGGGTGGTGTCGGGTTTACCGGTGTTGATGGGGTGACCGCGGGTGCTGATGGGGGCAACGGTGGCTCCGGTGGTGCGGGTGGTAATGGGGGTGTCGGCGGTTCTGGTGCCACCGCGGGCGATCACGGCACGGGTGGTGCCGGTGGCGACGGTGGTTCAGGCGGTAAGGGCGCGAATGGTGCGGCCGGTACCGATGGCACCGCGGCCAGTGTTGATGGCGGCGTAGGCCAGGACGGCGGCGCTGGCGGTAACGCCGGAACCGGCGGCGCCGGTGGCGACAGTGGTGGTGGTAACCACGGCGCCGATGGCACGGACGGCATTGCCGGTGCTGGCGGCAATGGCAGTGTCGGCGGTAAAGGCTTCGATGGCACCGACGGAACATCAGCCAGCATTGATGGCACCCGCGGCGGTAACGGCGGTGCGGGCGGCAACGGTGGCCAAGGCGGCCTGGAAGCCGACGGCCTGACCCACGCCTCCCAGGGTGATGGCGGTAATGGTGGTGCCGGTGGTCAGGGTGGTGTCGGGTTTACCGGTGTTGATGGGGTGACCGCGGGTGCTGATGGGGGCAACGGTGGCTCCGGTGGTGCGGGTGGTAATGGGGGTGTCGGCGGTTCTGGTGCCACCGCGGGCGATCACGGCACGGGTGGTGCCGGTGGCGACGGTGGTTCAGGCGGTAAGGGCGCGAATGGTGCGGCCGGTACCGATGGCACCGCGGCCAGTGTTGATGGCGGCGTAGGCCAGGACGGCGGCGCTGGCGGTAACGCCGGAACCGGCGGCGCCGGTGGCGACAGTGGTGGTGGTAACCACGGCGCCGATGGCGTGGATGGCACTGCCGGTGTTGGTGGCGCCGGGGGTGTGGGCGGCAAAGGCTACGACGGCACCGATGGAACGTCAGCCAGCATCGATGGCACCCGCGGCGGTAACGGCGGTGCGGGTGGGAATGGCGGCGCCGGCGGTCTGGAGGCCGATGGCATCACCCATGCTGCTCAGGGTGATGGCGGCAACGGTGGTGCCGGTGGTCAAGGTGGTGACGGGTTCACCGGTGCTGATGGTGCGACCGCGGGTGCTGATGGCGGCAATGGTGGCTCGGGCGGTGCCGGTGGTGATGGGGGTGTCGGGGGTTCGGGTGCCACGGCGGGTGACCACGGTGTCGGCGGAAACGGCGGTTCGGGTGGCGACGGTGGTGCCGGTGCCGATGGTGCGGCCGGAACCGACGGGACTACGGCCAGCATTGATGGCGGTGTAGGCCAAGACGGCGGGGCTGGCGGTAATGCCGGAGCTGGTGGCGCGGGTGGCGATAGTGGTACCGGTCATGCTGCCGACGGCTCGGATGGCACCGCCGGAATCGGCGGCAACGGCGGCGTCGGCGGGACGGGATATGCCGGCACCGACGGAACGTCAGCCGACATTGATGGCACCCGCGGCGGCAACGGTGGCGGCGGCGGCAATGGCGGCGCTGGCGGTCTGGAGGCCGATGGTCTGACCCACGCCGCCCAGGGCAATGGCGGAGACGGCGGCGCCGGCGGCACCGGCGGCGACGGCTTCACCGGGCTGGACGGCACCGCGAGCAGCGTCAACGCGCTCGACGGCGGCATTGGCGGCAACGGTGGCCAGGGCGGGGCAGGTGGCACCGGCGCCGACGGGGGCAACGGAGGCCGTGGCGGCGACGCCGGCGCTGGAGGCGATGGCGGGAACGGGTTCAACGGTGCGGCGGGCGTAGCAGGGACCAATGCCGGCGCCGGTCAGGACGGTGGCGACGGCGGCGACGGTGGTGCCGGCGGCAACGGCGGCGACGGTGGTGCCGCGGGAACGGCCACCACCGGTACCGCCGGCGTGCAGGGCGCTGGCGGAAACGCCGGGGATGGTGGCGACGGCGGCACACCCGGCGACGGCGGTCGGGGAGCCGACGGCACGGCGGCCAACCCCGACGGCGGTGACGGCGGGAACGGCGGTGACCGAGGCGAGGGCGGCGCGGCCGGGACCGTCGGCCACGGCCTCACCGACGGACAGATCGGCACACCGGGGTCAAGCCCGACCGGTCCGCTCGGCAACGGCGGCGACGGTGGAGATGGCTACAGCCCCACCACCGCGGGAGCCGACGGCGGCGCGGGCGGCGCGGGCGGCGACGGCGGCAACATCGGCAACGGTGGACATGGCGGCAACGGTGGCAACGGCGCCACCGGGACGACCGGGACCTTGCCCGCGCCGGCCGGCCAGGCTGCGACCGGTTCCAGCGGCACCGACCAGAACTGCGTGATCGGCATCGGGGGCCTTTGCCTCGGCCCCCCGACCGCCGCGACCGGGGGCGGTCCGGGAACCGACGCTCCCAACCCTGGCGAGGTCGGCGGTGACGGCGGCGCTGGAGGGGATACCACCGGATTGGCCACGCTGGTCACACCGCCCAATACCGGTGGCAACGGCGGAGACGGCGGTACCGGCGGCGCCGGTGCGGACGGCGGGACCGGCGGCGACGGCGGCGATGCCACCACCACGCTGGCCGGTGTCCTACCCGTCAGCACCGGCGGCACTGGAGGTGACGGCGGCGATGCCGGAGCCACACCCACGAGTGCGGACGGCGGCACCGGCGGTCAGGGCGGCGCCGGTGGTGCCGGCGGGGCCGGCGGATCGATCTCAGGTGACGGCGGCGACGGCGGACAGGGCGGTGCCGGTGGCACCGGCGGTACGGGTGCAGTCGGGGCGGACGGTGGCGCCGGAGGCGACGGCGGCAATGTCGGCTCGCTCATCGGGATCCTCGGGACTTACACGAGCGGCGACGGCGGGGACGGCGGCGCCGGTGCGACCGGCGGTGGCGGCGGTACCGGCGGCGACGGCGGCAGTGGCGGTGCAGCCGGCCAGGCACTCGGCAGCGGCAGCGACGGCACCGGCGGCGGGGGTGGGGACGCCGGAACCGGTGGTACCGGTGGCGACGGCGGCGATGGTGGTGCCGGCGGCAGCGCCGGCGTCGGCACCGGCCTGATCGTCATCGGCGCCTACACCCCCGGCACCGACGGGGCGACCGGCACCGACGGCGCCACCGGTGCTACCGGCGCGGACGGCCAGGCGGGTGCATCAGGCTGACGTCGTCAGCCGCGACAGTCGCCGCAGGTGCCGAAGATTTCGATGGTGTGGCTGACGTCGGAGAAACCGTGCTGGGCGGCGACCTGCGCAGCCCACGTCTCCACCTCACGATCACCCACCTCGACAGTGGACCCGCAGTCCCGGCACACCAGATGGTGGTGATGATGCTCCGAGCAGCGCCGATACACCGATTCCCCGGTGTCGGTGCGCAGCGTGTCCAGCAGACCGGCGTCGGCCATCGACTGCAGGGTGCGGTACACGGTGGTCAGCCCGATGTTCTCGCCTCGCGCCCGCAACTCGTCATGCAGTTCCTGCGCGGAGCGGAAGTCCTCAACGGTCTCCAGCAGTGCCGCGATCGCAGCCCGCTGCCGGGTGGAACGCACGGGGGAACTGGTCACGGCGCGTCCTCGCCGGCATGGGCGACCGCATCGACGACGATGTGCGCCAGGTGCTGATCGGCAAGCCGATACAGCACCTCGCGCCCGGAACGTTCGCCGGTGACCACACCGGCCGCCTTCAGGATCTTCAGATGCTGGCTGACCAGCGGCTGCGGCACCTCCAAGGCGTCGACCAGCTCGTGCACGCAGCGATGAGACTCCCGCAGCTGCAGCACGATGGCAATCCGCACTGGTGCGGCCAGAGCCCGCAGCAATTCTCCGGCACCGTCGAGGATTTCGCGTGGTGGCGTGGCCGGGAATGGCACGCCGGCGTGCTCATGACCGGCCGGCCCCGCCGCGAGGCCCGGGTCCGTCGTCATCGGCATAGCGCTCCTCTGAACCGGTATCGGCAACCGTTCCCGGTAAGCCTAGCCCTTTCATGCATGATTACGCATTCAATGTGCGGGACGGGACGTCAACGGGCGCCCGGCCGGTCGCTCAATGCTCGGCGATTCGCCGATCGGCACCCATTAGGCTGTTCGGATTGCTTTCCCTCACAGACAGGAGTGCATCCCCTCGTGGCGTCCGTCATCGACACCGTCGTCAATCTGGCCAAGCGACGCGGCCTGGTCTACCCATCCGGCGAGATCTACGGGGGAACCCGCTCGGCCTGGGACTACGGGCCGCTGGGGGTGGAGTTCAAGGAGAACATCAAGCGGCAGTGGTGGCGGTCGGTCGTCACCGGCCGCGACGACGTCGTCGGCTTGGACTCCTCGATCATCCTGCCCCGCGATGTATGGGTGGCCTCCGGCCACGTCGAGGTGTTCAGCGACCCGCTGGTGGAATGCCTCAACTGCCACAAGCGGCACCGTCAGGACCACATGCAGGAGGCCTACGCCGCCAAGAAGGGTGGCAACCCCGATGACGTGCCGATGGCCGAGATCGCCTGCCCGGACTGTGGCACCAAAGGCCAGTGGACCGAGCCGCGCGAGTTCAACATGATGCTCAAGACGCATCTGGGCCCGATCGAAACCGACGAGGGCCTGCATTATCTGCGCCCCGAGACCGCGCAGGGCATCTTCGTCAACTTCGCCAACGTGATGACCACGTCGCGCCGCAAGCCGCCGTTCGGCATCGCCCAGACCGGCAAGAGCTTCCGCAACGAGATCACCCCGGGCAACTTCATCTTCCGCACCCGTGAGTTCGAGCAGATGGAGATGGAGTTCTTCGTCGAACCGTCGACGGCGCGTGAGTGGCACCAGTATTGGATCGACACCCGGCTGGCCTGGTATGTCGAGCTGGGCATCAACGCCGACAACCTGCGGCTTTACGAGCACGCCAAGGAGAAGCTGTCGCATTATTCGGAGCGCACCGTCGACATCGAGTACAAGTTCGGCTTCCAGAACAATCCGTGGGGCGAGCTTGAGGGTATCGCCAACCGCACCGATTTCGACTTGTCCACCCACGCAAAGCATTCCGGTGCCGAACTGTCCTACTACGATCAGGACACCGAGACCCGGTACGTACCCTACGTGATCGAGCCGGCAGCCGGTCTGACCCGCTCGTTCATGGCCTTCCTGATTGACGCCTACCACGAGGACGAGGCTCCCAACGCCAAGGGTGGAGTGGACAAGCGCACGGTGCTGCGACTGGACCCACGCCTGGCGCCGGTCAAGGCCGCGGTGCTGCCGCTGAGCCGCAACGCCGACCTCTCGCCCAAGGCCCGTGACCTGGCCGCGGAGCTGCGTCGGTGCTGGAACATCGATTTCGACGACGCCGGCGCGATCGGGCGCCGCTACCGTCGTCAGGACGAGATCGGCACGCCGTTCTGCATCACGGTGGACTTCGACACCCTTGAGGATCATGCGGTTACCGTGCGTGAGCGCGACGCGATGACTCAGGAACGGGTCGCGATCGACGCCGTCACCGACTACCTGGCGGTTCGTCTCAAAGGATGCTGATTCCGTTGTGGGATCAGACATTTTCTGAGAGTCGTTGTGCATTTTGGGTTGACGATTCCGCTCTGTGGGTATTGGCTTAAGCCGTCTCGGGTTATCGCTTAATCTCACTTCAGCTCGGGCTCAGCCAAGATGCAGAGAGGTCGCAACTCACGATGGATACGAAACGCGCACATGCTAAGAACCAGCGTCGTCGCCGCGCGGTTGGAGCAGCAAGCTCCGTAGCTGCGTTTTTGGCGTTCGGGATGGCGCCGTTGGCCAGCGCGCCCACTGCGCAGGCCGACGAGTTCGACTGGCTGTTGGACCTGTTCGACCCCAGCGCCTTCGCGGCGCCCGCCGACGCCCTGGCCAGCGTGCCGCTCGCCGACACCGGGGTCGACAGCGTTTTCGGCGATTCGCCGTTCTGGGATCAACTGCTGCTCGCCAACCCCGCCCTCGACCCGGCCAGCGTGGTCGAACAGTGGATGTACGACCCGTGGCACACCGCCCTGGAGGCCTGGATCAACAGCCCGATGGGCGAGCAGGTCGATGACGCGATCAACGCCGCCTACATCCAGCTGAACGGTGAGGCAAGCCTCGATGGCGCATGCGGCCTGATCTGCAACGGTGTCGATGGCACCGAGGCCAACCCCGACGGTGGCGCCGGCGGGTTGTGGTTCGGCGATGGCGGCGACGGTTGGGACTCCACCGTTCAGGGTGACGTCGGCGGCAATGGCGGGGACGCCGGATTCTTCGGTAACGGCGGCGCCGGTGGCGACGGCTGGGACTCCACCGTGGCCGGGGTGGACGGTGGCGCCGGCGGCGACGGCGGTACCGGCGGCACGGTCATGGGCGATGGTGGGGTCGGCGGTACCGGCGGCGACGGGTACGCCGCCACTGCTAACGGTGTCGGTGGCACCGCGGTTGGCTCCGACGGTGGTGCCGGCGGTGACGGTGGCAACACCAGCGATGCTGCCACCCTGATCTTCGGTAACGGCGGCGCTGGTGGTGCCGGTGGGGTCGGCGGTGCGGCCACCGCCAACGGCGCCACTGGCACGGTGACCGGCGGCAACGGTGGTGTTGGTGGCGTCGGCGGCGACTCCTTCGCACCGATCGGCAACGGCGGGGTCGGCGGTGCCGGTGGTGCCGGCGGTGCCGGCGGTGAAGGCACCTCCAACGGCTTCAGCGGTAATTCGACCGGCGGTAACGGCGGCACGGGCGGCACCGGCGGTACTGCCGAGAACGGGCACGGTGGCATCGGCGGGGTCGGTGGAGCCGGCGGCGACGCCACCTCCAACGGCGCCGAGGGCATCGCCAACGGTGGTGACGGCGGGACCGGCGGCACCGGCGGCCAGGGCCTGATCGCCGGCACCGGTGGTGACGGCGGCGCTGGTGGCGTCGCTACCGCCAACGGCCACCTGGGCACGGCCACGGGCGGCGACGGTGGTATCGGTGGCGTCGGCGCCGTCGGCGGGACCGGTGCGGACGGCGTGGCCGGCTCGCCCGGTGGCGCCGGTGGTAACGGCGGCGCAGGTGGCAACTCCACGACCCACGGTTCCGGTGGCGTCTCGACGGCCGGTAACGGTGGCGACGGTGGAGCCGGCGGCGATGGCGGGACCGGCGGAACCGGCGGCGCGGCCGGTGGCGCCGGCGGTCCGGGCGGCCAGGGTGGTGCCGGCGGCACCGCGACCGCGACCGGAAACGGCAGCACGCCTACGAATGGGACGCCAGGCGAGGCTGGCGCAGCCGGCCAGCAGGGTGCGACCGGACCGGCCGACACTCCCTAACCCGCAGTGGC
>NZ_JCALCW010000041.1:0-44421 GCF_059812545.1 Mycobacterium sp. NGS50
ACCCAGTTACCGAGCACTTTTGCGTCTGCTCGCCGGAGCTAATTGACGCAGGGAACGCCGCCACCCGCCGCGATCGGCTTCCCGCGGTCCGGGGTGGGCTCCGTGCTGTCCCAGTAGGACGAACGGGTCGTCGTGGTCGTGGTCGTGGTCGTCGACGTGGTGGCGTCCTCAAGCGGCGGCAGGTAGTAGCCGTCGCCCAGGGTGATCCGAATCCGCCCGGCTTGTAGGCTGGGCTGGCCGGCTGCGTCGATGTTGAGCAGGGCCGCCAGCTTGGCGGCTTCGGTCTGCGCGCCGGGCCCGTAGTCGATGGTCGTGGTGGTGGGCTCGTCGTCGAGCGGGTCGCGAACCTCACCGATGGTGTAGTCGCGCCGCTGCAGCACCTGGGACACCTTGCTGGCCAGCCCGCTCGTCTCTGACGCGTTGACCACATCGATGACGGTGTCGGGATTGGGTGGGGCGCTGGGAGTGGCCGCGGTCGTGGGGGCAGCGGTGCCGGAGCCGAACGCCGCCGCGACCTCGGCCCGGATCGCGGCGGGGTCGATGATGTTGACGTCTTGTCCGTCGATGTTTTCGTACCGCAGCACCGGCAGCGTCCGATACTGCATGTCCCCGCCGGCCAGGGCCTCCATCCGCTGGAACTGATCCTCGCCCCAACCGCCGGACAGCACGATGTCCTTGCGCGCCACCGCGATCAGCCGCTTGAGCTTGGTGAGGTCGGTAAAGGTGCCCGAATCACGGAGTTGGTGCATCACCGACACCAGAAACGCCTGCTGGCGGTGGGTGCGGTCCAGGTCGCCGTTGTCCAGGCCGTGTCGCTGTCGCACGAACGACAGGGCTTGCTCGGCGTTGAGCCACTGGCGACCGGCCGGGAAGTCGGCGCCGGAGTACTCGTCGTAGACGGCATGGTTCAGACACACCTCGACACCGCCGAGGCTCTCGGTGAGGTCGTAGAAGCCGGCCAGGTTGATTTCGGCGAAGTAATCGATCGGAACCCCGGTCAGGTTGCGCACCGCGCGCAGCGTGGCGGCCCGGCCCGCCTCGCGGCCGCGGGTCTCCAGCACCTTCTGGCTGCTGACGCCCTGCTCGATGAGCTTGTCCTCGGTGTGGGCTTTGGTCAGCCCGTACGCCTCTTTGATCTTGATGTGGTTGTAGCCGGGCACCCCGGAAAACGACACCCAGTCGTCGCGGGGGATGGAGAACGCGACGACGCGGTTGTCGGCGCCGATGTGCATCAGGATCAGCGTGTTGGTGTTGTAGCCGCCGACGTCGGAGTCCCCGGCGTGCAGCTTGTCCAGGATCGCGTCGGGCAGTTCGTTGCCGTCCTGATCCTTGCGGGAGTCCAGCCCGATCAGCAGGATGTTCATCTCCCCGCCGGTCGAACGCGGGTCCTCGGCACCCAGCGCCTCGGACACCGTGATCCCGCCCAGGGCGCCGTGGGCGACCCAGTAGCCGGCGCCGGTGAGCAGCACCGCGCCCAGTGAGGTGAGTGTCGCGCAACTCCGGGTCAGGGCCCGTCGGAGGCGGGAGGGCCCCCGGCGATGACGACCGCGCGGCTGGGACATGCTCCCAGTATGGGTTAGCTTGCTGGCTGGCAGGAAAACACGAGGTCAGAGGCGAATAGGCCACCTGCGGGAGGTTGGCTGGGACGGCCGCTAGCCCGCCGCCGTACAGACCGTCCCGGTGGCAGACAGCGGGCGATCCTCGCCAGCGGCAGCGCGGGCTTACGCCGCCCGCAGGATGGCGACCAGGAAGTCGGAGTCGTCGGTGAACGGCCGCAGATCCCAGGTGGACAGCAACAGGTCGGGGACCAGCCCGGCGGTGGTGGCGGCGGCGAAGAAATCCTCGAACGGGTAGCCGAATGCGGCGCCGAAGCCGATCACCACCCGGCCGTCGTCGGCGAGGTGGGCGCGCAGCCGGCTCAGCACGGTGGCGTGGCTGCCCGGGGCGAGGAAGCCCATCACGTTGCCGGCCGACACGATGACGTCGAACGGCTCGGGGATGCCGCGGGCGGGCAGGTCGAGTTCGGTCAGGTCGCCGACCAGCCAGCGCGGCCCGGGATTGTCCTGTTCGGCGGCCTCGATCAGCTCGGGGTCGACGTCGACGCCGACGACGCGGTGCCCGGCGGTCGCCAGATACCCGCCCAGGCGCCCGGGTCCGCAGCCCGCGTCGAGGATGTGGGCGCCGCGGGGCACCATCGCGTCGATGCAGCGGGCCTCGCCGTAGAGGTCCTCACCGGCACGTGCCATGGCCCGGAATCGTTCGATGTACCACTGCGAATGGCCGGGATCGGCCGCCACCTTCTGCATCCAGAGGCTCTGCTCAACCATGCGGCCCATTGTCGCAAGCGCGGTGCGCTGTCCCGCAAGAGGAGAAGGTAACTGGGTCGCGCTACGCTCTTGGTGCCCGCCTCCCTAGCTCAGTGGTAGAGCAACGCTCTTGTAAAGCGTAGGTCGTCGGTTCAATCCCGACGGGGGGCTCCATTGGATCTGTCAGTTGCCTGGTGATGGTTACGGGTTTGACTCGGCCTTGGTGGACTTCCCCTCCTTGTAGACGCTCAAGTCTTGTCGCACCGAAAAGCCGGCGGTAATCGCCTGGCGTGTCCGCTGCAGCGACGCATTCACCGCGCCAGCTCCTTCGGTGGCGATCTTGGCGACTCGATGCAGATGAGCCACCGCCTGAACGGCGGCGCGATGATCCGAATCGGCGGGACCCACGGCGGCATCGGCGGTTTCGCCTTCCCAGTGCGCGCGGTTGACCGCGACGATCGGTGCGAGCTAAGGAGGCGGGTGTGACCCCGAACAGTTCGGCGGTGATTGCCAGCGTGGTGAGACGGCGGCCCTGGTCGCCGCCATCAAACAGCAGCGAGCGTGAAGTTAGGTTCACGCTCACCCGTCGAGTGTGAACCTAACTTCACGTTCGGCGGGGTGGGGTTCGGCGGGGTGGGGTACGGCGGAGCGGTGCACGCTCAGGCGTCGGTGGTCCCGGGGCGGTCGGCCTCGATGATCCGCTGCGAGGACACCGGGCGCGGTGTGGAGCGGCGGCTGCCGCGGCGCGGCCACGTCGGGATGCGTTCGGCCATGCTGCTCAGCGGGTTGACCACCATCGTCAGCGCGATGACGGCCTCCTGCAGGGTCTCGATGGCCGGCTCCAGCGCCTCCATCCCGGGGGCTAGCCGGGCCAGGGTGTCAGCCAGCGCGGTGACCTGCTCCAGCGGCCCGTGCCGCGCGGTCAGCTTGTCGACCAGCCCGCCCTCGGACAACAGCCGCTCGGCCAGCCCGTCTTCGCCCATCACCCGCTCGATCAGGCCGTCCTCGTCGAGCAGCTGATCCACCAGCCCGCCGGGCTGCAGCGCACGCTGCAGCGCCCCGCCCTCCTCGGTCAGCCGGTCCAGCAGACCACCGGGCGCGGTGACCTGGTCCACCACGCCGCCCGGTCGCAGCAGCCGGTCCACCGGGCCGTCCGGCGCCAGCGCCCGGCCCAGCGGGGCGTCGTCGTCGATCAGCCGGGCCAGCCGGTTGGCGCGGTTGATGGCGTCATCGAGGCCCAGGGCGTGCGCCATCGAGTTCGGCGACATGACGGTGGTGTCGCCGCCCAGGGCCCGCTGGGTCATCCCGAGCGCCGCGGAGGCGACACCGAGCCCGGCCTCGGCGGCCGCCAAGCCCAGCCTGGCCGGTGCGGTGGCGATATCCGCCAGGTTCTTACCCAGGTTCATGGCGCCAGTGTATGGGCCGAACGGCGCAGTCGGACGTATCGGCGGACGTAATGACCCACAGCAACTTCACAGATGGTGCGGAGGTTACGTTTACATGGATAGGTCGAAATTGACCCATGGGATCTGATGCCACCCAGGACGCCGTGCCGGAGGCGCGTGTGCTGGTCGTCGACGACGAGACGAACATCGTCGAACTGTTGTCGGTGAGCCTCAAGTTCCAGGGTTTCGAGGTGTACAGCGCGACCAACGGCCCGGCGGCGCTGGACCGCGCGCGTGAGGTCCGCCCGGACGCGGTGATCCTGGACGTGATGATGCCCGGCATGGACGGGTTCGGCGTGCTGCGCCGGCTGCGCGCCGACGGCATCGACGCGCCGGCGTTGTTTCTGACCGCGCGCGACTCGTTGCAGGACAAGATCGCGGGCCTGACGCTCGGCGGCGACGACTACGTCACCAAGCCGTTCAGCCTGGAAGAGGTGGTGGCGCGGCTGCGGGTCATCCTGCGCCGGGCCGGCAAGGGCAGCGAGAAGCCCCGCAACGCCCGGTTGAAGTTCGCGGACATCGAGCTCGACGAGGACACCCATGAGGTGTGGAAAGCCGGCGAGCCGGTGGCGTTGTCGCCCACCGAGTTCACCCTGCTGCGCTACTTCGTGATCAACGCCGGCACGGTGTTGAGCAAACCGAAGATCCTGGACCACGTCTGGCGCTACGACTTCGGCGGCGACGTCAACGTCGTCGAATCCTATGTGTCGTATCTGCGCCGCAAGGTCGACACCGGCGAGAAGCGGTTGCTGCACACCTTGCGCGGGGTGGGCTACGTGCTGCGCGAACCGCGCTGAGCCGAATGGCCACGCGAGTCCGCGGGTTATTGCCGCTGCGGGTGACCCTGGTGGCGGCCACCCTGATGCTGGTGGCGGTGGCGCTGCTGGCACAGGGGCTCGCGGTCAACTCCATCCTCGAGCACACCCTGATCAACCGGATCGACCAGGAGTTGCTCGACGCGTCCGACGGGTGGGCGCAGGCCCCGCCGCAGCACCCGCCCGGTCCGGTCAAGGATCCCAACCCCGCGCGCCCGCCCTCGGATTTCTATGTGCTCGACGTCGAACCCGACGGCCGCACCTGGGCGGTCGTCAACGACCGCAACGCCGAGCCGCTGCTGCCCCCCGGTAACGACGTCGGGCCCGAGCCGACGACCATCGGATCGATCAACGGGTCCCCGGTGCGCTGGCGGGCGGTTTCGGTGCGCGGTGTCGACGGCGGATTGACCACGGTCGCCATCGATTTGTCCGAGGTGGAATCGACCATGAACTTCCTGAACTGGTCCAGGTTCGGGATCGGGATGGTGGTGCTGCTGGTGCTCGGTGCGGCCGGGTACTGGGTGGTGCACCGCAGCCTGCGGCCGCTGGTCGAGGTCGAGCAGACGGCCGCGGCGATCGCCGCCGGCCAGCTCGACCGCCGCGTCCCCGAACGTGACCCGCGCACCGAGGTGGGTCGGCTGTCGCTGGCGCTCAACGGCATGCTGGCCCAGATCCAGCGGGCGATGGCCGCGCAGGAGGACTCCGCGGAGAAAGCCCGCAGCTCCGAGGAGCGGATGCGCCGCTTCATCACCGACGCCAGCCATGAACTACGCACCCCGCTGACCACCATCCGCGGCTTCGCGGAGCTGTACCGCCAGGGCGCCGCCCGCGACATGGAGATGCTGATGTCGCGCATCGAGAGCGAGGCCAGCCGGATGGGTCTGCTGGTCGAGGATCTGTTGGTGCTGGCGCGCCTGGACGCGCAACGACCGCTGGAGCGCCATCACGTGGACCTGCTGGTGCTGGCCACCGACGCCGTGCACGACGCGCAGGCCACCGCCCCCGCGCGCACCATCACGCTGGAGGTCTTCGACGGCCCGGGCACACCGGAGGTGCTCGGCGACGAGGCCCGGCTGCGCCAGGTGCTCAACAACCTGATGTCCAACGCGCTGCAGCACACCCCGGAGTCCGCGGCGGTCATCGTCCGGGTCGGCACCGTCGAGCAGGACGCGGTGCTGGAGGTCGTCGACCAGGGCCCCGGCATGAGCGAGGCCGACGCGCAACGCGCCTTCGAACGGTTCTACCGAACCGACTCGTCGCGGGCCCGGGCCAGCGGCGGCACCGGGCTGGGGCTGTCCATCGTCGACTCCCTGGTCAGCGCGCACGGCGGTCTGGTCACCGTGACCACGGTGCCCGGGTCGGGCTGCTGTTTTCGGGTGGTGCTGCCGCGCATCGTCGAGGCGCCGGCCGAGATCGGTTGACGGCTAGGGAAGTTCGGCCAGTGCCGCGATGATCTTGGCCTGCGCCTCATCCAGCGACTCCGCCGACGGGTTGCGGTCGACGTTGGCGAAGCCGAAGTCGCTGAGGCTTTTGGCGGGGAACACGTGGACGTGCAGGTGCGGCACCTCCAGGCCGGCGATGATGACCCCGGCGCGCTCGGCTCCGAACGCCTTGCACACCGCCTGGCCGATCCGTTGGGACACCGCCATCACCCGGTTGAACACGGCGCTGTCGATGTCTTGCCAGTTGTCGATCTCGGCGCGCGGCACCACCAGCGTGTGTCCCTGTGTCATCGGCTCGATGGTCAAGAACGCGACGACCTCATCGTCTTCGTAGACGAAACGGCCCGGCAGCTCCCGGTTGATGATCATGCTGAAGACGGTGGCCATGGAGTCGAGCATAGGCTCGGGCCGTCAGCCGCCGGTGAACAGCCCGTGCAGTTCGTCCACCGTCCAGGGCGGGGCGTCGTGATGATCCCGCCAGGCCACGAATCCGGTGGCGGGACGGGGGAATTCACCGACGAAACCTCCTGCGGCGATGAAGATTCGCCCGCTCATCGCCGCGGCCAGGTCGCTGGCCAGATAGGTGTACAACGGCGCGACGTAGTGCGGTGGCGCGGCATCCAGCGCGCCCTGCATGCTGGTGTCGTCGAGTAGTCCGCGGCGGTTCAGATCGGTGATGTGCGCGGTGTAGTCCGGCCCGCTGGACAGCCGGGTCTTCGCGCCGGGGCAGATCACGTTGGCGCGCACCCGGTGTTCTTTGAGTTCGGCGGCGATCGCCAGCGTCAGACCGTTGACGGCACCCTTGCCGGCCGGGTAGCCGCTGCCGCCGTAGTCACCGAGGTAGGCGAACGAGCCGGTATTGATGATGGCGCCGCCGCCCCGGGCCACCATTTTCGGTGCGGCCGCGCGACAGGTCTCGAATACGGTGCCCAGGTGCGCGTCGAGGAGCTCACGAAACTGTCCGCTGGTCACGTTCAGGATCGAGGAACCCGCCGGCTCGGCGGTCCCGGCGCAGTTCACCAGGATGTCGACGGAGCCGAAAGCGCCGATGCAGGTCTGGATCAGCGCGTCGGCGACGGTGGGGTCGGCGGCCAAACCCGGATGCGCGACGGCACCGGGAAGCCGGGCTGCGGTGTCGGCGACCGTGTCCGCGTCGCGGCCGTTGACGACGACGCCGGCACCGGATTCGGTCAAGTGGGCGGCGATCGCGGCACCGATACCCCGCGATCCGCCGACCACCACCGCACCGCGGCCGGCCAGCAAACCCGGAATCACTCGTCCTTGCCGAAGGCCATCGCCTCCAGATTCCAGTAGCCGCGCATGTTGGCGATCAGTCCGGCGTCGTTGACCCGGTAGGTGAACACACCACGCACCGTGCTGGTGATGCCGCCGTCAAACCTGCTGTGCAGCACCAGGATGTGGGCGACCTCGTTCGGCGAGCTGGACGGAAACGTCTCCTCGCAGGTGATGGTGAGCCGGTTGGCGGAGATATTGGAGTCGTAGAAGCCGGCGACGGCTTGGATGCCGCGCACCCCGTTGCCGTCCGGGTTGGTCACCGATTTGCCGATCGGGTCTTCGATCACCACGTCGTCGGCCATCAACGCCAGCCAGCCCTCCCGGTCGTGCGCCTGCACGCACCGCCACGACGACTGCGACGCGGCGAGGGCGGGGGTCAGTTCAGCGGTCTGCGACATGGATTCCTCCGGTAGGGCGTGCGGCAAATCAGCGGTCGGCGTCGGTGTAGCGGATGACGCCGCGGATGTTCCTGCCCTCCAGCATGTCCCGGTAGCCGTCGTTGATCTGCTCCAGCTTGTACTGGCGGGTGACCATGTCGTCCAGGTTGAGTTTGCCGGCCTTGTACATCGACAGCAGCTGCGGGATGTCGAAGTGCGGGTTGCCGCCGCCGAAGATGGTGCCCTGCAGGTTCTTCTGCATCAGGGTCAGCATCGCCAGGTTCAGCGACACCTGGGTGTCGAGCAGGCTGCCGATGGCGGTCAGCACGCAGGTGCCGCCCTTGGCGGTCAGGTTGATGTAGGCGTCGACGTCAGCGCCGTGCAGCTCGCCGACGGTGACGATCACCTTGCGGGCCATCAGGCCGGCGGTGACCTCCATGATGCCCATCAGCGCGCTGTCGAGATCGGGGTAGACGTGCGTCGCACCGAACTTCAGGGCCTGGTCACGCTTCCACTCCACCGGGTCGACGACGAACAGATGCCGGGCCCCGGCGGCGATCGCGCCCTGCAGCGCGGCCATGCCCACCCCGCCGACGCCGATCACCGCGACGTCTTCACCGGGCCGGATGTCACCGGCGCGCACCGCCGACCCGTAGCCGGTGGTGACACCGCAGCCGACCAGGCAGGCCACCTCGAACGGAATGGACGGGTCGATCTTCACCACCGAGCTCTTGTGCACCACCATGTACGGCGAGAAGGTGCCCAGCAGTGTCATCGGGTAGACGTCTTGGCCCCGCGCCTGCACCCGGAACGTGCCATCGCTGACCGCGGCCCCGAGCAGCAGGCCGGCGCCCAGGTCGCACAGGTTGCGCATACCGGCCTGACACGACGGGCAGTTGCCGCAGGACGGGATGAACGACAGCACCACGTGATCGCCGACGGCGATGTCCTCCACGCCGGGACCGACCTCGGTGACGATGCCGGCGCCCTCATGCCCGCCCAGCACCGGGAAGCCCGCCATCGGAATCCCGCCGGTGACCAGGTGGTGGTCGGAGTGGCACATCCCCGACGCTTCCATCTGGATCTTGACCTCGTCCTTGCGGGGGTCGCCGATCTCGATCTCCTCGATCGACCACGGCTGGTTGAACTCCCAGATCAGTGCGCCCTTAGTCTTCACCGCGAACCTGCTTTCGTTGGAGGATCTGTGCGTCAGAGTAGTGACGTGCGTCTCAGCGGGTGTGGCCGGGGTCACGCCGTGCCGGCGGGGCTCACCACAGCGGCACCGGCGTCGCGCCCAGCGGGTAATAGCCGGGCAGCTTTTCTCCGGCCAGGCTGCGCTCGATGCGCTTCTGCATGCCCGCGGACAGCTTCCCGGCCGTCATCAGGTCCAGGTACAGCTTCTGGACGTGGCCGAAGTCGAAGAAGTCGCGCTGCCAGGCGATGAGCGGCGACCCGTCTTTATCGGTGAGCCGAAACCAGCTGCCGCCGATACCGTAGATCTCGAACTTTTCGGGGGTGCCGGCCCCAGTATCCGGGCCGGTGGCGACCTGCTTCCAGAAGCCGACGATCTCACCTTGCTTGTCGTCGATGATGACCCGTTGGTAGGGGTACTGCCAGTTGTCCAGGCCTGCCATCTCCAGGCCCAGCGCGATGTCCCGGATCTCGTCGATCCCGACGCACATCACGTCTTCCTTGGGACCGATGTTCCAGCCGTAGGTGGCGTCGTCGGCGTAGAAGTCGGCCAGCGGCTTCCAGTCGCCGGCTGCTTCGGCGTCGCGATTGACCTGCAGCCAGCGCTGCACCCAGTCCTCCAACTGTTCCCGCGGAAACGATGCCATGTCAGTCTTCCTCTCGGATCAACAACGCTTGGGTGGGGCACATCTGCACGGCCCGCTTGATCTCCGGGCGGGCTTCATCGGGCGGGGTGGCGTCCAGGATCTCGACCTTCCCGCGTTTGGGCACCCGGAAGTAGTCCGGTGCCTCCAGTTCGCACATCGCATGGCCCTGACACAGGTCCAGGTCGACCTCAACGCGGTAGCCCATCGGCGGTCTCCTCTAGACGCGGCGGCGGTAGCGCACCTTGGCCGGGCGGGCCAGTTGCACCACCATCTTGGAGTGGTCGTTGCGGTAGGTTTCCGGTGGCTGCGACATCTCGAACTCATACTCCCGCAGCAACACCGAGAAGATCGCCTTGATCTGCATGGTGGCGAACGCCGCGCCCACGCAGCGGTGCCGGCCGGCGCCGAACGGAATCCAGGTCCAGCGGTGGACGACGTCTTCCTCGCGGGGCTCGTTGTAGCGCTCCGGCACGAACGCGTTCGGCTCGGGGAACGACTCCGGTATCCGGTTGGAGACCGCGGGCGAAGCCGCCACCATATCGCCCTCGTGGATCGGGTATCCGCAGACCTCGAACTCGCCCTTGGCCACCCGCATCAGGATGATCAGCGGCGGATGCAGGCGCAGGGATTCCTTGAGGACGTTCTCCAAGTTCGGAATCTGGCGCAGCGCATGGAAACTCACCTCACCGCCGTCGGCGTAGAGCTCGTCGAGCTCGGCAATCACCGCGGCGTGTGCCTCGGGATTGCGCAGCATCTCGATCAGCGTCCACGCCGACGTTCCCGAGCTGGTGTGATGCCCGGCGAACATCATCGAGATGATGATCCCGGTGATCTCGTCGGCGGTGAACCGCGGGTTGCCGTTCTCGTCCGGGATCGACACCATGACGTCGATCATGTCTCGGCGGCTCTTGTCGGATTCGGGATTGGCGAGCCGGCCGTTCATGATGCCCTGCACCAGTTCAACGAGTTTGACCCGGGCTTCGTCGCGGCGCCGGAAGCTCTCGATCGGCAGATACGGATCGACGTAGCACAGTGGGTCGGTGCCGTTTTCCAGTTCGTAGTACAGCTCCGCGAATCGGCTGTCGAGCTCCTCGCGGAACTTTCGGCCGATCAGGCACGCCGTCGAGGTGTAGATGGTCAACTCGGCGAAGAACTCCAGTAGGTCAATCTCACCCTGGTCGCCCCAGTCCGCGATCATCTGGCGCACCTCGCGCTCGATGGTGCTGGCGTGCCGTTTCATGTGCTCGCCCCGAAGTGCGGTGTTGTGCAACATCTCTGCCCGCCGCTCCGGCGGCGCGTCGAACACCACGCCGTTGCCGAAGATCGGGGTCATGAACGGGTAGGCGGCAGCCTGGTCGAGTTCGTCGTCGCCTGACCGGAAGAAGAACTCGTTGGCCTCGGGGCCGGTCAGCAGCACCACCTTGCGGCCGGCCAGGTCGAACCAGCCGACGTCGCCGCACTCGGCGCGCAACCGCTGCATCAACGCGATCGGGTCGGTGCGGAACTCCTCGAGGTGGCCGTGCTCCTCCTCGCCGCCGGAAACCCGCGGGACAACGACTGTGCTGCTGTTCGGGGTGGTCACGTGGGCATCCCTTCTTCGCCGAGCTTCAGTTCGCGGCGGTCGGCCGGTGCATCGGTCAACGGCGCCTCGGGCTGGACCTCCATGGTCACGATGTTGGTGCCGCGGGGGCTTTCGGCGACGAAGGTCACCGCCCGGGCGATGTCGTCCGGGCGCAGGAAGAAGTTGTGCCGGGCCTGGCCCCACTTGGCCCAGTCCTCGAGCATGGGACCGACCTGCTCGGCGGTCAGGCTCCAGCCCATCGACGTCATCGTCGGCCCCGGATGCACGATCGAGGCGCGCACCCCGGTGCCCTCCAACTCCATCTGCAGGTTCTTCACCATCGCCATCAGGCCGGCCTTGGCCGCCCCGTAGGCGCCCATGTGCGGGCGCTGCACCAGACCGGTGTCCGAGCCGATGAAGATGACGTCGCCGCGGCGGCGCTGCACCATCGCCGGCAGTACCGCGGTCGCCAGCCGGTTGGCGCCGATCAGGTGGATCTGCACCTGGGACTGGAAGTCTTCGGTACTCATCTCGTGTACCCGGCCGGGGAGCATGTCGCCGGCACCGGAGACCAGCACCTCGATCGGACCGAGTGCCTCGGTGGCCTTGGTGACGAACGCCTGCACCGATTCGGCGTCGGTCACATCGAGTGGCAGCGCCACCGCCTCGCCGCCGTCGGCGCGGATCTTCTCGACGAGTTCGTCGAGCTTGTCGATCCGGCGGGCGCCGAGCGCAACCGGAAACCCGTGTGCGGCAAGCTCGGTGGCGGTCGCGGCGCCGATGCCCGACGAGGCGCCGGCGACGATCGCGGGTCTGCGGTCCGGATGGGGGTCGAAGCGAGGCATCTAGATGGTCTCCACTGTGATCGGTAGGTGGGCGAACCCGCGGACATTGCTGGAGTGGACGCGGACGGCGTTGGCCTCGTCCACCTGGTAGCCGCGGATTCGTTTGAGGAGTTCCTCCAGCGCCACCCGGGCCTCCATCCGGGCCAGGTGCGCGCCCAGGCAGAAGTGGGCGCCGCTGCCGAAACTCAGCAGGTTGGCCCCGATGTCGCGGCCGATCCGGTACTCGTCGGCGTCGTCGAACACCCGCTCGTCGCGGTTGCCCGAGCCGGCCAGCAGCAGCAGCACATCCCCGTCGGGAATGGTGGTGTCGTACAAGGTGAGATCACCGACGACGGTGCGGGCCAGGATCTGGCTGGAGGTGTCGTAGCGCAGCGTCTCCTCCACCCATGCCGGGATGCGGGAGTGGTCGGCGAACACCGGTGTCAGCTGGTCGGGGAACTTGGCGCCCCAGTAGGCGGCGTTGGCCAGCAGTTTGGTGGTGGTCTCATTCCCGGCGATCACCATCAGGAACAAGAAGCCCATGATCTCCTGGTCGGTGAGCCGGTCGCCGTCGATCTCGGCCTCCAACAGCGCGGAGGTGAGGTTGTCGGCCGGGTTCTTCTTGAACTCCTTGATCATCTCGACGTAGTAGGTCATCAGGTCGGCCGAGGCCTGCATCGCCGAGGCCGGCACATCGGCCACCCCGTCCTCGCGGTGCATCACCCCGTCGGCCAATGCCCGGATGCGGACCCGGTCGGGCTCGGGCACTCCGATCAGTTCGGAGATGACATCCATCGGCAGCTTGCCGGCGAAGTCGGCGACGTAGTCGAAGCTGTCCGATCCCAGCGCGGTGTCGAGGTGCTGTTGGGCCAGCTGCACCACCCGCGGTTCCAGTTCGCGGATGCGGCGCGGGGTGAACCCCTTGGAGACCAGCGCCCGCAGCCGCAGATGGCCCGGATCGTCCATGGCCAGAAACGACATCACCAGATGTGCATGCTCGTTTCGCGACACCGGGTCCAGCGAGACGCCGTACTTGTTGGACAGTGCGGTGCTGTTGCGGAACCCGCGCCAGACGTCGGCATGCCGGGACAGCGCCCAGAAGTTGCGGTCGTCATTGCGGTACAGCGGCGCCTCGTCGCGCAGCCGCCGGTAGTACGGATACGGGTCCTCGTGGAAGTCGTAGTCGTAGGGATCCAGGATCACGTCGCTGGTCTGTGTGCTCATCGCTGCTCTCCGTCGCGGGACAGGATCAGGCCGACGACGTAGCCCAGCCGGTCGGCGATCTGGTGGTAGGTGAACGCACCGCTGCCGGCGTTGACCAGCGCCCCGAAGAACGTCATCTCCAGGGCGGCGACGGTACGGGGATCAGCGTCCGGACCGATCGCCGAGGTGATGCGGCGGTGGATCTCCGCGCCGATCCGGTCGCGGACGGTGCGCACCGCGGGGTCGGCTCCACCACCCAGCAGGGCGGTGGTGCAGGCGGCGGCCACCTCGGGTTCGTCGGCGACGACCAGCGCCAGGTGACGCAGCGCCTGGTCCACCCGGGCCGGCATCGCCTGGTTGACGTCGGTGAAGTAGGGGACCTGGCGAACCAGATCCAGGTATACCTCGGCGATCAGGTGGTTCTTCGACGAGAAGTAGGTGTAGGCCGTGGCCGGGGCCACCTTGGCGCGGGCGGCGACGGCCCGAACGGTCAGCTCGGCGTAGGAGGTTTCGCGCAGCATGTCCACGCCGGCGGCCAGGACCTTGCGAAAGGTCTCCTCTTGCCGCCGGTTCCGTGGCGTGGCGTCATCGCCGATCGCGACCACTGCATCACTGGACACGTGTCCAAGCTATCGGATGGCGCCCGGAGGAGGCAAGCCCGTCCGGTAAAAAGCAATGCTATCCGGGTATTTACCGGTATCAGCAGCGGACGCTTGCGGTCGCGGCGGGTCTGCGGCTAGGGTTCGAATCGGGCATGAGTCAGACACATGTCCAGTCGAAGTGAGGTGAGGTATCGATGGCGCTACTGGCCGACGGGACAAGCCGTCTGCTCATTGACGGAGCGATGCGGGCCGGTGGGGCGGGCACCTTCGCGACCATCAACCCGGCCACCGAAGAGGTGCTGGGCGTTGCGGCCAACGCCGACGCCGCTGACATGGACAGCGCGATCGCGGCCGCGCGGCAGGCCTTCGATGAGACCGACTGGTCGACCAACACGGAGCTGCGGGTGCGGTGCGTGCGCCAGTTGCGCGACGTGCTGCGCGAGCACCTCGAGGAATTGCGGGAATTAACCATCGCCGAGGTGGGCGCTCCCCGGATGCTCACCGCAAGCGCGCAGCTCGAAGGGCCGATCGAGGACCTCGGCTTTGCCGCCGACACCGCGGAGTCCTATCCGTGGACGCAGGATCTCGGGGATGCCGCCCCGTTGGGTATCGCCACTCGGCGCACGATTGCGCGGGAGGCGATCGGCGTGGTGGGTGCGATAACGCCGTGGAACTTCCCGCACCAGATCAACTTCGCCAAGCTGGGTCCGGCGTTGGCAGCCGGCAACACCGTCGTGCTCAAACCGGCGCCGGACACACCGTGGTGCGCCGCCGTGGTGGGTCAATTGATCGCCGAGCACACCGATTTCCCGGCCGGCGTGGTCAACATTGTCACCTCCGACGACCATGGGGTCGGTGCGATGCTCGCCAAAGATCCTCGCGTCGACATGGTTTCGTTCACCGGCTCCACCGCCACCGGCCGCAGCGTGACCATCGACGCCGCGACGAGCCTCAAGCGGGTGTTTCTGGAGCTCGGCGGCAAGTCGGCCTTCGTGGTGCTCGACGACGCCGACCTGGGTGCCGCCGCCGGCGTGTCGGCATTCTCGGCGAGCATGCACGCCGGACAGGGCTGCGCGATCACCACCCGGCTGGTGGTGCCGCGGGCCCGCTACGACGAGGCTGTTGCCATCGCGGCGGCCACCATGGGATCGATCAAACCGGGCGATCCGACCGCAGCCGGCACCGTCTGCGGTCCGGTGATCTCCGCGCGGCAGCGCGACCGGGTGCAGAGCTATCTGGATTTGGCTGTGGCCGAGGGTGGTTCGTTCGCCTGCGGCGGCGGCCGGCCGGCGGACCGCGACACCGGATTCTTCATCGAGCCGACGGTGATCGCAGGGCTGGGCAACGACGCGCGGGTGGCGAGGGAGGAGATCTTCGGCCCGGTGCTCACCGTGATCGCCCACGACGGTGACGACGACGCGGTGCGCATCGCCAACGACTCGCCGTACGGCTTGTCGGGCACTGTGTTCGGCGCCGACCCGGAGCGGGCCGCCGCGGTGGCGGCGCGGCTGCGGGTGGGCACCGTCAACGTCAACGGCGGTGTCTGGTACTCCGCGGACGCCCCGTTCGGCGGGTACAAGCAATCCGGCAACGGCCGCGAGATGGGGCTGGCCGGCTTCGAGGAGTACCTGGAAACGAAAGTGATCGCGACGGCTATTTGATCGAGGTGCGCCGAGTGTCGGGTTGTGGCACGCGAAACGGCGTACGGCGTGTATTAACCCGACACTCGAAGGGACATCATGAAATTTGACGACAAGGTGGCGATCGTCACCGGATCCGGTGGCGGTATCGGGCAGGCCTACGCGGAGGCACTGGCCCGTGAAGGTGCGGCGGTGGTGATCGCCGACATCAACGTCGAAGGCGCGCAGCGGGTTGCCAAGCAGATCGTCGCCGACGGTGGCAAGGCGCTGGCCGTGCGGGTCGACGTCTCCGACCTGGAATCGGCGCAGGCCATGGCCGACGCGACCGTGGCGGAATTCGGCGGGATCGACTACCTGGTCAACAACGCCGCGATCTTCGGCGGGATGAAACTCGACGGCCTGTTGACCGTTGACTGGGACTACTACCGCAGGTTCATGAGTGTCAACCTGGACGGGGCGCTGGTGTGCACCCGGGCCGTCTTCGGCCACATGGAGCAGCGCGGCGGCGGCGCCATCGTCAACCAGTCCTCCACCGCGGCCTGGGTTTACGCCAACTTCTACGGGTTGGCCAAGGTCGGCGTCAACGGGTTGACTCAGCAGTTGTCCCGCGAGTTGGGGTGGCGCAAGATCCGGATCAACGCGATCGCACCGGGTCCGATCGACACCGAAGCCAACCGCTCCACCACCCCGCAGGCCATCGTCAAGCAGATGGTGCAGACCCTGCCGCTGGCGCGGATGGGCACGCCCGAAGACCTGGTCGGCATGTGCCTGTTCCTGCTGTCCGATGAGGCCAGCTGGATCACCGGGCAGATCTTCAACGTCGACGGCGGACAGATCATCCGATCATGAGCACTCCCGAGATCCCGGCGCTGGGCTACATCGGGCTGGGCAACATGGGCGCGCCGATGGCCAAGCGGCTGGTCGACTGGCCGGGCGGCGTGACCGTCTATGACCTACGGGCCGAGGCGATGACACCGCTGGCCGAGGCGGGCGCCAGCCTGGCCGACAGTATTGCCGACGTGGCCGGCGCCGACATCATCAGCGTGACCGTGCTCAACGACGAGCAGGTCCGCGACGTCGTCGCCGAACTGGCCGCCCACGCCAAGCCGGGCACCGTCATCGCGATCCACTCGACGATCCGCGACACCACCGCCGCCGAGCTCGCCGCGGAGCTGAAGCCGCAGGGCATTCACGTCATCGACGCGCCGGTCAGCGGGGGCGGCGGCGCGGCGGAAAAGGGCGAGCTGGCGACCATGGTCGGCGCCGAGCGTGACGTGTACGAGCGGATCAAGCCGGCGTTCAAGATGTGGGCGTCGATGGTGATCCACGCGGGAGAGCCGGGCGCGGGAACCCGAATGAAGCTGGCCCGCAACATGTTGACGTTCACCTCCTACGCCGCTGCGTGTGAGGCGATGAAGCTGGCCGAGTCGGCCGGTTTGGATCTGCAGGCGCTGGGCCGGGTGGTCCGGCATACCGATGCGCTGACCAGCGGGCCGGGAGCGATCATGGTCCGCGAGGACATGACCACGCTGGAACCCGGTCACTGGCTCTACGACGCATTCACCCACACCCGCGGGCTGGGCGAGAAGGACTTGAGCCTGGCGCTGGCGCTGGGCGAGGCCAACGGCGTGGAGCTGCCGCTGGCGCAGGTGGCGCTGGCCCGGCTGGCCGACGGACTCGGCGTCCCGCACACCGACAAAGGAGACAGCGATGGATGAGTTGCGCCGCACCGGGCTAGAGAAGATGAACGAGGTGTACGGCTGGGAGATGCCCAACGTCGAGGGGGACGCATACTTCGACCTGACCGTCGACCACCTGTTCGGCAGCATCTGGACCCGACCCGGATTGTCGATGCGCGACAAGCGCATCATGACGCTGACGGCGGTGACCGCCGTCGGAAACCGCGACCTGGCCGAGATCCAGATCAACGCCGCGCTGCTCAACGGGGAGCTCACCGAGACCGAACTGAAGGAGATGGCGGTCTTCGTCACCCACTATCTCGGATTCCCGCTGGGCTCGGCACTCAACGGCGCCGTCGAGGCCGTCGTGGCCAAGCGCCGCAAGGCGGCGGCGAAAGGTGCCGCGGAGGACCGCAAGGCCAACGTCGATGCCGCGGTCAAGATGCACTCAGGCGAGCGGGACTAGCTGGCGCGAGCACTAGCTGGCGCGAGCACTAGCTGGCGCGAGCAGACGCAAATGTGCCCCAAACAACGGGTTTTAGGGCACATTTGCGTCTGCTCGGCGTTATTTGGTGAGTGCCGCACCCACCCAGCGATGCAGGTAGGCGCGCAGCTGGTCGCCGGTGCGTGGCGGGCGCCCCGGATCGATGACGAACGACTGGACGATCCGCAGCAGGTGCTCGGCCAGCTCATCGACGTCGGCGTCGCTGAATCCGGCTGCCGTCCAGTCGACATCGAGTTGGCGCAGGATCGATTCGGCAAACTGCAGCGCTGCTTCTGAGGTGACGTCGGGGGTGAACGCGTTGTCGCGGGCGGGCGCCAGCAGCAACCCGATGTGCTTGTCGTGCGGCAACCATTCCAGTGCGGTGGCGATGGCCTCGGTCACCGCGTCGGCGGGGTCGGTGACACCGGCCAGCAGTGCCACCAGGCGGTCCCGGAACCCGTTGGCCGCCAGCGTTGCCGCAGCCACCAGCAACGCGTCGGTGCTGGGAAAGTAGCGGTACACCGTCTGGCGGGTCACGCCCAGGGTGCGCGCCACGTCGGCGATCGACAGGTCGGCGCCCCGGGCCTCGATCACCTCACTGGCGGCGCACAGGATGCGCGCCACGGCTTCCTCGTCGGTGGACGGCGCCGCACCGCCCCACCCGTGAGTGCGCATCAGGAGTGATACGAGACGTGCAGATCCTTGATCCCGTTGATCCAGCCGGACCGCAGCCGCTGCGGCTCGGCCAGCGTGGTGATGTCGGGGATCTGGTTGGCGATCTCGTCGAGGATCAACCGGATCTCCATACGGGCCAGGTTCGCGCCGATGCAGTAGTGCGTGCCCTGGCCGCCGAAGGCCAGGTGCGGGTTGGGGTTACGCAGGATGTCGAACTCGAACGGCCGGTCGAAGACGTCCTCGTCGAAGTTGGCCGAGCTGTAGAACAGGCCGACACGCTGCCCCGCCTTGATCGCTACGCCACCGACCTCGGTGTCGACCTTGGCGGTGCGCTGGAAGCAGTGCACCGGGGTCGCCCACCGGACGATCTCGTCGACCGCGGTCTCGGGCCGCTCCCGCTTGTAGAGTTCCCACTGCTCGGGATGCTGGGCAAAGGCGTTGATGCCGTGCGTCATCGCGTTACGGGTGGTCTCGTTGCCGGCCACCGCCAACAGGATCACGAAGAACGCGAACTCGGTCTCGCCCAGCGACTCGCCGTCGACATCGGCCTCGATGAGCCGGGTGACGATGTCGTCGGCCGGGCAGCGGCGCCGCTCCTCGGCCATGTTGTAGGCGTAGCCCATCAACTCGGCGTTGGCCACGATGGGATCGGTGTCGAAGTCCGGGTCATCGGTGTTCATGATCGCGTTGGTCCAGTCGAACAACCTCTCGCGGTCCGTCTCAGGAACACCGATCAGGTCGGCGATCGCCAGCAGCGGCAGCTTCATTGCGATATCGCCGACGAAGTCGCCGCTGTCTTTTTCGGCCGCAGCTTTGACGATCTCGTGCGCGGCCAGCGCGAGCTTCTCCTCGAGTACCGCGACCGAGCGGGGAGTGAACAGCCGTGACACCAGCTTGCGCAGCCGGGTGTGCTCCGGCGGGTCATGGTTGATCAGCAGCGCCTTGGTCAGGTCGAGCTGCTCGGCGGTCACCCCGTCGGGCAGCCGCATCACCGCGCCCTTGGCGTTGGTGGACCACACGTCGTTGTCGCGGGAGATGTCCTTGATGTGCTGGTGCTTGCTGATCACCCAGTAGCCGCCGTCGTCGAAGATGTTGCTGCCGGCGGGCTGCTCGTTCCACCACACCGGCGCGGTCTTGCGCAGCTCGGCGAACTCGGTGACCGGGATGCCGTGCAACAGCACGTCGGGGTCGGTGAAGTCGAAGCCGGGGCCGAACGGACAGCCATTCTCTGTTGTCGTCAAGGAACACCTCTCTGTGATGCACGGCACAACTGAGTTAGACCATACACTAGATTGTCAAGTGTATGACCGTAGTGTGGTGCAGGTGCGCGTCCTCGTGATCGGTTCCGGTGCCCGTGAACATGCTCTGCTGCTGGCGCTGAAAAGAGATCCGCAGGTCGAGGCGGTTGCGATCGCACCCGGCAACGCCGGCACCGGGGCGATCGCCGACCAGCACGACATCGACGTCAGCTCCCGGGAGGCGGTCGTCGCGCTGGCCCGTCAGATCGAGGCGGACCTGGTGGTGATCGGCCCCGAGGTGCCGCTGGTGCTGGGGGTCGGCGATGCGGTGCGGGCGGCCGGCATCGCATGCTTCGGCCCCGGCCAGGACGCCGCCCGCATCGAGGGCTCCAAGGGGTTCGCCAAAGACGTGATGGCCGCGGCCGGCGTGCGTACCGCGCGCAGCGAAACCGTGGACAACCCCGCGCATCTGGACGCCGCCCTGGACCGGTTCGGCCCGGCCGCCGGGGAGGCCGCCTGGGTGGTCAAGGACGACGGGCTGGCCGCCGGCAAGGGCGTGGTGGTGACCGCCGACCGGGGCGCCGCGCGGGCCCACGCGGCCGGGCTGCTCGACGGCGGGCATCCGGTGCTGCTGGAGTCCTTCCTGGATGGCCCCGAGGTGTCCTTGTTCAGTGTGGTCGACGGCGAGACCGTGGTGCCGTTGCTGGCGGCTCAGGACTTCAAGCGGGTGGGCGACGGCGACGCGGGCCCCAACACCGGAGGCATGGGCGCCTACGCGCCGCTGCCCTGGCTGCCCGCGCAGGCGGCGGACCGCATCGTCGCCGAGATCATCGAACCCGTTGCCGCCGAGATGGTTCGGCGTGGTTGCCCGTTCTCCGGCCTGCTGTATGCCGGGCTGGCGATGACGTCGAACGGGCCGGCGGTGGTGGAGTTCAACTGCCGATTCGGTGACCCCGAGACGCAATCGGTGCTGGCGCTGCTGGAATCGCCGCTGGGTGGGCTGCTGCATGCCGCGGCCACCGGCCGACTGGCCGAGTTCGGCCCGCTGCGCTGGCGTGACGGCGCGGCGGTGACGGTGGTGGTGGCCGCCGAAAACTATCCGGGACGACCGCGGGTTGGTGACGTCATCACCGGCGCCGAGGCCGACGGTGTGCTGCACGCCGGGACGGCGCGCCGTGACGACGGGGCGTTCGTGTCCAGCGGCGGCCGGGTGCTGTCGGTGGTGGGCACCGGTGCTGACCTGAACGCGGCCCGCTCCGACGCCTATGCGAAGGTGGCGTCAATTCGACTGCCGGGCGGTCACTTCCGCACCGACATCGCGTTGGCGGCCGCCGAGGGCCGGATCGCCCTGTAGCGCGAGCAGACGCAAACGTGCCCGGTAACGTTGTTACTAAGGCACATTTGCGTCTGCTCGCCGGAGAGACGTCAGGCCGTGAGCAGCGGGGCGGCCCAGGTCAGCTCGGCCGGCAACTGCGAACCCCAGAATCCCGGGTCATGCCCGCCGGGCGGGAAACCGCCCGCCGGCGGGGTGGGCAACTGGGCGACGAACTGCTGGGTCGCGGCGTAGAACGGGTCGCCGGTGCCGCAGTCCACCCGGATCGGGATCGACGCCAGCGCGGGCATCCCGAACACCGAGTTCGCCGCGAAATCGTCGGCGCCGTCGAACGCGCCCGGCGCCGCCGCGCCCGACGACAGCCACAGCGCCGGACTGACCGCGCAGATCGCCGCGGTGCGGGCCGGCCCGAGCCGGCCGCCGAGCAGCAGTGCCCCGTAGCCGCCCATCGACCAGCCCAGGAACCCCACCCGGGAGGTGTCCAGGCCCTGGCCGTCCAGCAGCGGGAGCAGCTCGCCCAGGACCATCGCCCCCGAATCCTCGCCGGACGCGCGTCGGTGCCAGTAGCTGCCGCCGCCGTCGACGGCGACCACCGCGAACGGCGGCAAACCCGCGGCGACGGCCTGCGCCAACCCCTGCTCGACACCGCCGGCCATCACCGTCGCCGCATCACTGCCTTTTCCGTGCAGCGCGATCAGCGGCCGCAGCGCGGTCGTCTGACCCGGCGGTCGCGCGATCGCCCAATTCGTCGAAATCCCACCGCGCGCCGCTGACACGAACGAACCGGTCGTCATCGTCGGCGCGGCGACTGCGGCAGGTTCCAGCGGCGGTGGGGGAGCCAGCGGTGCCGGCGCGGCGGGAGCCGGGGGGCCGGCATGTGAGGGTCGGGCCGTGACCAGCGTGCCCAGCACGCAGGCGCCCGCGGCGCCGGCGGCCGCACTCGCACCCAGCCGCAACAGGGTGCGGCGGCTCAGCTCGGACATGGCCGTCATCATGCCAGGGATGTCGGGGCCGGTGCCGTTTGACCGAAACGGCAATGCGGCACCGGCCTGACTGGCAGCATGAATAGCCGTGACAGGAGCGGTCACGCCCAAGGGGGAACGCCGACGGTATGCGCTGGTCAGCGCTGCCGCCGAGTTGCTGCGCGAGGGCGGTTTCGAGGCTGTGCGGCACCGGGCGGTGGCGCACCGGGCCGGCTTGCCGCTCGCGTCCACCACCTACTACTTCTCTTCGCTCGATGACCTGATCGCCAGCGCCGTCGAACACATCGGGATGCTGGAGGTGGCCCAGCTGCTGGCCCGCGTCGCCGATCTTCCCCGCCGCCGCCGCGGCACCGAGGCCACCGCCGACGTGTTGATCGACCTGCTGGTGGGCGACGAGGACGGCCCTCTGCTCACCGAGCAGCTGATCTCGCGTTATGAGCGCTACATCGCGTGCGCCCGGCTGCCGGCATTGCGCGACATCCAGCGTCGCATCCTGCACCAGCGCGACGACGCCGTCGTCGAGGCCATCGACCGTTCGGGCCGGCTGGTTCGGCCCGAACTGCTGTCGGCCTTGGTCTGCGCGGTCGACGGCGCCGTGGTGGCTGCCCTGGTCGATGACGGGCAAACTCCCCGCGACGCCGCGCGGGACACGTTGATCGATGTCATCGACGTGCTCGCCCCACTCGATCAGCCGATCGTCCTGGTTTGACCATCGGCCGGTCATCGGCATCGCAGCCCGGCGAGCCCCAGCTGCGCCGGGTGATGGGGCCCGGGCTGCTGCTGCTGTTCATCCTCGGCGACATCATGGGCACCGGCATCTACGCGCTGACCGGTGATGTCGCCGCCGAGGTCGGTGGCGCGGCATGGCTGCCGTTCCTGCTGGCATTTCTGATCGCCGCGGTCACGGCGCTGAGCTACCTGGAATTGGTCACCAAATACCCGCAGGCCGCCGGCGCGGCGCTGTATGCGCAGAAGGCGTTCGGCAGCCCGTTCGTCACGTTCCTGGTGGCCTTCGTGGTGATGTGCGCCGGCATCACCTCGGCGGCGACGGCGGCGCGCTTCTTCGCTGCCAACTTCCTCACCGCATTTCACTTCGGCTGGGGCACAACCGACGTCCTGGTGGTGGCGCTGCTGTTCATGGCGGCACTGGCCGCGGTCAACCTGCGCGGGGTGGGGCACAGTGTCAAGCTCAACGTCGGTCTGACCGTCATCGAGATCAGCGGCCTGCTGCTGGTGATCTTCGCCGGGCTGTGGGCGTTCACCGACGGCACCGACATCGATGCGTCGCGGCTGATCGCGTTCGACACCCCGGGAGACAAGAACGTCGTGCTGGCCGTCACCACCGCAACCTCGCTGGCATTCTTCGCGATGACCGGCTTCGAGGATTCGGTGAACATGGCCGAGGAGGTCCACGACCCGGCCCGGGTTTTCCCCAAGGTCCTGCTGTCGGGTCTCAGCATCGCCGCCGTCGTCTACGTCGTGGTGGCGATGGTCTCGGTGGCGTTGGTCCCCGTCAGCCAGCTCAAGGCCAGCCAGGCCCCACTGGTCGACGTGGCCCAGGCGGGCGCCCCCGGGCTGCCGATCAAGGACATCCTGCCGTTCATCTCGATGTTCGCGGTGTCCAACACCGCGCTGATCAGCATGCTGATGGCCAGTCGGCTGATCTACGGGATGGCCCGGCAGCGGGTGTTGCCGCCGGTGCTGAGCGTGGTCAGCCCGGTTCGTCGGTCGCCGTGGGTGGCGATCCTGTTCACCACGGCGATCGCGTTCGCGGTGATCCTCGATGTCACCGTCGTCGCCAGCGGAGACGCCGTCGAGATCCTCGGCGGCACCACGTCGCTGCTGTTGCTGGCGGTGTTCGCGATGGTCAATGTGGCGGTCCTGGTGCTGCGCCGCGACGCCCGGCGAACCGGCCGGCACTTCACCACGCCGACGGTGCTGCCGGTGATCGGGTGCGCGGCCTCGTTGTATCTGGTGACACCGTTGTCCGGCCGGGAGGGACAGGAGTATTTGCTGGCCGGGGTGTTGATTGCGGTCGGTGTGGTGCTCTCGCTGCTCACCGCCGCGTTCACCCGTCAGGCGGGGCCGCGCCGTGCAGGCATCACCGATGCCGCGAGCCTGGCCGAGACGCCGGAGTAGGGGCGGTGCTGATGGCGAACCGCAGTGCGCCGTCGCGCACCGGGCCCTCCCTCAACCGCGCGACATCCACCTCGTAGGCGTGCCGGACCTGCCACGGCCCGCGGGTACCGCTGCGCGGGAACTTCGCGATCGCCCGCTGGACGTAGCCCGAGCTCATGTCCATCAACGGCACCCGCTCCATGCCCGGGTCGTCGAGGATCGGGACCACGGTGTCGTATCCCTGGGCGTCCATGTGGTCGAGCAGCCGACAGAAGTGCTCACAGACCAGATCCACCTTGAGCGTCCAGGCGATGTTCGTGTAGCCCAGGGCGAACGCGAGGTTGGGCACGCCGGAGAGCATCATCGCCTTGTAGGCGACGGTGTCCGGCAGGTGCACGGGCGCTCCGTCGACGTGCAGCGCGATCTTACCGAACGGCGACATGTTCAGCCCGGTCGCGGTGACGATGATGTCGGCCGCCAACTCCTGCCCCGAGTCCAACCGGATGCCGGTTTTGGTGAACCGGGAGATCCGGTCGGTGACCACCGACGCCCGCCCCGACGAGAAACACTTGAACAGATCCCCGTCGGGCACCATGGCCAGCCGCTGTTCCCACGGGTTGTAGCGCGGGCTGAAGTGGGTGTCGACGTCAAAGTCCTTGGGCAGCTGGCGGGCCACGTTGGCGATCAGCAGCCGGCGCATCAGCGTCGGGAACCGCATGCAGGCCTTGAACACGGTGCGGCTGAGCAGAATGTTCTTGCGCCGGATGATCTTGTACGCCCGGTCGTGGCCGAGCACTCTGTTCAACACGTTGGCCAGCGGGTCGGAAGCCGGAAGCGACAACACGTAGCTCGGTGAGCGTTGCAGCATGGTGATGTGACTGGTGGAGTCGGCCATCGCCGGAATCAGCGTGACCGCCGTGGCGCCGCTGCCGATGACCACCACCCGCTTACCGGCGTAGTCCAACTGCTCGGGCCAGTGTTGGGGATGGATCACCGGTCCTTCGAACTCGTCGACACCGGCGAACTCGGGGATGAAGGGCTGCTCGTAGTCGTAGTACCCGGTGCCCAGAAACAGCCACCGCGCCCGGAATTGCACCGACTGACCGGCGTGCTCGGCCGTCACCGTCCACGCCGCATCCGGCGAAGAGAACTCCGCCGAGCGCACCTGGTAGCCGAACCGCATATGCCCCGCCAGGCCGTTCTCCTCGACGACCTCACGCAGGTAGTTCAAGATGATGTGTCCATCGGCGATCGACTTGCGATCGGTCCACGGCTTGAAGCCGAAGCCGAACGTGGGCATATCCGAGTCAGATCGGATACCGGGGTATTTGTGCAGGCTCCACGTCCCCCCGATTTCGGCGCGCCCGTCCAGCACCACGAACGACGTCGCGGGCCGGCGGGTCTTGAGGTGATAGGCGATCCCGATTCCAGAAATCCCGGCGCCGACCACGAGAACGTCGACGTCCGTCGTAGGAGTGGTCACGGGCGGCATCTCCTGACGCTGGGCGGGCGGCGAACGGGTTCACGGTAACGGTGCGCGCGCCGGCATCCTATGGTCCGCCGCCCTGATTTTTTGGCCAAATATGTGCGGCCACATACCTCGTCGATACAGACTCGACCGCATGGATGTGCCGTCGGAGGAGATCGTCGAACTGATGGGCCAGGTGGCCGAGTTGATGTTGGCCGACCTCGACGATCTGGTCGCCGAGATGGATGCGGCGGAGATCGAACTGAGCCCGTTCATGGGTGCTGACGCGGCGTTGACGGCGGAGATGTCGGCCAGCAACCGGGCCAACGCGGCGCGCCTGTTCAGCATGTTCGCTCGGCGTGACGGTCGGGTATCAACGATCGATGTCCCGCCCGAGGCCTTGGATGTGGCCCGGACCGTCGCGCGGCGCGGCGTGGACCTCGATGTCATCTTCCAGTCCTATCGCCGTGGGCAGAACATCGCCTGGCGGCGCTACATGGCGCACGCCACCAGCCTGGCGTCGGCCGGTCCGGTGTTGCTGCAGCTGTTGGAAATCTCGTCGCAGTTGACGTTCGAATACGTCGACCAGGTGGTCAGCCGTGTCATCGCCGAGGCGCAGCGCGAACGCGAGGAGGTGCTCGGAGGTGCGTTGGCGCGGCGCACCGAAACGGTGCGGCTGATCCTCGACGGTGCCCCGATCGACAGCCGCCGGGCCAGCGAGCGCCTGGGCTACGAGCTCGAGCGCCGGCACACCGCCCTGGTGCTGTGGGCCCCGCCGCCTGGCGAAATCCAGGGCGCGCTGGAATCGGCCGCCAACGTCTTGGCGCGGGCGGTCGGCGTCCGTCGACCGCTGACGTTGCCGGCCGGAACCTCCACACTGTGGGCGTGGTTGATCACCGAGTCCACCCTCCAGTTCGATGCTCTGCGCGACGCGGTCAGCCAAGCCCAGTCGAATATCCGGGTTGCGGTGGGCCCCACCCGCCCCGGTATCGCCGGCTTCCGCCGCTCCCACGTCGCGGCACTGGCCGTGCAACGGCTGCTCGCGGTGCACCCGGACGGGCCGCGGATCGCGTTCTACCACGACCTGGAAGTGACCGAGCTGGCTGCGCAGAACATGGATCGGGCAGCCGAATTCGTTTCCACCACACTGGGGCCGCTGGCCGAGGACACCGCGAGCGCGGCGCGGCTACGCGAGACCCTGCGGGTGTTTCTCGACGTGGCCGAAAACGCGCCACGCGCGGCCGCCCGCCTGCATACCCACCGCAATACCGTGCTGCAACGGGTGGCGCGGGCGGCCGAACTGCTCGGCTGCCAGCCCGGCGAGCGCAGGCTGGCGATCGAGCTCGCGCTCGAGCTGGCGCACCAGATCGGTCCCCGCGTGCTGACCCGAGCCTGACCCATGCTCAGTCGTGGACGATGATGCCGCGAATGTTCTTGCCGTTGCGCAGATCCTCGTAGCCTTGGTTGACGTCTTCGAGGCGGTAGCGGGTGGTGATGAGTTCGTCGAGTTTGAGCTGGCCGGCATCGTAGAGACGCAGCAGACGCACAATGTCGTACTGCGGGTTGGCCGAGCCGAACAGTGTTCCCTTGATCGTCTTTTCCATCAGCGCCATTATCGTCCCGGACACGTGGATGGTCAGCTTCTCCGGGTTGGCCAGGCCGGTGACCACGACCACGCCGCCCTTGCCGACGGCGTCGAATGCCGCCGAGATGACGTCCTCGTCGACGACACCGACGGTGACGATGGCCTGGTCGGCGCCCTGGCCCCAGGACAGCTCGTTGATCTTCTCGGCGGCTTCGGCTGCGGTGGCAAAGGCATGTGTGGCACCGAATTTCAGCGCCATGGTTCGCTTGAACTGGACCGGGTCGACGACCACCACGTACCGGGCGCCGGAGTGCACCGCACCCTGCACCGCGTTGATGCCGATGCCGCCGACACCGTAGATCACCGTGATGTCGCCCGCGCGGACGTTCCCGGCGTAGGTGGCGCTGCCCCAGCCCGTCGGTACCCCACAGCCCGCTAGCACGGCGGTCTCCAGGGGCAGCCAGTCGTCGACTTTCACCACGGAGTGCTGGGAGATCACCGCCCGCTCGGAGAAGGTGCCCAACATGCAGAACGCGCCGATATCCATTGCTCCGCTGTGAAATCGGAAGGTACCGTCCGGCATGCAGCCGTCCAGAATCGTGGCGCCCATATCGCAAAGGCTTTGCCGGCCGGTGGAGCAGTACCGGCAGGTGCCGCAGTTGGGGATGAAGCAGCACACCACGTGATCGCCCGGCTTGACCTTGGTGACCCCGGAGCCGACTTCCTCGATGATGCCGGAGCCCTCATGCCCGCCGACGATGGGATACCGCGGCGGTAGGTCGCCGTCGGTGAGATGCAGGTCGGAATGGCACAACCCGGCGGCGGTGTAGCGGATCAACACCTCGCCCGGACCGGGACCGTCGAGGTCGAGTTCCATGATCTCGTACGGCTTTCCGGCTTCCAGCAACACCGCTGCGGTGGTCTTCACGGCCCTCTCCTTACAGATTGGTTGTTGTTGGCCTCCCGCCGGGATCGCCCCGGGCGGGAGGCCACGCTTCAGCAGCGGGGGATCAGCCCAGCCCGGAGAACAGGTCGGTCAGCATGGTGCTGAAGTCGGCTGCCTGCACCGACACCGACGACGCCATGGTGTTGGTCAGCGTTTCACTGAGCGTGTCGTTCAGCTCGGACAGCTGCGCCCACAGGGTGTTGGTCAGATCCGTGCCGTCCGTTGCGTTCAGCAGCGCCACCCCCAGGTCGTCGCGAGCGTTGAGGAAGCCGGCAGTGATGCTGGTTGCCGGATCGAACAGCGCGTCGTTGAACAGCGTCCCGAAGGAGTTCAGGCTGGCCATCAGGTTCGACGAGTCCGACCAGTAGTCGCTGGTCTGCATCGCGGCGAAGGTCTGCTCGGTGAGGTGCTGAAATTGCAGCCCGGCCAGGAGGGTCGGCAGCTCGATGTCCTTCAGCGCCAGCGGCAGGTTGTTCACCAGCGCATTGAAGCTGCCCTCCGGGTGCTCGAACACGTTGGTGAACACGTTGGTCCAGTTGGGGCCCAGCTCTGCGGTGAGCATCCGGTCGAAGACCGAGGGCACCGAGTCCTGCCCGCCGAACAGCTTGTCGAACGTGTCCGCGCCGATCGCGTCCTTGATCTGGCCGATCTGCAGGTTGTCCCACAGCCAGTTGATGTTCGACGACTGGTGGAACGAATAGCCGTACTCGAGCAACCGCTCCTGGGCCAGCGCCGCGTACTCCTCCGGGGTGATGGTGGGCATATCCGCCGGCAGGTAATCCTTGAGATCGTCGATCGGCACCACGGTGGTTTGGATGTCGGGGTTGGTGATTTCCCCGGTCACGTCTTGCCAGCGCAGCAGGACGCCGCCATGGGTGAGGTCACCGATGTTCACCCAGTTGGCGTAACCCGGGTTCTCGCCGCTGAGGATGTAATAGGTGTAGCCGTCGTCGCCCTGGAAGATTTGGGTGCTGTTCAAGCTGCCGGTCACGCTGGCGAACGGAACGTACTGCCCCCATTCGTTGGTGACCTGCAAGCCGTGGTACGCGGCGTCGATCTCGGGCACCTTGAGCACTAGCGCCTGACCGGGCTCCAGCGCAAAGTTACCCATGCTGCTGACCTGACCCGGCAGGGTCAATCCCGGGATGTTGGCGGCGGTATCGCCGAGCTGGCTGAACTCGTTCGGGTCGTTCAGCAGCGGGTACTGGATCTGGTGATAGTAGGTGTCCGACATGTTCACCAACGGCAGCACCTTGCCGCTGATGCCCAGGATGGTGGCGATCTGGGTGTCGTTGAGCCACGGAATGACGTTCTCCGCACCGTCTTTGACGATGTCGACGTCGTTGTGAATCTGGCCCCAGTCGCCGACCGTGTCGCGCACCAGCAGCGAGGTCGCCCCGGCGCTGCTGAACCAGTTGGCGCCGTTCCCGGGGTCGGTGGCGCTCACGATGATGGTGTAGCTGCCGTCCGCGTTGGGGGTCGCGTTGGCGAAGCTGAAGCTTTGCAGCGGGGCGAAATTCGATTGCGCGACGCTGCCGGAATAGGTTGCCAGCCCCCCGCCGATGGAACCATCACCGGGGTTGACCGTGACGGTATAGCTGCCGTTCGGGTCCAACGGCATCAGACCGTACTGGTTGTCCGGGTTGCCGTAGATCAGGTACGACTGCGGGTCGGCCGCCGAAGCGTTCCACATGAACGGGGCCGAGGTCTGGGCGGTGCCGTCGAGGACCGGCAGTTCGCCCAGGCCGGGGAATTTGAGGGTGCCGCTGTTGAATTGGGCCAAGATGATCGCCAGGGTTGTCGCTGACATGTTCTGGACGTACTGCGGGAGCATGCCGTCCGACGACTGGTGGTCGATGAAATCGAACAGTGGGCTGTTGGCGTCGAGGTCGGCGATGCTGGCCTGGGCCTGCTCGATCGCGGCGACCGCGCCTTGCAGGGCGGTGGCATCGGCCGTGGCGTGCGGGGCCACCAGCATCATCGCCAGCGCGCCGGCTCCCATGGTGGATGCCACGCCGGCCATCTGAACGACTCGGCGCACCGTGCGGCGGCGTTCTGCGCGGTTGGCGGGTGCGATCGTCGATGCGTGCGACGTGGCGATGGCGTGTGACATGGGGTCCTCCGTGGTTCTGTGATACCTGAGTCGGGCTGTGTACGACGGCCCGGTTCATCCGCCGTGCCGCTGAGTTTCAACTGACCGTGGATCGAGTGACGAGCCGCGGTCCATGGCATGGCGTGTGATGCGATTCACGCTAAAGCGGCCGCAACCTTAACGGGATGTGCATTCGCTCAGGATTCTCACGGGCGTATGTGTGGCTGCACATACAAACCGGGGTTCTAGTTCGAGCTGCGGTTGAATCCGCCGTCTTGGCACTGTCGTGGCGTCTTTCCGAACCAGCGCTGGCAGGACCGGTTGAGCGCACTCTGCTCGGTGTAGCCGAGCAGGACGACGACCTGCCGGATCGGCAGCCCCGGTTCGGCGAGGTACCGCATCGCCTGGCGGCGGCGTTCCGCATCGATAATCTCTCGGCCGCCAACGCCTTCGACAGCCAAACGGCGTTGCAGCGTCCGCGGATGCATTGCCAGTTCGGCCGCGATGACATCGATGCTGCACTGCCCGGTGGGCAGCAGTCGGCGCGCCAGTTCGGTCACGCGCGCCGCCAGCGGTGACGTGTTCGGCAGGTAGGTGGACTCCAGATACCGGGTGGCGATGCGCCGGGTATCGGGGTCCGCATTCTCGATACGCCGTTCGGCCAGATGGACCGGCAACTCGAACCCGCACCAGGTCTGCCCGAAGCGCACCGGGCAACCCAGCGCCTCCTGGTAGGCGTCGTCCGGACCATGTTGGTTGTGCATGAACGAGATCGCGTCGGACCGGGCGTCTGGTCCCCCCAGCAACCGCAGGATGCGCACCGCGATACCCATACTCAGCTCGTAGGACTGTAGGGGGTAGGGAATCCCCCGTTCGATCACCTCGTAGGTGAACGTGATGCCTCGCTCGGTTCGCCGTTCGGTCAGTTCCAGTGCGGGGGAATGGATGTAGAGATAGCGCGCGATTGCACTCAGACCGCTCAGCAGGGTCTGGGCGTTTCGGGCAATCACCGCCAGCGGACCGAGGATGTGCAGGCCCTGCAGGGACGAAAGGCGCAGACCGAAGTCCGGGCACCGGAGTTCATCGGCGGTGGCTTCCAGCATCCGAACGAATGCTCCGACCGGAACGAATGCGTCCTCCCGGCGTTCGGCCTCGGCCGGGAGGTGGAACCGTGACAGCAAATCCATCGGGTTCCCGCCGAGGTCGCGGACCAGCTCGTCGTAGCCCCAGGTGGCCGGCGCGCGGATGAAACTGCCCAGCGACGCCACGTCCACCACCTCCCTTGTCGGAAAATGATAAAAGAGTGTCGGGAATTGTCAAGACCGGTGCGGTCGCCGGTGGTGATGATCGTGGCGTGATTTCGAAAAGCATCGTCCGGCCGATAGCCGGGCTCAGCGCCAAGTTGGGTGTTCACCCAGGAAAAGGGCGCGATCGCGTAAGCCAGTTCGCGGGCAAGGTCGTCGTCATCACCGGCGCAGGGTCGGGTATCGGCAAAGCGCTCGCGCTCAACCTCGCCGCGAAAGGCGCGAAGCTGGCCCTCTCCGATATCGACGCAGAGGGCCTTATGGACACGGCGCGTCAAGCCGAAGCGCTGGGAGCACAGGTGAAGTCCGACCGGCTCAATGTGACCGAGCGGGCGAAGGTAATGGCCTACGCCGAGGACGTGGTCGCGCACTTCGGCCGGGTTCACCAGGTCTACAACAACGCCGGAATCGCATACAACGGCGACGTCGAGAATGCGACGTTCAAGGACATGGAACGGGTCATGGACGTCGACTTCTGGGGCGTCGTCAACGGGACCAAAGCATTTCTGCCGCACCTGATTGCGTCGGAGGACGGACACATCATCAACGTCTCGAGCCTGTTCGGCCTGATCGCGGTCCCAGGCCAAAGCGCTTACAACGCGGCAAAATTCGCGGTACGCGGGTTCACCGAGGCGTTGCGGCAGGAAATGCTGATCAGCGGCTACCAGGTCAAGGTGACCTGTGTGCATCCAGGCGGCATCAAGACCGCGGTTGCCCGCAACGCGACCGTCTGCGACGGCGAAGACGTGCAGACCCTTGCCCAGTTCTACGACAAATACCTGCTGCTGCATTCGCCGGAGATGGCGGCAGAGACCATTCTCGATGGCGTACGCAAGGGCAGCGCCCGGGTCGTGATCGGCTGGGAGGCACGCGCTCTCGACGTGCTGGCTCGGGTTGCCGGGCCGGGGTATCAGCGCCTGACAGCCGCGGCCGCCGCACGATTCTTCCCGTGGATCCGGGGAGCCGGCGCGAACACCGGAGGCGTCCGTGTCATCAGCCACTGAGTTTGCAATCCGGGCCGACGTCCGGTCTTTCCTGGATCGTAGGAAGCAGCTTCTCATCGGCGGTCAGTGGGTCGATGCGGTGTCTGGGCGCAGGTTCGCTACGCATGATCCAGCTACCGGGGCCGTGCTGGCCGAGGTCGCCCACGCGCAAGCCGACGATGTGAACCGTGCGGTGACCGCGGCCCGTGCGGCGTTCGATGACGGTCCGTGGCAGTCGATGAAGCCCAACGAGCGCGCGCAACTGCTGTGGCGGGTAGGCGACCTGATCGCCGAGCGGGCAGCGCAGTTCGGTGAACTGGAGGCATTGGACAACGGTAAGTCTGCCGGAGTGGCGACGGTGGTAGACGCCGGCTTGTCGGCGGACGCCTTCCGCTACTACGCAGGCTGGGCCACCAAGATCACCGGCACCACGGTCGATGTGTCCATGCCGTTGGTTCCGGGTGGGCGATTCCACGCCTACACGTTGCGGGAGCCGGTCGGCGTATGCGGGTTGATCGTGCCGTGGAACTTCCCGCTGCTGATGGCGGCGTGGAAGCTGGCGCCGGCGCTGGCGGCCGGCAACACCGTCATCCTCAAACCGGCTGAACAAACACCGCTGACGGCTCTGCTGCTCGGCGAAATATTCTGCGAGGCAGGCTTTCCCTCTGGGGTGGTGAACATCGTCACCGGATACGGGGACGTCGGCGCCGCACTGGCCGCGCACGACGGAGTCGACAAGGTCGCCTTCACCGGGTCCACCGAGGTCGGCAAGCTGGTCGTGGACGGTGCCCGCGGCAATCTGAAGAAGGTGTCGCTGGAGTTGGGCGGCAAGAGCCCCAATGTCGTGTTCGCCGACGCAGATTTCGACGCCGCCGTCGCCGGTTCGCTCAATGCCTGGCTGTTCAATCACGGCCAATGCTGCGTCGCCGGAACACGGTTGTTCGTGGAAGACACGATCTTCGCCGATTTCACCGACGCCGTCGCGCAGGCCGCGTCCAAAGTGAAGATCGGTCCGGGCCTGGATCCGGCCACCGAACTCGGCCCGCTGGTCTCGGCCGACCAGTTCGACAAGGTCACCGGCTATCTGCGGGACGGATTGGCCGCCGGGGCTCGCGCGCTGACCGGCGGAAAACGCCACGGCGAGCATGGCTTTTTCGTGGAGCCCACGGTGTTTGTGGATGTGCGCCCGGAGTTCAGCATCGTGCGCGAAGAAATCTTCGGACCGGTCGTGGCGGCCCTGCCGTTCAACGCCGACGCGGGCATCGGTGCCGCGGTGCAGGCGGCCAACGACTCGAACTACGGCCTGGCGGCCGGTGTGTGGACCCGCGACATCTCCAAAGCCCACCGGGTCGCGCGCGCCTTGAAAGCCGGGTCGGTGTGGGTCAACCAGTACAACGGCTTCGACACTGCGATGCCGTTCGGCGGCTACAAGCAGTCCGGGTGGGGCCGTGAACTCGGGCCGGACGCATTGGATCTGTACCTGCAGACCAAGTCGGTCAACATCGCACTTTGAGGGAGAAGTCGAATGAATCCGTCGTTTGATGTGTTCAAGCTGCCGCAGGAGCATGACGAGTTGCGGGCGGCGATTCGGGCGTTGGCGGAGAAGGAGATCGCTCCGTATGCCAAGGATGTCGATGAGAACGCGCGGTTCCCCGAAGAGGCGTTGGTGGCGTTGAATGCGTCGGGGTTCAATGCGGTGCATGTGCCTGAGGAGTTTGGTGGGCAGGGTGCGGATTCGGTGGCGGCGTGCATTGTGATCGAGGAGGTGGCTCGGGTTGATGCGTCGGCGTCGTTGATTCCGGCGGTCAACAAGTTGGGCACGATGGGGCTGATTTTGTCGGGGTCCACTGAGTTGCAGGCGCAGGTGTTGCCGTCGTTGGCGGATGGGTCGGCGATGGCGTCGTATGCGCTTTCGGAGCGTGAGGCCGGCTCTGATGCGGCTTCGATGCGCACCCGGGCGCGCGCCGACGGGGATGACTGGATTTTGAACGGGTCGAAGTGCTGGATCACCAATGGTGGGAAGTCGACGTGGTACACGGTGATGGCGGTGACCGATCCGGATCTGGGGGCTAACGGCATTTCGGCGTTCATGGTGCATGCCGATGATGAGGGTTTCACCGTGGGTCCCAAGGAGCACAAGTTGGGGATCAAGGGGTCTCCGACGACGGAGTTGTATTTCGAGAATTGCCGCATTCCCGGGGATCGGATCATCGGGGAGCCGGGGACGGGGTTTAAGACGGCGTTGCGGACCCTGGATCACACCCGGCCCACGATCGGGGCGCAGGCGGTGGGGATCGCTCAGGGTGCGTTGGATGCGGCGATCGCCTACACCAAGGATCGTAAGCAGTTCGGGAGTGCGGTCAGTGATTTTCAGGGGGTGCAGTTCATGATCGCCGATATGGCGATGAAGCTGGAGGCCGCCCGGTTGATGGTGTATCACGCTGCTGCGCGTGCTGAGCGTGGGGAGACCGCGCTGGGCTTCATTTCGGCGGCGTCGAAGTGTTTTGCCTCCGATGTGGCCATGGAGGTCACCACCGATGCGGTGCAGTTGTTCGGCGGTGCCGGCTACACCACCGATTTCCCGGTCGAACGCATGATGCGCGACGCCAAGATCACCCAGATCTATGAAGGCACCAACCAAATCCAACGAGTCGTCATGAGCCGAGCTTTGCTGCGCTGACCAGCGTCCAGGTGTAGCCGAAGGATTCGAGGAACGGAAAAGGAGGACGCCGTCGTGGCTAGCAGTGACAAAGCTCGGGCCGGGCGCGTGCGTCCTCGCGCCAAGACGCTGTTCCGCACCAGCCCGGTCGACCACTTGATGTCGCTGAGTGAATCATTCGCGTCGGTACCGGTCGTCGGCAAACGGCTTGCGCCGCTCGGCGCACTGACTGCGGCCGCCATGTGGGTCGGAGGACGTGCACCCGGTATCGCATCCGCCGCGGTCAGGGGAATGCTCACACCGGAGCGAGGTGCGGGCGGCGGACGGCACTCCCAGCTCGCCGAAGAATTGTGCGAGGCCGCACTACGCGGCATCGTGCCAGCCGAACGGCTCGAGACCGGCTGGCCTGCACCGGATCGGCTGGCACCGGTGTTGAGGTACCGCCGCCAGCGTCGCCAATATCTGTACCAAGCCTCGGTGCGGTACGGAAACGCGCCCGAACAGGTGCTGGACATCTGGCGACGGCCCGAACTGCCCGCCACGCCGGCGCCGGTGCTGGTATTCGTGCCGGGCGGCGGATGGGTGCACGGTCGCCGTGCGCTGCAGGGCAACGCACTGCTGAGCCACCTCGCCGAACAGGGCTGGGTGTGCCTGTCGATCGACTATCGCGTCTCGCCCCGCCATCGCTGGCCGCGTCACCGCGACGACGTCAAGACCGCAGTCGAGTGGGCACGGGCCAATGCGGAAAGCTTCGGTGGCGAAACCGATTTCATCGCGGTCGCCGGTGCCTCGGCGGGCGGACATCTGGCCGCGCTGACCGGCCTGACCGACACCTCGGTGGGCGCGGTCGTGGGTCTCTACGGACGCTATGACTGGGAGGACCGCTCGACCCCGGAGCGGCGCCGGTTCATGGACTTCATCGAGCGGGTTGTCGTAAAGACGCGCTACGAGGACCACCGGGAGCAGTTTCGGGCGGCGTCGCCGATCGCGCAGGTCGGACCGCAGGCCCCGGCATTCCTGGTGGTGCACGGCACCGCCGACACCATTATCCCGGTGGCCCAGGCGGCGGAGTTCGTCGAACGGCTGCGGGCGATTTCGCGGTCACCAGTCGGCTATCTGGAGCTTCCCGGCGCACACCACGGGTTCGATGTGACCGACGGCAGACGAACCCCGTCGGTGGTCACGGCGATCGGGCTCTTCCTTGGCGAGGTTCATCGCTCCTACCGGCTGGACCGCGGGGATTCCGGGGCCGAAGCCCGCCCGAGAAACGTAGTGCGGAGGAAATGATGGAACGACTCAATGGAGTCGACGCATTCATGCTGGGCATGGAGACACCGAAGGCGTATATGCATACGTTCAAGGTGGCGATCATCGATCCGTCCACCGATCCCGACGGATGGTCCTTCCAGAAGTTCTGCACCGAGGCGGGACGCCGGCTGCACCTGATGCCGCTGCTGCGGTGGAAATACCTCGACTCACCGCTCGGCCTGAATCATCCGTACTGGGTTGAGGATCCCGACTTCCAGCTGGTATACCATATTCGCCGCGTCGCCTGCCCGCCGCCGGCCGATCACAAGAGTTTGTGCGAGTTCATGGCCGACATCTACGCCTACCAACTCGACCGCAGCCGGCCGCTGTGGATGATCTGGGTGGTCGAGGGACTCGCCGACGGCAAGGTCGCCCTCGTCATGCTCGTGCACCACGCGTACGTGGACGGCGTCGGCGCCTCCTGGCTGATGCAGCGGTTCTACCAGCCGCAGCCGAGCGTGAAATCCGAGGATCCCCCGGCCTACAACCCGGCACCGCTGCCGTCTCGGCTGACCCGCTTGGGCTGGGCGGTGCGCGACTTTCCCGAGGTCGCCATCGCCAACATGCCGAAGGTAGGCAAAGGGCTGTGGAGCACGTTCATGCTGGAGCGCAAACGGAAGGCGGCGGGTGCGCCGCCGCATCCCAAGGCGGGGATGATGCGGCGGACACCGCTGAACATCACCTTGAGCGCCGGGCGCACCTTCGTCTGCGACAGCGTCCCGCTGGACAGCTTCATCAGGGTGAGCAAAGCGCAGCACGTCACCATCAACGACGTGTTCAGTACGTGTGTGGCCGGAGCGGTCCGACGCCTGCTCATCGACCTTGACTACCAGCCGGATGAGCATCCGCTGATCGGCGCGACCCCGTTCGCCGGCGAACGGCCCGCCGGGATGGAAGGTCGGGGCAACTTCGCGACCCAAGACTTCTGCTGGATCCGCAGCGACATCGCCGATCCGCTGCAGCGGTTGCAGGCCAGCCGTGAGGCCAACCTCGAGATGAAAGAACACATCAAAGCGGTCAAGGAGGCCGGCGCCGACATCAGCGCGCTGATGCAGATCGTCCCGCCATGGGGAATCACGCTGATCCGCAAGGCGATCCATCGCAAGGGCGGCAGTTTCGGCCTGTTCGGAAATCTGGTGCTGTCCAACGTACCCGGTCCGAAAGATGCGCTGTACCTGGATAACTGGAAGCTCGACAACTGGTTCTCCACCGGCCAACTGGCCGATGGCACCGGACTGAACATCACCATGTGGAGCTACTGCGGGCGGGCGAACATCTGCATGCTGATGGACCGCGAGGTGCTGAAGGACGGCTGGCAGCTGTTCGGCTACTTCGTCGACGAACTGAATGCGCTGCTGGCCGTGTCCGACGATGAGGAGGCCACCCGATGAGCGGGATTAGTCCGATGGACCTGTCGTTTCTGTTGTTGGAGAACGCGAACCGGCCGTTTCATATGGCCGCGATGACGATCTACCAGAAGCCGCGCGGACAGGAAGCCACGTTCGGGCCACAACTGTTCGACGCCTATCGCCACAGTCAGGCGGTCAAGCCGTTCACCAACAAACTCAAATGGCTGGGCTCCGACATCGCGGCATGGGAGACCGTCGAGCCGGACATGGAGCATCACGTCCAGCAGATCGATTTGCCCGCGCCGGGCACCGTGGAACAGTTCTACGAACTGGTGTCCTCCCTCAACGCAGGGCTGCTCGACCGCAGCCGGCCGCTGTGGGAGTGCTACATCATCGATGGCCTGGAAAACGATCGCCTCGCCATCATGATCAAGGTGCATCACGCGCTCATCGACGGTGAGGGCGGGCTGCGGGTGATGCGCAACTTCATGAGCGACAGACCCGACGACGAACGGCTGGCCGCACCCTGGATGGCAAACGAGAACGGCCGCAAGTCACGGCGTTCCCGTCCCAACCCCTCCCAGGTGCAGCGCCTTCAGGGAATGCTGAAGGGACTGGCGAAGCTGCCCGCTGACGTCATCGGGATCGGCAACGACATCGTCGACTTCAGCGCGCAATCGCTGAACCTGAAATCGCGAATGGCGGCGGTTCCGTTCACCGCACGACGAACCTTGTTCAACAACACCGCGAAGTCGGCGGCACGCTCCTACGCCGACACCGGATTGCCGTTGGCCGACGTCAAGGCCGTGGCCGTCGCGACCAACACCTCCGTCAACGATGTCGTGATGGCCGTCATCGACGACGCCCTGCACAGCTATCTACGCGAACATTCGGCGTTCACAGACCGTCCGCTGGTGGCGTTCATGCCGATGTCGCTGCGCGAGGAACCCGGCGGTTCAGCGAGGCTCGCCGGAGGCGAGGCGAAGCTGGGACCGCCGCATGAGCTCGGCGGTTCGGGGGGTAACCAGGTCAGCGCCGAACTGATCGCGCTGGGTGCCCCGCAGGCGAGTGTCGGCGAGCGGCTGCGTCAGATCAACGCCATGACAACGCAAGCCAAGGACAAAGGCCGTCGTATGCAGACGACGTCGCGGCAGGTCTATGCATTGCTGTTGGCCGGCAGCCTGGCGGTGTCGGACGCCGTGCCGGGGTTCGGCAGTGTGCCGAGCGCCAACCTGGTGATCTCGAATATGAAAGGGCCGGCCGAGCAACTCTATTTGGCCGGTGCGCCGCTGGTCGCGTTCCTGGGCTTGCCGATCCTGCCGCCGGGTGCCGGACTCAATGTCACCTTCGCCAGCGTGACCGACACCATCCGCATCGCCGTCGGCGCCGCACCGGAAGCCGTGGCCGAGCCTTTCCGGCTGACCGGGCTGATCGATGACGCTTTCGGGCGGCTGCAGACCGAGGTCGGTGCCGCAGCAACCACAACCCGGCCCAAGACCTCGCCCAGAACCCGGAGGACTCCATGAAGAACATCGGGGCCATGCTCAGACAGCGTGCCGTCGTCACCCCTGCACTCGAGGCGTACGTCGAACCGTCGTCGTCTGCGCGGCTGGACTACACGCAGCTCAACGAGCTGGCCAACCGCTGCGCCGCCGTACTGATCTCGCTCGGCATCGGCAAGGGCGACCGGGTGGCGCTACTGATGCCCAACAGCGTCGAATTCTGTTGCCTGTTCTACGGTGCCGCCAAGATCGGGGCTGTTGTCGTACCCCTCAACACCCGGCTGGCCGCACCGGAACTGGAATTCATCCTGTCCGACAGCGGCAGCAAGGTTCTGGTATACGGCGACGATTTCACCGCGGTCGCCGACGCCGTGCGGGCGGGCGGCGCCCACCCCAGCAGCATCACCGGCTGGGTGCCGGTATCCGGTGGCGCCGATTCGCTGCGCGAGCGCCTCGCGGCCGCGGACGCGGACGAACCCGGCGTCGAATGCGGCGGCTCGGACAACCTGTTCATCATGTACACCTCGGGCACCACCGGAAATCCGAAAGGTGTTGTTCACACGCATGACTCGGTGCACTCGGCGGCGACATCCTGGTCTTTGACCGTCGATGTCCGGGCCAAGGACCGGGTGCTGCTGCCGCTGCCGATGTTCCACGTGGCGGCGCTGACGACGGTCATCTTCTGCGCAATGCGCGGCATCACGCTGATCTCGATGCCCCAGTTCGATCCGAGCACGGTGTGGACGCTGATCGTGCAGGAGCGGGTCACCATCGGTGGTGCGGTGCCGGCGATCCTCAACTTCATGCGCCAGGTGCCCGGGTTCGACGAACTCGACGCGCCCGACTTCCGTTTCTTCATCACCGGCGGGGCCCCCATGCCCGAGCCGCTGATCAAGCTGTATGCCGCCAAGAACATGCAGGTCGTGCAGGGCTATGCGCTCACCGAATCATGCGGTGGCGGAACGCTGCTGCTCGGTGACGACGCCTTGCGCAAGGTGGGCTCGGCGGGGCGGGCCTGCATGTTCGCCGACATTCGGGTGCGCGGCGACGACGGGGTGATCCGCGAAGGCGGGGACGGCGAAGTCGTCATCAAATCCGACTTCCTGCTCAAGGAGTACTGGAACCTCCCGGACGCCACCCGCGACGCCTTCGATGACGGGTGGTTCCGCACCGGAGACATCGGTGAGATCGATGGCGAGGGCTACCTTTACATCAAAGACCGCCTGAAGGATATGATCATTTCCGGCGGCGAGAACATCTACCCCGCGGAGATCGAGAATGTCGTGATCGGCATCCCCGGCGTCAGCGAGGTGGCGGTGATCGGGCTGCCCGACGAGAAGTGGGGGGAAATCGCCTGCGCCATCATCGTTGGCGACCAAGGCCAGCTCAGTGAGCAGCGCATCATCGATGCGTGCGGCACCCAGCTGGCGCGCTTCAAGGTACCCAAGAAAGTCATCTTCGCCGAGGCGATCCCACGCAACCCGACCGGCAAGATCCTCAAGAGGGTGCTGCGCGAGGAATACATCCGCTGACCGCGCTACGGGTCGGTGTCGCTGCCGAGCGCGCGCCGAATATCGGTCAACCCGCGTTGCGCCGCGTCGAGAAGTGCCGCGACGTGGCCGATCTGCTCGCGCAGCGCGTCGATGTCCGGTTGTGGCACCGGGGCCCCGCGGGGCGCCAAAGCCATGTCGTGTGGAAGCGTCGGTGTGACGATGTACCCGGTCGCGAAGTCGCCGTAGATCGTCACATCGTCGGGTCGGTGATACCAATACAGCGCCACGTACGCGCACACCACGGCGTCGACGGGATCCTCGTCCCGATCGAGTTGGCCCGGTCGGGTAGCGGCGGCAATCCGTCTGCGCAGCTCCACCCACGACACGTTGTGGTTCACCCGCAGCCGCGGTGTCGCCGTGTCGAGTCCTTCGATCAGGGTCATCAACTGCAGCAGCTCACGCTGGCGGTCCTCGAACGTGCCCCGCTTGTACTTCAGGGTCTTGGGTAGGCCGAACAGCGCGACGGTGGCCGGGTGCGGATACACCTCGACCGCCCGCCGTGTCGCCGTGGACGCAGGATTCATGTCCAAACCGAGCGCCGCCGCGATCCGCGCGCCGCGCGGATCGACGAACTCTGGTCGCTCGGTGTAGGCGGGTCGTGCGCCGGCCTCGAATCGCTGGAAGTCACGGTTGAGCGCCGTCTCGCAAGGTCGATACCCGCTCGAGTTCTTCACGATCAACGGCGCATCGATCGCCACCAGGCAGTCGCCGCCGACAAAGGGTGCCACCGCTGCCTCGATACTGGCGTCGTCCTGCACGGCACTGACATGCAGCAACCGGCCGTCGGCGTCCACTACCGCGACACCGGTGCGGTTCTTCTCACCCCAGGCGAGATCGAGCCCAACGAAGTACATCCGTCCACTGTGCCCCAGCGCGACCGTAAGCTGTGTCGTTGTGAGTATCCCCAACGTGCTGGCCACCCGGTATGCCAGCGCCGAGATGACGGCGATCTGGTCGCCGGAGGCAAAGATCGTCGCCGAGCGGCGGCTGTGGATCGCGGTGCTGCGCGCCCAGGCCGAGCTGGGTGTGCCGGTGGGCGCCGAGGTGATCGGCGACTACGAGCGGGTGCTCGAGGATGTCGACCTGGGCTCGATCGCCGCGCGCGAACGGGTCACCCGCCACGACGTCAAGGCCCGCATCGAGGAGTTCAACGCGCTGGCCGGCCACGAACACGTGCACAAGGGGATGACCAGCCGGGACCTGACCGAGAACGTCGAACAGCTGCAGATCCGTCGGTCCCTGGAATTGCTGTTCAACCACGGCGTGGCGGTGGCGGCCCGGCTGGCCGAGCGGGCGGTCAGCTACCGCGACCTGGTGATGGCCGGGCGCAGCCACAACGTCGCCGCCCAGGCGACCACCCTGGGCAAGCGGTTCGCCAGCGCCGCCCAAGAGACCCTCATCGCGTTGACCCGGGTGCGGGAACTGCTCGATCGCTACCCGCTACGCGGCATCAAGGGCCCGATGGGCACCGCCCAGGACATGCTGGACCTGTTCGACGGTGACGCCACCAAGCTGGCCGACCTGGAACGCCGCATCGCCGAATATTTGGGTTTTGCAACCGTATTGACCAGCGTCGGACAGGTCTACCCCCGGTCGCTGGACCACGACGTGCTCTCCGCGCTGGTGCAGTTGGGTGCCGGCCCGTCATCGCTGGCCCACACCGTGCGGCTGATGGCCGGGCACGAACTGGTCACCGAGGGATTCGCGCCCGGGCAGGTCGGGTCGTCGGCGATGCCGCACAAGATGAACACCCGCAGCTGCGAGCGGGTCAACGGGCTGCAGGTGGTGCTGCGCGGCTACGCCTCGATGACCGCTGAACTGGCCGGTGCGCAGTGGAACGAGGGCGACGTGTTCTGCTCGGTGGTGCGCCGGGTGGCGCTGCCTGACGCGTTCTTCGCCGCCGACGGACAGATCGAAACTTTCCTGACGGTGCTCGACGAGTTCGGTGCCTACCCCGCGGTGATCAGCCGTGAACTGGACCGCTACCTGCCGTTCTTGGCCACCACCAAGGTGCTGATCGCGGCGGTGCGGGCCGGGATGGGCCGCGAAGCCGCCCACGAGGTGATCAAGGAACACGCGGTCGCTACCGCGTTGGCGATGCGTGAGGGCGCCGAACCCGACCTGCTGGACCGGTTGGCCGCCGACGTGCGCCTGCCGCTGGACCGGGCGGCGATCGACACCGCACTGGCCGATAGGCAGGCGTTCACCGGCGCCGCCGGTGACCAGGTGGACCAGGTGGCCGCGGCGGTGGACGCGCTGGTGACCCGCTACCCCGATGCCGCCGCATACTCCCCGGGCGCGATCCTGTGACCGCCCCCGGCGCCCTGTCCGGGATCGACTTCACCGACCTGGACAACTTCGCCGCCGGGTTCCCGCACCATCTGTTCGCCATCCATCGCCGCGAAGCTCCGGTGTACTGGCATGAGCCGACCGAACGAACCCCTGATGGTGAAGGGTTTTGGTCGGTGGCGACCTACGCGGAAACCTTTGAGGTGCTGCGTGACCCGGACACATTCTCATCGGTGACCGGCGGTGACCGACCGTTCGGCGGCACCTTGCTGCAGGACCTGTCGATCGCCGGGCAGGTGCTCAACATGATGGACGACCCGCGGCACGGTCAGATCCGCCGGCTGGTCAGCTCCGGGCTGACACCGCGGATGATCCGGCGCGTCGAAGACGACCTGCGTACCCGCGCCCGCAGCCTGCTCGACGGAATCGAGGCCGATGCGCCGTTTGACTTCCTGGTCGACGTCGCCGTGGAGTTGCCGATGCAGATGATCTGCATCCTGCTCGGCATCCCGGAATCCGACCGGCACTGGCTGTTCGAGGCGATCGAGCCCAGCTTCGATTTCCGCGGCTCCCGCGAGGCCGTCGTCTCCCGGCTGTCGGTGGAGGAGGCCGGATCCCGGATCTACAACTACGGCCAGGAACTGATCGCCGCCAAACGCACCAATCCGACCGACGACATGCTGTCGGTGGTCGCCAACGCCACGGTCGAAGACCCCGAGGCGTCGAGCTTGTCCGACATCGAGCTGTATTTGTTCTTCAACCTGCTCTTCAGTGCGGGTGCCGAGACCACCCGCAACGCCATCGCCGGCGGGATGTTGGCCCTGGCCGAGCACCCCGACCAATTCCGGTTGCTGCGTAGCGATCCCAAGTTGCTGCCGAGCGCGGTGGAGGAGATTGTCCGGTGGACGTCGCCGTCACCGTCCAAGCGGCGCACCGCCACCCTCCCCGTGACGCTGGGCGGCCAGCAGATCGAGGCCGGGCAGAAGGTGCTGGTGTGGGAAGGCTCGGCCAACCGCGACCCGGCCGTGTTCGAGAACCCCGATCACTTCGACGTCACCCGTAAACCCAACCCACATCTGGGTTTCGGTCAGGGTGTGCACTTCTGCCTGGGGGTCAACCTGGCCCGCCTCGAGCTGCGAGTGCTCTATGAGGAACTGCTGGCCCGCTTCGGCGAGGTGCGGGTGGTGGCTCCGGTGGAGTGGGCGCGCAGCAACCGGCACACCGGTATCCGGCACATGATGGTGCAACTGCGGTGATCTTGGTGCACGCTGTGTGAGGGTTTTGCTCGAACGCGTGAAGTAACGCCCCTGGGACGCTACGACTGAGGATGCACTCGTCCAGCCTTCTTTTCGCGAGACCCTCACGAAAATCGCGCAGAACGACGGCCTGTACATCGCCGGATGGACAGCCATGTGATCTGGTGGGTGACGTGCCCGCGTTCGGCTTTTGGTGATGATGTCCTGACCGGCAACGCTGCAACGGCCATGGCGGGTGTGTGTAACGACGGTACGGGTTTGCGTGCGG
>NZ_JCALCW010000042.1:0-43198 GCF_059812545.1 Mycobacterium sp. NGS50
ACCCGTGAGCTGCACAGCCGGGGACACAAGCTCAGCCAACGGCACCACCACCGGCGTAACCGCGAACAAACCACTCCCGGCCAGAACAAGCCCGGCAGTGACATAGGGACGAAGGGTGCGTTGCAAGACAGTCTCCTAAGCGAGTGGTTTGGTATCGCTGCTGAGCGACGAAATTAGCTGAGGAGACTCTGAGCGTCGAGAATTACGGCCCGTTGCGCGGTGATCCGTTCCGATACGACGACAACAGCTACCTCGCACCGTTCCAGGACGCACTGGTCATGACCTGTCTTTCACGCTGTCCGCGAACAGCGAAATAGGCCCGATTATTTCAAGTGGTAATTACCGGTGGGTAATACTGAAACGTGTTCACACCGCCCCCGGTTTCTCTGGCTGCTTCGTTTAGCTCGTGGTTCACCGCGGTGAACGTACTCGCCGGCGCAATCGCGCACGAACGCCCGTCGCAGCCCCGGCGAGACCGCGTTCGCGGTCGAGATAGCGAATTGTGCAAACGAGCGTTCTTAACATGCGTCTGTTCTATCGGGCGTAATAGGACCTCCGCACGCGCACGTTGGGAGACCTCGGTGTTTCCGATCGCAAACACATTCAGGGGCTGAGACACAGTTAAGAAGGAAGCCGGGTCGCTCGCCGCAGCGGCGCGCTGTCAGCAACCTAGCGCGGACAACCACCGTCGCGCCCGGGACGGCGCCTCAGTCCGCGGGGCCCACGGCCTGCAGCGCTTCATTGATGCGCCAGCAGTTCGTCGCGATGGTGCCGACCTGGCGGGCCGACAGCGATCCGACCAGATGGGTCTGAATGCCGTGCGCGTACGTTACTCTCGCCTCGCCGACCATCGCCCGGCCGTCGTCGGTAATGACGGCGACGACACCGCGGCGGTCCTGCGGATCCGGCCGGCGCCGCACCAGGCCTCGCTCCGCGAGGCGGTCGATCCGCTTCGTCATCTGCCGCGGTGTCGCAGCCAATGCCCCGGCGAGGTCACCCATGCGTGCGGATCCGTCCGCGGACTTGGCCAGGATGTCCAGCACCCGCAGGTCGATCACCGACAGGTGGTGCGACTCGGTCAACATCTGGTTCAGTGCCGCGTCGAACCGCAGCACGGCATCCAAATAGTGTTGCCACGACTGCCGCTCGGCGAGATCCAGGCCCGGCAGGTCGCTCCCCGTCCGACGGTGGTCACGGCGCTGCACGGCGTAATGGTAAACGACATCGCGGATCACGCGGTCGGATTCGCCGCCAGTAGCTGCCGGGACTAACGGCATCCCCGACGCAGAGATTCACTGTGCGGGCATGGCCCGATCTCGGCGGCAGATCCCGCCCTCAGCGCACAGTCGACGGCGGAATCACGCCAAGAGGCCGCCGCCAAAACAGAAAACCCCGGCCAGGGGCCGGGGTGATCCGTTCATGGTGGGCGAAGGGGGACTTGAACCCCCACGTCCCGAAGGACACTGGCACCTGAAGCCAGCGCGTCTGCCATTCCGCCACTCGCCCAGAACGACCGCTGGAGCCTATCAGGTGGCGACGGCGCCTCCCAAACCGTCGCTGACCACCTCCGACCGCAGCCGAATCGTGACCTGCGCGGACCGATTCTCAGAGTTTGCACGGTGCCGCCCCGCTGCGCAGTCCCGATACCATTCCTGTGGCGATACGGGTAGTGCGACACGCGGAGACGCTGTCCACCCGACAAGGCGAGAACCCAGAACGGTGGGTGAGACAGGCGGTGAGATGGGCAGCCACAAAGGGCTGGTGGAACGCCTCGAGCGCAAACTCGAGACCGCGGTTGACGACGCCTTCGCCCGCGTCTTCGGCGGTTCGGCCGTTCCCGAAGAACTCCAGACCGCGCTACGCCGCGAAGCGGCCGACGGAGTGCGCTCGCTGCCAGGCAATACCCTGTTGGCACCCAATGAATACGTTATTACCCTCAGCGGGCACGATTACGGCAAAGTGGTCGCGGACCGAGGCGTCACCGCCAGCACGTTTAACGAGCACTTGGCGGGATACATCAGTGAGCGAGGGTGGCAAACTTATGGTGAGTTGGTCGTCCGGTTCGAGCCGTCAGCGAACCTGCACACCGGCCAGTTCCGCGTTCACGGCACGGTCAACCCCGACGTCAACCCGGCACAAACGAAGCATCATGCGTCTCACGCAGAAACAGGAGCAGCGCCGATGACCGACAACCCGAGCTACCACACCGGCCAAGGCCAGGGGCGGCCCGGCGAGGAGCACTACGACGACCGTTACGGTCGGCAGCAGGACGATCCGCGCGGCGGACCCGACCCGCGCGGTGCTTACCCCCCTCCCCCTCCCCAGCAGGCTCCTCCGCAGCAGGGCGGCTACCCGCCTCCTCCCGGCCAGGGCTACCCGCCGCCCGACCAGGGCTACGGCGATCAGGGTGGCTACCAGCAGCAGTCCTATGAGCAGCGCCCGCCCGCCGGCTACGGCGGCGGCCAAGGCTACGACCAGGGATACGGCCAGCCACCCGCCGGCTACGGCCCGCCCACCGGCGGCCAGCAGGGCTACGGCGACTACGGCCGCGGCCCGGCGCGGCCCGACGACTCCGGCTACGGCCAGCCCGAGCAGCGCTCCTACCAGGAGCACGGCGGCTACGACCAGGGCGGGCATGACCAGGGCGGCTACGATCAAGGCGGTCACGACCAGGGCGGCTACGGTCAAGGTGGCTACGACCAGGGTGGCTACGACCAGGGCGGCGCCTCCTATGGCGGCCAGCCGGACTACAGCCAGCAGGACTACGCCCAGCCCGACTACAGCCGCGGCCAGGCCGGCGGCGGCTACGGCCAGCCTCCCGCGAGCGGCTACGACTACGGTCAGCCTCCGGCCAGCGACTACGGCCAGCCCAGCGGCGGCTACCCGCAGGCACCCGCCGGCGACTACGGGCAGCCCAGCGGTGGCTACGGCCAGCCCCCGGCCAGCGACTACGGCCAGCAGAGCGGCTACGGCGGCCCGCCCACCATGGGCGGCTACGGCCAGCCCCCGGCCACCGACTACGGCCAGCAGAGCGGCTACGGCGGCCCGCCCACCATGGGCGGCTACAACGAGCCCGCCGCTTATAACGAGCCGGCCGGTTACAGCGACTACGGGCAGGGCTCCTACTCGTCGACCAACGTCACCCTGCAACTCGACGACGGCAGCGGCCGCACCTATCAGCTGCGCGAAGGCACCAACGTCGTCGGCCGCGGACAGGACGCCCAGTTCCGGCTTCCCGACACCGGGGTTTCACGCCGTCACCTGGAAATCCGGTGGGACGGGCAGGTCGCGCTGCTGTCCGACCTGAACTCCACCAACGGCACCACGGTGAACAACGCACCGGTGCAGGAATGGCAGTTGGCCGACGGCGACGTGATCCGGCTGGGTCATTCCGAGATCGTCGTCCGAGTCCACTGACATCGCAGCTCAAGGCGAACTCGCCCGCTTCCACCCGCGTCGACCACCGCCCAAGTATCGTGACGTAGCCACGTACTCGGTGACGCGGCCGAACCACAACTGCACCAGGGACGGAGGGAGGCGCGGGATGCAGGGACTCGTGCTGCAACTGACGCGTGCCGGGTTTTTGACGCTGCTGTGGCTGTTCATCTGGTCCGTGCTGCGGATCCTGCGTACCGATATCTATGCACCGACCGGTGTGGTCATGGTGCGGCGCGGGCTGTCGTTGCGCGGAGCGTTATTGCCGTCGCGTCCGCACCGCACTACCGCACGCAACCTGGTGGTCACCGACGGAGCGCTGACCGGCGCACGGATCACCTTGAGCGGGCAGCCGGTGCTGATCGGCCGCGCCGACGATTCCACCCTCGTGCTGACCGACGACTACGCTTCGACGCGCCACGCCCGGCTCTCCCAACGGGGCTCCGAGTGGTATGTGGAAGATCTAGGATCGACCAACGGCACTTACCTTGACAGGGCGAAAGTGACTACCGCTGTACGAGTTCCGCTAGCAACGCCGGTCCGGATCGGCAAAACCGTAATCGAGTTACGGCCGTGAGCCGGGGCCTGAGGTACGTCGCGCGCAGCGACGTCGGCTTGGTCCGCGGCAACAACGAAGACTCCGTGTACGCCGGGGCGCGGCTGCTGGCGCTGGCCGATGGCATGGGTGGGCACGCCGCCGGCGAGGTCGCCTCCCAGCTGGCGATCGCGGCGCTGGCCCACCTCGACGACGACGAACCCGGCGGCGACCTGCTGTCCAAGCTGGACGCCGCGGTCCGGGAGGGCAACGCCGCCATCGCCGCGCACATCGAGGCCGAGCCCGAGCTCGAGGGCATGGGCACCACGCTGACCGCGATCCTGTTCGAAGGCAATCGGCTGGGGCTCGCGCACATCGGCGACTCGCGTGCCTACCTGCTGCGCGACGGCGAGCTCACCCAGATCACCAAGGACGACACCTTCGTTCAGACCCTGGTCGACGAGGGCCGCATCACCCGCGAAGAGGCGCACAGCCACCCGCAGCGCTCACTGATCATGCGGGCGCTGACCGGACACGAGGTCGAGCCGACGCTGACCATGCGGGAAGCCCAGGTCGGCGACCGCTACCTGCTGTGCTCGGACGGCCTGTCCGACCCGGTCAGCGACGAGACCATCGAGGAAGCGCTGCGGATCCCCGACGTCACCGCCAGCGCCGACCGCCTGATCGAGCTGGCGTTGCGCGGGGGCGGACCCGACAACGTGACGGTGGTGGTCGCCGAGGTCGTCGACCACGACTACGTCCAGACCCAGCCGATTCTGGCCGGGGCGGTGTCCGGCGAGGACGGTCACTCCAGCACGGTGCCCAACACCGCGGCGGGCCGGGCGTTCGCGATCACGCCGCGCAAGGAGGCGGCCAAAAGCACCCGCCCGCAGGTCGAGGTAGCCGCGCCCCCGCCCAGTCCGCGGCGCCGCATCATCCTGCTCTCGGTGGTCGGGCTGCTGGTCCTGGTGGCCGGCCTCGGGATCGGCTGGACGTGGATCCAGGCCAACTACTACGTCGCCGCCCGCAACAACGTCGTGTCCATCATGCGCGGGGTGCAGGGTTCACTTCCGGGCCTGCCGCTGCACCGTCAGTACATGTGGGCCTGCCTGTCCAAGACCCACCACGTCTCGACGATCCCCGCCAACGAGTCGGGTGACAATCTGGGCTGCCAGCCGATGAAGCTCACCGACCTGTGCGAATCGGCGCGCGCGTCGGTGGAGGCCGGGCTGCCGGTCGGCACCCTCGAGAACGCCAAGGCCCGCCTCAACGACCTGGCCCGCGATTCGCTGCTGCCCAAGTGCGCCGGGTCGACGCCGCCGGCCACCACCACCGAGAAGCCGACCAGCACCACCTCCCGCACGCCCACCTCCCCCGCCGAGGCTCCCGCGGAAGAACCCAGCGCAGAGACCCCCGCGCACCCGTTTTCGCCGAACACCACCACCGGCGCTCCCCAGTCGTCGACGCCGGGCGCCGAGCCGGCGGCACCGCATCATCCGGGGAAGAAGCGCCGGACGGTGGCATGACGACGCAGACTCCGACCCAGCCCCAGTCGCCGGTCGCGGTCACGCCGCCGCTGCCGACGCGGCGCAACGCCGAACTCCTATTGCTGTGCTACGCCACCGGGATCACCACGGTGGCTTTACTCGTCGTGGAGGCAAATCAGGCGCAGGGGCTGCGCTGGGACCTGGCCGGCTTCGCGGCCGCGTATCTGGCGGTGTTCGGCTGCGCGCACCTGGTCATCCGGCGCTACGCCCCCTACGCCGACCCGCTGCTGCTGCCGGTGGTCGCCCTGCTCAACGGACTGGGACTGGTGATGATCCACCGCCTGGACCTCGGCGTCGACGTCGGCGGTGACACCAACCACCCCGCCGCCTACCAGCAGATGCTGTGGACGCTGCTGGCCGTCGCCGGGTTCGGCCTGGTGCTGATCTTTTTGAAGGATCACCGCCAGCTGGCCCGCCGCGGCTACATCTGCGGGCTGGCCGGGCTGGTGCTGCTGGCCATCCCCGCGCTGCTGCCCTCGTCGTTCTCCCAGCAGCGCGACGCGTCGTTCGTCAAACAGAACGACGCCAAGATCTGGATCCAGCTGCCGGGCTTTTCCATTCAGCCCGCCGAGTTCTCCAAGATCCTGCTGCTGGTGTTCTTCGCCGCCGTGCTGGTCGCCAAGCGCGGCCTGTTCACCAGCGCCGGCCGCCACGTGCTGGGCATGACCCTCCCCCGTGCTCGCGACCTGGCCCCGCTGCTGGCGGCGTGGGTGATCTCGGTGGGCGTGATGGTGCTCGAACGCGATCTGGGTACCTCGTTGCTGCTGTACGCGTCGTTTCTGGTGATCGTCTACATCGCCACCCGCCGGATCAGCTGGATGCTCATCGGCCTGGGCTTGTTCGCCGTGGGATGCCTTGTGGCATACCGGCTTTTCGCTCACGTCCGAATCCGCGTGGAAACCTGGCTGGACCCGTTCGCCGATCCCGAAGGCAGCGGCTACCAGATGGTCCAGTCCTTGTTCAGCTTCGCCACCGGCGGCGTTTTCGGCACCGGGCTCGGCAACGGGCAGCCCGGCAACGTGCCGGCGGCCGCCACCGACTTCATCATCGCCGCGTTCGGCGAGGAACTCGGCCTGGTCGGCCTGGCCGGCATCCTGATGCTCTACACGATCGTCATCATCCGCGGTCTGCGGACCGCGATCGCGGTGCGCGACAGCTTCGGCAAGCTGCTGGCGGCGGGCCTGGCATCCACCCTGGGCATCCAGCTGTTCATCGTCGCCGGTGGTGTGACCAAGCTGATCCCGCTGACCGGGCTGACCACCCCGTGGCTGTCCTACGGCGGGTCATCGCTGGTCGCCAATTACGTCCTGCTGGCCATCGTGATCCGCATCTCCAACAACGCGCGCCGCCCGCTGGTCACCGGTCCGGACCGCACAGCCCCGATCGCGTCGGCGACCACCCAGGTGATCGAGCGGGTATGAACACGACGCTTCGCCGCATCGCGGTGGCTCTCATGGCGCTGATCGTGCTGCTGCTGGTCAACGCCACCCTGACGCAGGTGTTCACCGCCGACGGGCTGCGCGCCGACCCCCGAAACCAGCGGATCCTGCTCGACGAGTACTCCCGTCAGCGTGGTCAGATCACCGCCAGCGGGCAGCTGTTGGCCTATTCGGTGGCGACCAACGATCGGCTGCGCTATCAGCGGGTATACCCCAATTCTGAGATGTATGCCCCGGTCACCGGCTTCTATTCGCTGCGCTACTCCAGCAGCGGCCTGGAGCGCGCCGAGGACCCGCTGCTCAACGGGTCCGACGACCGGCTGTTCGGGCGCCGGCTGGCCAACTTCTTCACCGGCCGCGACCCGCGCGGCGGCAACGTGGTGACCACCTTGGACCCCCGCGTCCAACAGGCCGGCTGGGATGCGCTGCAGCGCGGCTGCAGCGGGCCGTGCCGAGGCGCGGTGGTGGCGTTGGAGCCCTCCACCGGCAAGGTGCTGGCGCTGATCTCCGCGCCGTCCTATGACACCAACCTGCTGTCCTCGCACGACGTCGACGAACAGGGCCGGGCCTGGCGGCAGTTCCGCGACGACCCCGCCTCCCCGCTGACCAACCGCGCCGTGGCCGAGACCTACCCGCCCGGCTCGACGTTCAAGGTGATCACCACCGCCGCCGCCCTGGAGGCCGGTGCACGCATCGATGAGCCGCTGACCGCCGCCGCACAGATCGCGCTGCCGAACAGCACCGCCACGCTGGAGAATTACGGCGGCGCCGCGTGCGGGCCCGGCTCGACGGTGTCCCTGCAGGTCGCCTTCGAACATTCCTGCAACACCGCGTTCGTCGAGCTGGGGATGCACACCGGAACCGACGCCCTGCGCAACACCGCCCGGGCGTTCGGCTTCGACCGCTCCCCGGACCCGATCCCGCTGCAGGTCGCCACGTCCACCGTCGGCCCGATCCCCGACGCGGCCGCGCTGGGGATGTCCAGCATCGGCCAGAAGGACGTCGCGGTCACCCCGCTGCAGAACGCGTTGGTCGCCGCTACGATCGCCAACGGCGGGGTCGCCATGCAGCCCCATCTGATCAGCAGCCTGCAAGGCCCCGACCTCGCCGATATCACCACCACAACGCCGCACGAGCAGCGCCGTGCGGTGTCAACGCAGGTCGCGGCTAAACTGACTCAATTGATGGTCGGCGCCGAAAAGGTTACGCAGCAGGAAGGGACGATCCCCGGCGTGCAGATCGCGTCCAAGACGGGTACCGCAGAACACGGCACCGATCCCCGCAACACGCCACCACACGCGTGGTACATCGCCTTCGCTCCGGCGCAGGCCCCGCGGGTTGCTGTCGCGGTAGTGGTGGAGGACGGCGGTGACCGGCTGTCCGCGACCGGCGGTGCGCTGGCCGCGCCGATTGGACGGGCCGTGATCTCGGCCGCGCTGCAGGGGGAGCCATGAGCCCGCGAGTAGGTGTGACGCTGTCCGGGCGATACCGGCTGCAGCGCCTGATCGCCACCGGCGGCATGGGTCAGGTGTGGGAGGCCGTCGACAACCGGCTGGGTCGCCGCGTCGCGGTCAAGGTGCTCAAGAGCGAGTTCTCCACCGACGCCGAGTTCATCGAACGGTTCCGGGTCGAGGCCCGCACCACCGCGATGCTGAATCACCCCGGTATCGCCAGCGTGCACGACTACGGCGAAACCGACATGAACGGCGAGGGCCCCACCGCCTACCTGGTGATGGAGCTGGTCAACGGGGAACCGCTGAACTCGGTGCTCAAGCGCACCGGTCGGCTGTCCCTGCGGCACGCCCTGGACATGCTCGAACAGACCGGCCGGGCACTGCAGGTCGCGCACAGCGCCGGCCTGGTGCACCGCGACGTCAAACCCGGCAACATCATGATCACCCCCACCGGGCAGGTGAAGATCACCGACTTCGGCATCGCCAAGGCGGTCGACGCCGCCCCGGTCACCCAGACCGGCATGGTGATGGGCACCGCCCAGTACATCGCCCCCGAGCAGGCGCTCGGCCACGACGCCACCCCGGCCAGTGACGTGTACTCGCTGGGCGTCGTCGGCTACGAGGCGGTGTCGGGCCGGCGGCCGTTCACCGGCGACGGTGCGCTGACGGTGGCGATGAAGCACATCAAGGAGCCTCCTCCCCCGTTGCCGGCCGACCTGCCGCCCAACGTGCGGGAGCTGATCGAGATCACCCTGGTCAAAAACCCGGGCATGCGCTATCGCAGTGGCGGCCCGTTCGCCGACGCCGTGGCCGCGGTGCGGGCCGGTCGCCGGCCCCCGCGGCCCAACCAGGCGGCCGCGGGCGGGCGGGCCACCCCGTCGGCGATCCCCTCGACCGGCGCGCAGACCCGGGTGGCCGCCGATCTGGCGCCCCGACCGGCCACCACCCGGCGGCCCGCGGTGGGCAGCCACCGTCCTCCCCCGGCACGTAGCAGCTTCTCGGCCGGCCAGCGGGCCCTGCTGTGGGCCGCGGGCGTGCTGGGCGCGCTGGCGATCATCATCGCGGTGCTGATCGTGGTGAACTCCCGCGACGACGGCCCCGCCCATCCGGCCACCGTCACCGACACGGTCACCGACACCGTCACGACGTCGTCAGGCACCCCATGACGACCCCGCAGCGGCTGTCCGATCGCTACGAGCTCGGCGAGATCCTCGGCTTCGGCGGGATGTCCGAGGTCCACCACGCGATCGACAGCCGGCTGCACCGCGAGGTGGCGGTCAAGGTGCTGCGCGCCGACCTGGCCCGCGACCCCAGCTTCTATCTGCGGTTCCGGCGCGAGGCCCAGAACGCCGCCGCGCTGAACCACCCGGCGATCGTGGCGGTGTACGACACCGGCGAGGCCGAAACCCCGGCCGGACCGCTGCCCTACATCGTGATGGAGTACGTCGACGGGGACACCCTGCGCGACATCGTGCACAGCGACGGCCCGATGGCGCCCCAGCGCGCCATCGAGGTGATCGCCGACGCCTGCCAGGCGCTGAACTTCAGCCACCAGCACGGCATCATCCACCGCGACGTCAAACCGGCCAACATCATGATCAGCACCGCCAACGCGGTCAAGGTGATGGACTTCGGTATCGCCCGCGCGCTCGCCGACTCCGGCAACAGCGTGACCCAGACCGCCGCGGTGATCGGAACCGCGCAGTACCTGTCCCCCGAGCAGGCCCGCGGCGAAGCGGTCGACGCCCGCTCCGATGTCTATTCGCTGGGCTGCGTCCTTTACGAAATGCTCACCGGTGAGCCACCTTTCGTCGGTGACACGCCGGTGGCGGTGGCCTACCAGCACGTCCGCGAGGACCCGGTCCCGCCGTCGCAACGCCACCCCGGCATCTCCGCAGACCTGGACGCGGTCGTGCTCAAGGCGTTGGCGAAGAACCCGGAGAACCGGTATCAGACCGCCGCCGAGATGCGCAACGACCTGGTGCGGGTGCACAACGGCGAGGCGCCCGAAGCGCCCAAGGTGCTCACCGAGGCCGAGCGCGACGTGCTGATGGCGGCCGAGCATCCGGCCGGGCTGGGCAGCACCCGCACCAACCCGCTGCCCCGCCAGCAGCTGGACTTCGCCTCCGACCGGATGGGCGGTTCGGTGGGCCGCTGGCTGATCGCGGTGGCGGTGCTGGCGGTCGTCACCGTCGTGGTCTCCCTGGTGATCAACAACTACGGCGGCATCACCCACAAGGTGCAGGTGCCCGACGTGCGCGGCAAGGTCTCCGCCGATGCCGTCGCCGAATTGCAGAACCGCGGCTTCGAGGCACGCACCCAGACCAAGGTCGACTCCGTCGTCGCGCCCGACCACGTCATCGACACCGACCCGCCGGCCGACACCTCGATGCACGCCGGCGACACCATCACCGTCAACGTGTCGGTCGGCCCCGAGCAGCGCCAGATTCCCGACGTGGCCTCGCTGAGTTACTCGGCGGCGCTCAAGAAGCTCAAACAGGCCGGCTTCGAACGCTTCAAGCAGCAGCCGTCGCCGTCGACGCCGGAGCTCAAGGACCGCGTGGTCGGCACCTACCCGCCGGCGAATCAGACCTCGGCGGTCACCAACGAGATCACCGTGATCGTCGGCACCGGCCCGGCCACCAAACCGGTTCCCGACGTCGCCAACCAGTCCCCCGAGGAAGCCCAGAAAACCCTGACGCTCAACGGGTTTACCAAGATCAATCAGGTGTCGGTGGACAGTCCGCGGCCCGCCGGCACCGTGCTTGGAACGATGCCGGCCGCGGGGGAGACCCAGTCGGTGGACACCGTGATCGAACTGCAGGTGTCCAAGGGCAACCAGTTCGTCATGCCCGACGTGCGCGGCATGTTCTGGACCGACGCGGAACCGCGGCTACGCGCGTTGGGCTGGACCGGTCAGCTCGACAAGGGAGCCGATGTGGATGCCGGCGGGTCCAATCACAACAAGGTGGTCGCGCAGAGCCCGTCGGCGGGGGAGGGCACCAACCTCAACGCCAACGTCACGCTGACGTTCGGTCAGTAGCCACCGGCGCCTGGGTCGCCCGGCGCACCGCCCCGGCCACCTCGTCCTCGAGCTTTTTCACCAGCGTCTCGTCGCGTGGCTGCCCGCAGTCGGCCAGCCAGTTCGCCAACATCCGGTGTCCACCCTCGGTCAGGATGGATTCGGGATGGAACTGCACGCCGTGGATCGGCGACGTCTGGTGCCGCACAGCCATGATCACGCCGCCGCTGGTGCGGGCGGTGACCTCCAGCACGTCGGGCAACGTGTCCGGCATGATGGTCAGCGAGTGATAGCGGGTCGCCGTGAAGGGATCCGGAAGTCCTTGCAGCACACCCTTATCCGTGTGGAACACGGTGCTGGTTTTGCCGTGCAGCAGTTCGGGCGCGCGGTCCACCACGGCACCGAACGCCACCCCGATCGCCTGGTGTCCCAGGCAGACCCCAAGCAGCGGGGTGCCCGACGCCGCGCAGGCCCGGACCACGCCGATCGAGGCGCCGGCACGTTCGGGTGTGCCCGGACCCGGGCTCAGCAGGACCCCGTCGAATTCGGCGACGGCCGCGGCCGGGTCGGCCAGCCGCGCGTCGTCGTTGCGCCACACCGTCGCCTCGACACCGAGTTGCCCCAGGTATTGCACCAGGTTGAACACGAAGCTGTCGTAGTTGTCGACGACCAAGACCTGCATCGTCACAGGCTAGCTCAGTACGGGAGAGGTCCCGCGGGCACGGCGAACTGCATGCGCGCTGCCACCGGGGACCCGGCGACCTGCACGTCGGGGGAGACCTCCTCGGTGTAGCCGAGCCCGAAGCGCACCACGTACTGCTTGTAGAGGGTGAGCAGCGGGGCGTTCTCCAGGGCGTCCTGCATCGCCGTCGCGTCGCCGATCGCGGTGATGACGTAGGGCGGGCTGTAGGTGCGGCCGTTGAGCAGCAGCGTGTTCCCGATGCAGCGGGGCGCCGACGTGGCGATGATCCGCTGATCCTGCATCTGGACGGCCTCCGCACCCGCGCTCCACACCGCGTTGAGTACCGCCTGGATGTCCTGCTGGTGGACCACCAGGTCGTCGGGGGAGGCGTCGCGGGGGAAGCGGCCGTTGGCGTCGCGCTGCGCGTCGGTCAGGCTGATCACCAGGCCGGGCCCGTGCACCGGAGTCAGCCCGGCGTCGGCGGCCAGCTCCGCGGTGCGGCTCTGCATCGCCGCCAGGGCGGTGCTGCCGCCGCGGCCGTGGGTGGAGTCCACGCCGCCGGCCAACGCGTTGCGCTCGACAATGAGGGTGTCCACGGCGGTCTGGGTCTCGCGGACCAGGTCGACCAGCCGCGGCGCGTCGCTGCGCCGGATCTCCGAGCCCCCGGAGACCCCGTGGGTGGCGCCGAGCAGCAGTCCGGCCAGCAGGCACACCACCGGGACGCCGTAGCGCCAACGCCGCGCGCTCGTGTCCACCGGCTCTCCATTCCCTGATCTGGACCGTGCTGGGTTAACCTCGTATCCGAACTATGCCCGCACTGTCCTGAGGTATCGATGCCCAAGTCCAAGGTACGCAAGAAGTCCAGTTTCACCCCCAGCCAGGTGAGCCGGACACCGGTCAAAGTGAAGGCCGGTCCGTCCAGCGTCTGGTTTGTGGCATTCTTCTGCGGCCTGATGCTGATCGGGCTGCTGTGGCTGATGGTCTACCAGTTGGCGGCCACCGGTCTGGATGCTCCCGCCGCGCTGACCTGGATGGCCGAGCTCGGTCCCTGGAACTACGCCATCGCGTTTGCCTTCATGATCTCGGGTCTGCTGCTGACAATGCGCTGGCGCTGAGCCGACTGCGGTGTTGGTGGATGTCGGTCGTCCGGCCAAGCGGCCAACCAAGCAGTTGCACAATCACACGCGTGTGATTCATCCCCATTGTTGATAGCGCCTGTGGATAACTCCATCGGTGAAGGTAGAGCGGCTAAGAATTCAATGCAGCAAACACAGTGGGCGCCCCGTTCCAGCGGCATTTTTGTTTGCGCTGTGGTGGGTCTGGCGGTGGCCGGAGCCGCTGTGATGCTGGTCACAGACCCGCCCGGTCGCTTCTTGGGTGGCCTGGCCGGGTTTGGTTTGCTGGTGTTCGCCGCCGTCTCGTGGCGCGCGCGGCCCAAGCTGGCAATCACCGAGGACGGTTTGGCGATCCGCGGCTGGCTGCGGGATCAGGTGCTGGGACGGGCCGACATCGCCCGGATTCGGATCACCGAGTTCCGCCGGATCGGGCGCACCATGCGGCTGCTGGAGATCGAGACGACCGACGACCGGTTGATCATCCTGTCCCGCTGGGATCTAGGGACCGATCCGGTGGACGTGCTCGACGCGCTCACCCTGTGGCGCGAGCAGACGTGAAAGTGCCCTAAAACCAGCGGTTTAGGGCACTTTCGCGTCTGCTCGCGGGGTGTCTAGGGTCAGGCGATGGTGATGGACTCGATCACCACCGGGTCGGTGGGCCGGTCGGCGCCATCGGTGGCGGTGGTCGCGATGGCGTCCACAACCTGCTGCGAGGCCGGGTCGACGACCTCGCCGAAGATGGTGTGCTTGCGGTTGAGGTGCGGCGTCGGGCCGACCGTGATGAAGAACTGCGACCCGTTGGTGCCGGGGCCGGCGTTGGCCATGGCCAGCAGGTAGGGCTTGTCGAATACCAGCTCCGGGTGGAACTCGTCGGCGAACTTGTAGCCCGGGCCGCCGCGACCGGTGCCGGTCGGGTCGCCGCCCTGGATCATGAAGCCGTTGATCACGCGGTGGAACACGGCGCCGTCGTAGAACGGGCCCGAGGAGCCGCCGGAGGCGTTGGCGGTCGAATAGTCCTTGGTGCCCTGCGCCAAGCCGACGAAGTTGCCGACGGTCTTGGGGGCGTGGTTGCCGAACAGCGCGATCTTGATGTCGCCGCGGTTGGTGTGCAGGGTGGCGGTGGCGGTCTGAATGGGGCTCGTGGTCACGGGATGACAGTCTGCCATCCGGTCGGCGGTGGGGGAGCGCGGGCACCCGATCGTCACTCTTGCCGCACGATGATCGTGGAGATGGCAGGCTGGGCACACAGGCGCAGATCGGCAGGAAGGGCGGAGATGAGGCAGAAGACGGAGTCCCGGTTGACACCGCGGGAACGACTGACCCGTGGCTTGACCTACACCGCGGTCGGGCCGGTGGACGTCACGCGCGGTGTGCTCGGGCTGGGCGCCCATACCGCGTCCGCCGGTGCGGCCGGCGTGCGCCGCCGCTACCGGGAAAGCCGGCTGGCCCGTGAGCTCGCGGCCGCCCCGGACGCTCTGGCCGCCGAGTTCGCCGCCGCCCAGGAAGTCGTCGCCGGGCTGCCGCAGGCGATGCAGGAGGCCCGCCGCTCACAGGGCCGCAGCCGGCGGCCCCTGCTGATCGCCAGCGTCGCCGTCGGGGTGCTCGCCACCGGGGCGGTGGCGTTCTCGGTCATCCGCCGCACCAAACGGGCACAGGAGCCCTCGCCGCTGCCGCCCAGTGTGGATATCCATCCCCAGCCGTAGGGCTGCTACCCGGGGTACCGGCTGAAAACGACCGCCCAGCGGCGCAACCCCCCGGATTCCGGGGCCGTGTGTCAGCTGGGCGGTCGTTTTCAGTCAAGAGCCCGGATACCGCGCTCATCACATTTGTGGAGCCTAGGGGAATCGAACCCCTGACACCCGCCTTGCAAAGGCGGTGCTCTACCAACTGAGCTAAGGCCCCGAGTCCGCTGCCGTGTGCCAAACCTCGACCCGGCCCCTCGATCGTGCGATCGCGACGGCGATCGCGACCAGCGTCACCAGCACCGCCAGTCGCTTCACCAGCACCCCCACCCGATCCGGGCTGCCGACACCGCCGGCATTGTGGGCCTAGGAGGACTCGAACCTCCGACCTCTTCGTTATCAGCGAAGCGCTCTAACCGCCTGAGCTATAGGCCCGCACATACATACGACCGAGCGACGAGATTACCGCACCGGGCCTCAGCGACCCAAACGCGCTCAGTCGCGGTCGGCCAACGTCACTTCCACACCACCGATCAGGTCGGTGGTCAGGTTGTAGATCAGGGCGCCGACGGTGGCCATCGCGGTCAGCACCACGATGTTCACCAGCCCGATCAGGATCGCCCCGCCGAAGATGGAGCTGGTGGACACCAGCTCGGCGCCGCCGCTGGCGTTGTTCAGCAGGTCACCGACGTTGCTGTTGAGCTTGCTCCACACGCCCATGCTGCCCAGCACCACGTAGAGGAACGCCACCGCGATCATCCAGACGAAGAACAGCGCCACCGACAAGATCAGCGACACCTTCAGCGTGCTCCACGGGTCGATCCGGCGGATCTGCATGCTGGCCCGCACCGGGCCCCGCGACCGGCTGCTGACCTGGGTGCGCCGGGCGGGGGGAGCGGTCTTGGTCTCCGCGGCGGCGGTGCGTGCCGAACGGCGTGACGGGCCGGACAGGTCCGGCAGCTCGCTGGCGTAGGCGTCGCTCTGCTGCGCTGCCTCGGCCTCTGCCTTGGCGGCGGCCTCCTTGGCGCCGGGCGCGGCCGTTCCGGAGATGATCCTGCTGGTCCGGGCCTCGGAACCGCTGGGGCGCGCCGGCGCCTGCCGTGGCGGGGGAGTGCCGCCGTGCCAGGTCGCCGCCTCGCCGGTGCCGGTGCGGGGCTTGGGCCGCGGGGTGGCGCCGGTCCCGCCCGACGCCTTCCCGTTGCCGACGCCGTCGCCCGGCTCGTTCGGTGTAGTCACCCAGGGCTCCTCACTACCTGCTCAGCGTCACGCCTCATCCGATGCGGCGTCCACCTCGTCGGCGTCTCCGCTTTCCTCGGCGTTGCGCGCGATGGCTATCAGTGTGTCGCCCTCGCCCAGGTTCATCAACCGCACCCCCTTGGTCTGGCGTCCGGCCTTGCGCACCTGGCGCGCCGCCGTGCGGATCACGCCGCCGCCGGAGGTGATGGCGTAGAGCTCGCTGTCGTCGTCGACGATGAGCGCCCCGACCAGGCTGCCGCGCCGGTTGTCGTACTGGATGGTCAGGATGCCCTTGCCGCCGCGGCCCTGCACCGTGTACTCCTCGATCGCGGTCCGCTTGGCGTACCCACCGGACGTCGCGACCAGCAGATAGGTGCCTTCCCGGACCACGTTGAGCGACAGCAGCCGGTCCTCGGCGTTGAACCGCATCCCCTGCACCCCGGAGGTGGCGCGGCCCATCGGCCGCAGCGCCTCATCGGTCGCCGAGAACCGGATCGACTGCCCGTTGGCCGACACCAGCAGCAGGTCCTCTTCCGCCGAGCACAGCACGGCACCGACCAGTTCGTCGCCGTCGCGCAGGTTGATCGCCACGATGCCGCCGGACCGGTTGGAGTCGAAGTCGGTCAGCTTGGACTTCTTCACCAGCCCGTTGCGGGTGGCCAGCACCAGATACGGCGCATCCTCGTAGCTCTTGATCTGGATGACCTGGGCGATCCGCTCCTCGGGCTGGAAGGCGAGCAGGTTGGCGACGTGCTGACCGCGCGCGGTCCGCTGTGCCTCCGGCAGGTCGTAGGCCTTGGCCCGGTACACCCGCCCCTGGGTGGTGAAGAACAGGATCCAGTCGTGGGTCGAGCAGACGAAGAAGTGCGCGACGATGTCGTCCTGCTTGAGCCCTGCGCCCTGCACACCCTTGCCTCCGCGCTTCTGACTGCGGTACAGGTCGGTCTTGGTGCGTTTGGCGTAGCCGGTTTCGGTGATCGTCACGACGACGTCTTCGCGAGCGATCAGATCTTCGTCGCTGACGTCGCCGTCGGCGGCGATGATCCGGGTGCGCCGGTCGTCGCCGTGCTTCTCGACGATCTCTGCCAGCTCGTCGCGGACGATGGCCCGTTGCCGCTCCGGCTTGGCCAGAATGTCTTCCAGATCAGCGATTTCGGCTTCGATCTTGGCCAGGTCGTCGATGATCTTCTGACGTTCCAGTGCCGCCAGCCGGCGCAGCTGCATGTCCAGAATCGCTTGCGCCTGAATTTCGTCGATATCCAGTAGCTCGATCAGGCCTTGCCGGGCGACGTCGACGGTCGCCGACGCCCGGATCAATGCGATGACCTCGTCCAGCGCGTCGAGTGCCTTGACCAGACCGCGCAGAATGTGGGCCCGCTCGTTGGCTTTTCGCAGCCGGTAGGTGGTGCGCCGCACGATCACGTCGAGTTGGTGATCGACGTAGTGCCGGATCATCTGGTCCAGGCGCAGCGTGCGCGGCACCCCGTCGACGATCGACAGCATGTTGGCGCCGAAGCTGGTCTGCAGCTGGGTGTGCTTGTAGAGGTTGTTCAGCACCACCTTGGCCACGGCGTCGCGCTTGATGTCGACGACGATGCGCAGCCCGACCCGATCACTGCTCTGGTCTTCGACATTGGAGATGCCGGCCAGCTTGCCGTCGCGGACCTGCTCGGCGATCGAGGTGATGAAGTTGTCGTGGTTGACCTGATACGGCAACTCGGTGATGACCAACGAGGTGCGTCCCCGCGAGTCCTCCTCGATCTCGACGACGCCGCGCATCCGGACCGAGCCGCGGCCGGTGGTGTAGGCGTCGTGGATACCCTGCGAGCCGACGATCAGACCGGAGGTGGGGAAGTCGGGGCCCTTGACCCTTTCCATCACCGCGGCCAGCGTCGCTTCTTCGTCGGCGTCGAAGTTCTCCAGGCACCAGAACACCGCTTCGGCGAGCTCACGCAGGTTGTGCGGCGGGATGTTGGTCGCCATGCCGACCGCGATGCCGCCCGAACCGTTGGCCAGCAGGTTCGGGAACCGGCTCGGCAGCACCGTCGGCTCTTGCACCCGGCCGTCATAGTTCGGTGTGAAATCGACTGTCTCTTCGTCGATTTCGCGCAGCATCTCCATCGCCAGCGGCGTCAGCCGCGCCTCGGTGTACCGCATCGCGGCCGCCGGGTCGTTGCCCGGTGAACCGAAGTTGCCCTGGCCGTCGACCAGCGGGTAACGCAGCGACCACGGCTGCGCCATCCGGACCAGGGTGTCGTAGATCGACGCATCGCCGTGCGGGTGGTAGTTACCCATGGTCTCGGCCACCGAACGGGCCGACTTGGCGTGGCTGCGGTCGGGCCGGAACCCGGAATCGAACATCGCGTAGAGCACCCGGCGGTGTACCGGCTTGAGGCCGTCGCGCACCTCCGGTAGCGCGCGGCCCACGATCACGCTCATCGCGTAGTCGATGTAGCTGCGCTGCATCTCCTGCTGGATGTCTACCGGCTCGATCCGGTCGACAGAGTCGTCGCCGGGCGGCAGCGTGGTGTCGGTCATCTGCTCCTCGTTCGTCTCTACGTCAGTTCGTCAGTGCGCAATCGCTAAACGTCCAGGAAGCGAACGTCCTTGGCGTTACGGGTGATAAAGCTGCGCCGAGCCTCGACGTCCTCGCCCATCAGGATGGAGAACAGCTCATCGGCGGCGGCCGCGTCGTCGAGGGTGACCTGCCGCAGGACCCGAACCGACGGGTCCATCGTGGTTTCCCACAGCTCCTTGGCGTCCATCTCGCCCAGACCTTTGTAGCGCTGGATGCCGTCGTCCATGTTGATCTTCTTGCCGGCGGCCTTGCCCGCCTCCAGCAGACCGTCGCGTTCCCGGTCGGAATAGGCGAATTCGGGGTCGGTCCCGCGCTGCCACTTCAACTTGTACAGCGGCGGCTGCGCCAGGAACACGTGCCCGTGCTCGATCAGCGGCCGCATGAACCGGAACAGCAACGTCAGCAGCAGCGTCGAAATATGCTGGCCGTCAACGTCGGCGTCGGCCATCAGCACGATCTTGTGATACCGCAGCTTGGAAATATCGAACTCGTCATGGATTCCGGTGCCCAGCGCGGTGATGATGGCCTGGACTTCGGTGTTCTTCAGCACCCGGTCGATGCGAGCCTTCTCGACGTTGATGATCTTGCCGCGCAGCGGCAGGATCGCCTGGAACATCGAGTCACGGCCGCTCTTCGCCGAACCCCCGGCCGAATCACCCTCCACCACATACAACTCCGAGCGGCTCGGGTCGGTGGAACGGCAGTCGGCCAGCTTGCCGGGCAGCCCGCCCAGATCGGTCGCGCTCTTGCGGCGCACCAACTCTCGCGCCTTGCGTGCGGCGATGCGGGCCTGCGCGGAGGAGACCGCCTTGTTCACGACGGTCTTGGCGTCGGCGGGGTTGGCTTCGAACCAGTGCGCCAGCTGCTCGTTGCAGACCTTCTGCACAAAGGATTTGACCTCGGTATTACCGAGCTTGGTCTTGGTCTGACCCTCGAATTGCGGCTCGCTGACCTTCACCGAGATGACCGCCGCCAGGCCCTCGCGGATGTCGTCGCCGGTCAGGTTGGGGTCTTTGTCCTTGAGCAGTTTCTTGTCTTTTGCGTACTTGTTGACCACGGTCGTCAACGCCGCACGGAAGCCCTCCTCATGGGTGCCGCCTTCGTGGGTGTTGATGGTGTTGGCGAAGGTGTGCACCGATTCGGAGTAACCGGCGTTCCACTGCATGGCGATCTCGACCTCATGGCCGGTGCCCTTACCGGAGAAGTCGACGATGCTGCTGTGGATGGCGTTCTTGGTCCGGTTGATGTGCTTGACGTAGTCGACCAGCCCGCCCGGATAGTGGAACGTCCGGTGCTTGACCTTATGCGGCGCAACGGATTCGGCGGCCTGCTCCTCAGCGGATTTGGGTGCCTCGGCGACGTCGCTGACGACCTCGTCGACGACCTCGTCCTGGCTGACGCGTTCGTCGGTCAGGTTGATGGTCAGACCCTTGTTGAGGAACGCCATCTCCTGCAGCCGCCGCGCGACTGTCTCGAAGTCGTAGGTGGTGGTTTCGAAGATGTCGGGGTCGGCCCAGAATCGAACCGTAGTTCCGGTCTTCTGGGTGGCCCCGCCCTGCTTGAGGGTGCCGGGCACCGAACGGTCGTAGAACTGGGTCCACTCGTGTCCGCTGACGGAGATCTCCACCTCCAGCCGAGTGGACAGCGCGTTGACCACCGAGACGCCGACGCCGTGCAGTCCGCCGGAGACGGCGTAGGCGTCCGAGTCGAATTTGCCGCCGGCGTGCAGCTGGGTCATGACGACGTCGACGGTGGGGATCCCGGAGGCGTGCATCTCGACCGGGATGCCGCGGCCGTCGTCGCGGACCTGCACACCGCCGTCGGCCAGCAGTTTGACGTCCACGGTGGTCGCATATCCGGCCATCGCCTCGTCCACGGCGTTGTCGACGACCTCCCACACCAGGTGATGCAGACCGCGCTCCCCGGTGGAGCCGATATACATGCCGGGGCGTTTGCGGACGGCCTCGAGCCCCTCGAGGATGGTGATGGACTGTGCGCCGTATTCTTGCTGTGGTTTCTTCTTCGAGGCAGCCACGATCGGAAAGCTCTCCTTGGGGGTCGCGTGCGAGCGGTCCAATCACCGCAGCAAGTCGTCTCCGTCAGTCTACCGGTAATGAGCGCTGGCACCGATGCTGTGGGGGCGTTTCTACACAGCTATTCGCGCTGTGCGCTCGATATCTTGATAACCGGTGCGTCCCGACGCTCGACGAACGCGATTTGATCGTCCTGACGGCTCTGAGCGGGTCGCCCGAAAATCCGCTATCCGTAGGTGTCGCGGGGTCCGCGACCGGCGATATGGCGTGGTCCTTTACGCCAGGACGGTGCCGACGGGCCGGTGATCTTCAGGGCGGTCACGACACCGTCCCCGACGCCCGCGGCGATCTTAGCCAGCAGTTGGGCCTGGACCAGGCGCAGCTGGGTCGCCCAGGCGGTGGATTCGGCCGCCACGGTCAGCACCCCTTCGCGCAGCTGGACCGGGTTGGCGTGATCGGCGATCTGGGCGCCGACCACGGTCGGCCACTGGGCGAACACCGCGCCTTCGGCGACCCGCGGCGACCAGCCCCGCGCTTTGGCGAGATCGCGGGTGGCGGCGCTGAGCGGCTGTGGATCCCGGGAGTCCGGTCCGGGTCCCGACCAGCGGCGGCGGCGACCCGCCGGGGTTGCCGCCCGCCGCGGCAGTGGCGTGCTGCGGCCGCGGCCGACATCCTTGCCTTGGACGCGGGCCGCGCCGCGCGCCTCCTCCAGGGTGCGTCGCACCAGATCCATCGCGTCGTCGTCGTTCACGTTGCCACCACCGACATGCGTCCGGCCTCGTCCTCCCGCAGCGCGATGTTGATCTGTCTGGCGTCCCAATCCTGCGGGACATCGTCGACCACCGCGGCCGTCACCAATACTTGTTCGGCGGAGACCGCCACCCCGGCCAACGCCCGCCGGCGCGCGCTGTCGAGCTCGGCGAACACGTCATCGAGCAGCAGCACCGGCTCGGGCCCCTCGGCGCGCAGCAGCTCGTAGGCGGCCAGCCGCAGCGACAACGCCATCGACCATGATTCACCGTGGCTGGCAAACCCTTTCGCCGGCGCATCACCGAGTCGCAGTTCCAGGTCGTCACGGTGCGGACCGACCAAGCAGACGCCACGTTCGATCTCCGCGCGCCGGCGCTGGGCCAGGGCATCGAGCAGCGCGGACTCCAACGACACCGGGTCATGGGCACCCGAAACGCCGTCGACGCTCGGCCGGTATTCGATCGCCGCAGGCCGCGACGCCGGCGCCAGCAGCTGGTAGGCCTTCTCCACCTCCGGCGCCAACTGGTTGACCAGGTCGATGCGCGCGGCCGTCAGCTCCGCCCCGTGGGTTGCCAACTGGGCGTCCCAGACCTCCAGCGTGTCGAGCACATTGCGCTCACCACGGTGAAGTGCGCCCGCCGCCGATTTGAGCAGGGCGGTTCGTTGGCGCAGTGCCTTGTCGTAATCGGTTCGCACCCCGGCGATCCGGGGACGCCGGATGGTTGCCAATTCGTCGAGGTAGCGCCGTCGCTCGGAGGGATCTCCGCGCACCAATGCCAGGTCCTCGGGCGCGAACAGCACCGCACGCAACACCCCGATGACTTCGCGGGGGCTGCGGACCGGGGAGCGGTTCAGCCGCGCCTTGTTGGCCCGGCCGACCGCGACCTCGAGGTCGACGGCCAATTCACGGCCCTCGTTGACGATGATCGTCGAGACCACCGCGCGCTCGGCGCCGGCCCGGATCAGCGGTGCCGTCGAGGCGACTCGATGTGAGCCGAGGGTCGACGAATACCACAGGGCTTCAACCAGATTCGTCTTCCCGTAACCGTTGGGGCCGACGAAAACGGTTCGGCCCGGCTCGAGGTCGACGTCCGCGGTCGGCCACGAGCGGAAGTCACTCAACCCCAGGTGGCGGACGAACAATGTGAATCCTCGTCCCAGCGTTATCCAGGCAGCCGGACCGGCATCAGCAGGTACACGTATTCGGAGTTCTCGGCCGGGAACGGACCCGGGCCCTGCGGCGCCGACTCACCCTCGAAGACCGGCCGCAGCACCGCGGGCCGTTTCGGATTGGTGAATCCGAACGAGACCCGCGACGTGTGCAACGAACCGAGCCCGTCGGTCAGATACGTCGGATTGAACGCGATGGTCAGCGGCTCGCCGGCGAAGTTGACCTCGAGATCCTCTTCGGCGCGGCCCACATCGTCGGCGCCGGCCGAGAGGCGCAGCACGCCGTCACCCAACTCCATTCGGACCTGGGCGCCACGGTCGGCGACCAACGCCACACGCTTGATCGCCTCGGTCAGCTCGGCGACATCCATCTCGGCGACCGCGGTGTGCTCGGTCGGCAGCAGCTGACGATATTTCGGGAACTCCGCGTCGATCAGCGCGGTGGTGCTGCGCTTGCCCTGACCGCTGACACCCATCAGCCGTTCCTGCTCACCGGAGGCCCCGGTGCCCAGGAACAGATGGATGTCGCCCCCACCGCCACCCCACGTCTTGGCGATCTCGGCCATGGTCTTGGCCGGCGGCAACACCGCGGTGTCGATGGTCGCGCTCGCCGACCAGGTCAACTCCCGGACCGCCAGCCGGAATCGGTCAGTGGCAGCCAGCACCACTCGATCGCCGGAAATCTCCACCCGCATCCCGGTCAGCATCGGCAAAGTGTCGTCTTTGCCGGCCGCCACCGCGACCTGCGCAATCGCCTCGGCGAACACGTCGGCGGGAACAACCCCGGTTTCCTCCGGCAGCGACGGCAACGTGGGGTAGTCCTCCACCGCCATCGTCGGCAACGAGAATCGGGCGCTGCCGCAGGTCAACGAGACCCGGGTGCCCTCGGCGCTCACCTCCACCGGCTTGGCCGGCAACGCCCGGGTGATCTCGGATAGCAGCCGACCGGATACCAAAACGCTTCCCGGAGAAGCGATTTCAGCGGCCACACGGACCTGGGCGGAAACTTCGTAGTCGAATCCGGAGACCGTCAGGCCCTCGTCGGAGCCGGTCAGCAGCACGCCGGCCAGCACCGGTTGCAGTGGCTTGCTCGGCAGGTTCCTGGCTACCCAGGCCACCGCGTCGGCGAAGTCCTCCCGTGCCAACCGAAACTTCAGGTCGGTCACACCGACTGCGGTAGTCGCCACATCCATAGCGTCCCTGCGTCCCTTCTGTCCTGACAGACCCGACAGCTCATTCTGGCCGCAAACGGGGGACACCCCGTGACAGGCACTTGAGAGACAACCGTAGAGCCTTCGACGGCAAGTTGAAAGCTAATCGATTGCCCCGGCTGGGGACGGGGTCGGGGTCTGCAGAGCCCGGAGGGATCGGTGTGGATCAGGCGCTCCCCAACGGTTGTGTTCTGAAGAACATTCGAGGGAGAGATATCAGTAACAGTATTAAGGGCTGTGCAATCTGGGGACAACATGGCATCGGTGCTGGCTGAACGGCGTGGCGGTGTGTGCATGGTCGCTGAGTACCGACGGGCGCGGTGGTGGCGGGCTGGGGACGGGGCATCGTCTGTGCACCGGGGGAGCGCAATGCCCGGAACGATCATGAATGTTCTGCACAGCACTGTGCACAGCCGAGGCTTGTGACTAGTGATACGCAAGTGTGAGAAGTTTTTGAAGATTTTCGGCCGACGCCGCGCAAAACCGGGAACGACGCGCTTAGGACAGAGCGGAATCAGCGCTTGGCGCGTTGCCGGATGCGCGTGGTGAGTTCCTTGACTTGATCGAAGATGTCGCGGCGCTGAGCCATCTCGCCGCGGATTTTGCGTTCGGCGTACATCACCGTGGTGTGGTCGCGGCCGAAGGCTTGACCGATCTTCGGCAGGGACAGATCGGTGAGCTCACGACACAGATACATCGCGATCTGGCGGGCCTGGGCCAGTGCGCGGGTCTTACCGGGACCGCGGAGTTCCTCGACGGTGATCTCGAAGTACTCCGCGATGGCGGCCATGATGTTGGCCGTGCTGATCTGGATCGTGCTGGCATCAGCGATCAGATCCCGCAACACGATCTCAGCCAGTGCCTTGTCGATCGGGGTCTTGTTCAACGACGCGAACGCGGTGACCCGGATGAGGGCGCCTTCGAGTTCGCGGATGTTGCGATCGATGCTGCTGGCGATCAACTCCAGAACGTCGCCGGGAACGTCGAGCCGTTCGACCTGGGCCTTCTTACGCAGAATCGCGATGCGGGTTTCCAGGTCCGGCGGCTGGACGTCGGTGATCAGCCCCCACTCGAACCGGGTTCGCAGCCGGTCTTCGAGGGTGGCCAGCTGTTTGGGCGGCCGGTCGGAGGAGATGACGATCTGCTTGTTGGCGTTGTGCAGGGTGTTGAAGGTATGGAAGAACTCTTCCTGGATACCTTCCTTGCCCTCGATGAATTGGATGTCATCGACCAGCAGCACGTCGACGTCGCGATAGCTGCGCTTGAACGCGACCTTGCGGTCATCACGCAGCGAGTTGATGAAGTCGTTGGTGAATTCCTCGGTCGACACGTACTTCACCCGCATCCCCGGGAACAGGCGCTGGGTGTAATTGCCGGCCGCGTGCAGCAGGTGTGTCTTACCCAGCCCGGACTCACCCCAGATGAACAGCGGGTTGTAGGCGCGGGCGGGGGCCTCGGCGATGGCCAGGGCGGCCGCGTGCGCGAACCGGTTGGAGGCGCCGATGACGAACGTGTCGAACGTGTAGCGGCGGTTGAGGCTGATGTCGCTGGGATCGGAGGTGTCGGTGCTGGCGGGCCGCTCGGTGAAGTAGTTCGGCCAGCTGTCGCCGGCGTTGGCCGGGACGGGCATGTCCTCGTCGGCGTCATCGATGTCGAGACCGGATTCGTCGGCGGTCGCCTCGTCGGCGTCGTTCGGGGCGGAGGCGGGCGCGATGCGCACACCGAGCTCGATCTGCTGACCCAGCCGCCGACTCAGTGCGTCGGTGATCGGTAGCCGCAGGTGGCGGTCGATCTCGGACTGCACGAAGCTGCTGGGCACCGACAGCAGCGCGAAACCCTCGACGATGGTCAGCGGCTGAACGAGGTTTAACCAGGCCCGTTGCTGGGGTGTGATGCCGCCGTTGAGTTCGGTGACGACGGCGTCCCATACCACCGGAAAATCGGAGCCGGGGTCATCGGTCAACGACAAAACCCCCCTGCTTCGCGACGTGACCGGCTGTAAGGGAGGACGAACTGTCCACACAGTTATCCACAGGTGTGGACAGGACGGATGTCCTGGTGTCGTGACCGCGGGGCCACCGTGTGTGGAGTCGGCGCTCGAGACAACCCGCCTGGGCCATCTGGGCAGTGAGCCTGTTCGCCATCCTCGCAGCGTTTCCGGGCGCCGTTCCGATCCGAAACGGCATTGGCAGAAGCTAACAGCTTTTGGTGCGGGGAACCAATCGTTTCGCGAACATTGTGGACGGTTCCCCGGCGTGTCGCTGCCGGGTCGTGACGGCTGTGACGAAAGTTGCGGAGTGGTTGCAGTCTGGTGGTGCGGGCGGACGAGGTTTGACCGGGTGAACTCCCATCAGTACCCTCGAACAGTCGCCCGAACGTCGGCGATACGACAGCGACCCGGTGTAGCAGCCGGGGACCGCGTCGGTCACCAGCAAGACGCAGAGTTTACTGCTAAGCGATGCTAGAAGCATTGAGGAGAGTGTGCCGTGGCCAAGGGGAAGCGGACCTACCAGCCGAACAACCGGCGCCGGGCGCGGGTGCACGGCTTTCGGCTGCGGATGCGGACCCGTGCCGGGCGCGCGATCGTCTCGGGCCGGCGTCGTAAGGGCCGTCAGTCGCTGACCGCCTGATCCGGATACCAACGCGGTGCTTCCCGCGCGTAACCGGATGCGTCGGTCAACGGAATTCAGTGCGACGGTCAAGCACGGAGTCCGGACCGCGCAACCCGATATCGTGATCCACTCTCGCCGCTGTGCAGACAGCGACCTACCCGAGGGACCCCGGGTGGGCTTCATCGTGGCCAAATCCGTTGGTTCCGCCGTCGAGCGCCATCGCGTCGCGCGCCGGCTGCGGCACGTGAGCCGGTCGGTGCTCTCCGAACTGGACCCCGACCAGCAGGTGGTGATCCGGGCGCGGCCCACCTGCCGCCACGCGGCGTCCGCGCGGTTGGAGCAACAGCTGCGGACCGGGCTGCGGCGCATCGACAACGGCCACCGGGCCAAGGACGCGGCCCGGTGAGCAAGGGTCGGGGTTGGCGGACCGCGCAGGTACGCGCGCTGATCTTCGTGATCCAGCTGTACCGTCACATGATCTCGCCGCTGCGTTTGCCGAGCTGCCGATTTGCCCCGACGTGTAGCCAGTATGCGGTGGAGGCGTTGGGGGAGTACGGACTGATCCGAGGGAGCTGGTTGTCTGTTGTGCGGCTCGCCAAGTGCGGGCCCTGGCACCACGGCGGATGGGACCCCGTGCCCGAGCGGGTTCGATGTGCGGCCGAGCCCGCGAAGCGAGGGGAGAGTGAGTTCGTTGTCCTTTGACCCATTCAGTCTGGACTACTTCTACTACCCGGTATCGGGGATTATGTGGTTGTGGTACAAGGCATTCGGCGCCGTACTAGGACCGTCCAGCTTCTTCACCTGGGTGCTGGCGGTGATGTTCCTGGTGTTCTCGCTGCGCGCCCTGCTCTACAAGCCGTTCGTCAAGCAGATCCGCACCACCCGGCAGATGCAGGAGCTGCAGCCGCAGATCAAGGCGCTGCAGAAGAAGTACGCCAAGGACCGCCAGCGCATGGCGCTGGAGATGCAGAAGCTGCAACGCGAGCACAACTTCAACCCGTTGCTGGGGTGCCTGCCCATGCTGGCGCAGGTGCCGGTGTTCCTCGGGCTGTTCCACGTGCTGCGCTCCTTCAACCGGACCAGCCACGGCGTGGGTCAGCTCGGGCTGAGCATCGAGGAGAACCGGCAGCACGGCAACTACTTCTTCACCGCGGCCGACGTCGGGCACTTCCTGGATGCCAACCTGTTCGGTGCACCGCTCGGCGCCACCATGATCCAGACGACCGGCCTGGATGCCTTCACCGAATTCAACCGGCTCGCGGTGGTCGCGGTCGGGGTGCCGGTGATGATCCTGGCCGGCGTCGCCACCTACTTCAACAGCCGGGCATCGGTGGCGCGGCAGAGTCCGGAAGCCGCCGCCAACCCGCAGACGGCGTTGATGAACAAGCTGGCGCTGTACGTGTTCCCACTCGGCGTCGTCGTCGGTGGACCGTTCCTCCCGCTGGCGATCATCTTCTACTGGTTCTCCAACAACATCTGGACGTTCGGCCAGCAGCACTACGTGTTCGGGATGATGGCCAAAGAGGAAGAAGAGAAGAAAGAAGAGGCGATACGGCGGCGGGCGGCCAACGCCCCGGCGCCGGGCGCCAAGCCCCAGCGCGCACCGAAGCGTTCCGGCGGTTCCGCGACGAACCCGGGGGGGAAGCCGGCGGACGCCGACTCGACCGCGGTGGAGTTGTCGGGCCCGGACCCGAACGAAGCCCAACGGCCCGGTGCGGACCGCACCCCGCGGCCGGGTGCCAAACCCAAGAAACGGAAACGGTGACCGCGGCCCGGTAGGCGGCGGTGGCCGGTGAAAAAGGGAGACACAGATGACAGACGCCGAGACCACAGAACGCGAAGAAGCGGTGCAGAGCCCGACCGAGGACAAGGGCACCGACCTTGAAGAGCGACTGGTTGCCGAGGGCGAGATCGCGGGCGACTACCTCGAGGAGTTGCTGGACCTGTTGGACTTCGACGGCGACATCGACCTCGATGTCGAAGGCGACCGCGCGGTGGTGAGCATCGACGGCGGCCAGGACTTGAGCAAGTTGGTGGGCCGCAACGGCGAGACCCTCGACGCCCTGCAGGAGCTGACCCGGCTCGCGGTGCACCAGAAGACCGGCGAGCGCAGCCGGCTGATGCTCGACGTCGCGGGCTGGCGGCGTCGCCGGCGCGAGGACCTGACCGCCCTCGGCGGCGAGGTTGCCCGGCGGGTGCAGGAGAGCGGCCAGGACGAGCGGCTGTCGCCGATGAGCCCGTTCGAGCGCAAGATCGTGCACGACGCTGTCGCGGCGGTCTCGGGCGTGCGTAGCGAGAGCGAGGGCACCGAGCCGTCGCGCCGCGTCGTAGTCCGGCCGGCCTAGTACTTACAGGGATGTAATTCATCCTGCGATGCGGGGCGTCCCCGGAAGACCGGAGGAATGTTTCACGTGAAACAGGACAACCAGACCCCCGCGGCCGAGCCGCCCGCCGCGGGAGACGCCTTCGGGGAACGCCTGGCTCTCGCCCAGCGATACGCCGGCGTGCTCGCCGGTGCCGGGGTGGAGCGCGGCCTGCTGGGTCCCCGGGAAGTGGACCGGCTCTGGGACCGGCATCTGATGAACTGCGTCGCCGCGGCCGAACTGCTCGAGCCGGGGGAGCGGGTGGTCGACATCGGAAGCGGGGCGGGGTTGCCCGGCGTGGTGCTGGCCATCGCCCGCCCGGACCTTCAGATGACGCTCGTCGAGCCCCTGCTGCGCCGCAGTACGTTCCTCAACGAGGTAGTCGAGGAACTCGGACTCCAGGTCGAGGTGCTGCGGGGCCGAGCGGAGGAGCCGTCGGTGCGCAAGCAGGCCGGCGGTGCCGACGCGGTGGTGTCGCGGGCGGTCGCGGGGCTCGACAAACTGACCAAGTGGAGCCTGCCGCTGCTGAGGCCCGATGGCCGGATGCTGGCGATCAAAGGCGACCGGGCGACCGAGGAAGTCGAGGAGCACCGGCGTGTGATGATCGCATTGGGCGTAGACGAGGTGAGGGTGGTGAGATGTGGCGTGAACTATTTGACACCGCCCGCAACCGTGGTGGTGGCTCGGCGCGGAGAACGGAAACGACCCCCGCTGAGGGGAAGAGCGGGAACGGCGAGGAGAACACGATGAGTGCGCCCCAGGCGGGAAACGGAGGCGGCCCGCGGCCGCCGCAGACCGCCAATGTTTCACGTGAAACATCGACGGAATTCGACACCCCGATCGGCGCCGCTGCGGAGCGGGCGATGCGGGTGCTGCACACCACCCACGGTCAGCTCGCCCGGCCGCGGCACCGGCGGGTGTTCACGGTGGCCAACCAAAAGGGCGGGGTTGGCAAAACCACGACGGCGGTGAACCTGGCCGCCGCATTGGCGGTGCAGGGGCTCAAGGTGTTGGTGGTCGACCTGGACCCGCAGGGCAATGCCAGCACCGCGCTGGGCATCTCCGATCGGCAGTCCGGAACCCCGTCGTCCTACGAGGTGCTGCTGGGCGAGATCCCGCTGCAGGAGGCGCTGCGGCAAAGCCCGCACAGCGAGCGGCTGTTCTGCCTGCCGTCGACGATCGATCTGGCCGGCGCCGAGATCGAATTGGTCAGCATGGTGGCCCGTGAGAACCGTCTGCGCAACGCGCTCGACCAGCTGGCGGAATTCGACTTCGACTACGTGTTCATCGACTGCCCGCCGTCGCTGGGCCTGCTGACCATCAACGCGCTCGTGGCGGCCCCGGAGGTCTTGATCCCGATCCAGTGCGAGTACTACGCGTTGGAGGGGGTGTCCCAGCTGATGCGCAACATCGAGATGGTCCGGGCGCACCTCAATCCGCGGCTGGACGTCACCACGGTGCTGCTGACGATGTACGACGGCCGTACCAAGCTGGCGGATCAGGTGGCCGAGGAGGTCCGCCGGTTCTTCGGGGACAAGGTGTTGCGGACGGTGATCCCGCGCAGCGTCAAGGTGTCAGAGGCACCTGGTTACAGTATGACGATCATCGACTACGACCCCGGTTCGCGCGGGGCGATGAGCTATCTGGACGCCAGCCGGGAGCTCGCCGACCGCGACCACCCGCCGGCCGGAAGGGCGTGACGAGGATGCACAGCGAAGCGACGGACAAGGAGCGGTACCGATGACACAACCGTCGCGCAGAAAGGGCGGCCTCGGCCGCGGCCTGGCCTCGCTGATTCCGACCGGCCCCGCGGACGGCGGGCCCGGATCCTCGCCGCTCGGCCCACGGATGGGCGACGCCGCCGCGGATGTGGTCCTCGGCGGGCCGGCGCCGGCGCCGGTCGGCGACGTGGGTGCGGTCTACCGGGAGATCGACCCGGCCCTGATCGAGCCGAACCCGCGCCAGCCGCGGCAGGTCTTCGACGACGAGGCACTGGCCGAACTCGTGCACTCGATCCGCGAGTTCGGGTTGATGCAGCCGATCGTGGTCCGGCCGCTGGATGGCGCGCGCTACCAGTTGGTGATGGGGGAGCGGCGCTGGCGCGCCTCCCAGGAAGCGGGCCTGAAGACGATTCCGGCGATTGTTCGGGAGACCGAGGAGGAGAACCTCCTGCGGGATGCCCTACTGGAGAACATTCATCGGGCTCAGCTGAACCCCCTTGAAGAGGCGGCCGCCTATCAGCAACTGTTGGACGAGTTCGGCGTCACCCACGATGAACTGGCGTCGCGCATCGGCCGGTCCCGGCCGTTGATCTCCAACATGATCCGCTTGCTGCGGTTGCCGATCCCGGTGCAGCGCCGGGTGGCGGCGGGTGTCCTGTCCGCCGGGCACGCGCGCGCCCTGCTGTCGCTGGAGGCCGGCCCGGAGGCGCAGGAGGAGTTGGCCGCCCGCATCGTCGCGGAGGGGTTGTCGGTTCGCGCCACCGAGGAGGCCGTCACTCTCGCCAATCGGGCGGGGGTGAGCCCGCCCGCCCCGCCGCGGCGGAAGCCGATTCAGATGCCCGGACTCCAGGACGTCGCCGAGCGACTGTCGACGGCCTTCGATACCCGGGTCACGGTGAGCCTCGGGAAGCGCAAGGGCAAGATCGTCGTCGAGTTCGGTTCCGTCGATGATCTGCAGCGCATCGTGGGGCTGATGAGTGGCGAAAACGGCTGATCAGGCCCCATACGGCCACACGCGGTAGTTACGTCACTGTGACACCACGGTGACCCACGGCGCCACCGGATCTCGCTAGAATGAACAAAACAGCTGCCGCCCAAGCTATTTCGCTCACCACCCGGTGGCCGAACGCGGGTCGCGGCAGTCCGCGTCCAGCGGTAGCCCGCGGACGCCGGACTCCCTATCCTTAGAAGCATTGTGATGCCCCTATTGTTCGGTCCGCGACCCGTGCCGCCCGGTGGGTGGGCGCGGTTCGAATCGGTGCCGCGGGACCCGGGGGACTAGTGGCCGGCCGAATCACACCCCTGTTACTTGAAGCCTTCGATCAGCTGCCGAAGCATGCCCGCCGCTGTGTCTTCTGGGAGGTCGACCCGGCGACGCTGGGCGATGATGACCACCTGGTGGACCCGGAGTTCGAGAAGGAAGCCTGGCTGTCGATGGTCATGCTGGAGTGGGGTTCGTGCGGGCAGATCGCCACGGCGCCGCCACCGCTTCCGGCATGTCTGGGATACGTGCTTTACGCGCCGCCGCGCGCCGTGCCGCGTGCCCAGCTGTTCCCCACCGGACCGGTATCGGCCGACGCGGTGCTGCTGACGTCGATGGGTGTGGATTCCGGGCATGCTCCCGAGGACCTGCGACACAGCCTGATCGCGCGCGTCGTCGACGATCTGGTCCGCCGCGGGGTGCGGGCGCTGGAGGCCTTCGGTCGGACGCCGGCAGCCGCCGAGCTGCAGAACCCGCTGGCCGTGGAGCCCGGTCTACAACGGGTACTGGAGGCTCCGGGAGACTGTTCGGTTGAACACTGCGTGATCGACGCGGACTTTCTGCTCGAGGTGGGGTTCACCGTGGTGGCGCCGCACCGCTACTTTCCGCGGCTGCGGCTCGAGCTGGACAAGGGCCTGGGCTGGAAGGCCGAGGTGGAAGCGGCGCTGGAACGGCTGCTGGAGAACGCGCAGCTGCAGGCGCCGATCGGTGCCGGCGCGTCGGCTACGAACCGCTGAGCCGGCTGGCCTGCTCCACCGCCAGCTCGTGCGCCAGCAACTCGGCGAACGTGAAAGTTCCGGTGGGCCGGTCGTTCTTGCCGAGCAGATACAGGCGTTTGACCGCCGCCAGCATGCCCTCGGCGATCGCATCGCGGGTTTGGCTGGTGATCAGCAGGTCGCGGTCGCGCGGGTTGGTGATGTAGCCGAGGTCCACCTGCACGGTCGGCATCCGGGTCAGCCGCAGCAGATCCCAGGTCCGGCCGTGGCTGCGGCAGTCACGTAAGCCGGTGCGCGCCACGATCTCTCGTTGGATGAAGTCGGACAGGTTGCGGCCGATCGTGGACACCGAGCCATGCGAATTGCCGAAGTGGAAGGACGCCACCCCGCTGGCCGCCGGGCTGGAATGCGACGCGCAGCGCAGGCTGATCATCAGATCGGCGCCGACGGCGTTGGCGGTCGCGGCGCGTTCGATATCGGTGGGGCTGCCGGAGGTGGGGCGGGACAGGAACGTCTCCATCCCGATGGCGGTCATCCGGCCCTCGAGGCGACTGGCCAAGTCCCACAGCACATCTGCCTCGCTGATCGGCCCTTCCGGACCGTGCGCGATCATGCCGTGGTCGGAGCCGCCGCGGCCCGGATCGATGATGATGCGCTTGCCGGACAGCTTCGGCCCGGACCGGCGCACCAATTCCTCCTCGCGGATGGCGTGCGGAGATCCACCGGACACCCGTGATGCCAGGAAACTCAAGGAGCGCAACGTTTCCGGACCGCAGATGCCGTCGGCGTACAGGCCGTACTCCCGCTGGTACGACATCAGCGCGTTGTGGGTCTGCAGACCGAAGTAGCCGTCGACCAGTCCGGTGTAGAAGCCGAGGTCCTGCAGGCGGGCCTGCAGGGTGGCGACGTCGTCGCCGTACATCGGCGCACCGAACTGGTGATTGAGGGTGCGGGCGCCGAGTCGGTAGGACGCCTCTTTGAGGGCCCGGTAGGTGGCGGCGCCGACGATGCCGTCGACCAGCAGGCCACGCTGCTGCTGGAACGCGCGCACCGCCTGGTCGAGGTCCGCGTCGAACATGTCCGGCGCGACATGCTTGCCGGTCGTCAGGTCTGCATCGGGGCTGTCCACCAGACCCAGCGCGGTCAGCGCCTCGCGGATCTCGATGACCGCGGCGCTGCGGTCACCGCGACGTAGCGGGTCGCCCGCGCCTCGACGCAGACTCGGCGGCATAGGCTCAGTCCCCTCCGATAACAGTTGTGAGCAGCACAGACAGTGCCGATGGTGGCAAGTCAGCTTGCCAGCATTGTCGCAGACACCCGATGATTTTCGAAAAACACCAGGCGAATAGTGACGTGATCGCGATATGGCCGCGACGGACCGGTTAGACGTGGTCGGCGAGTTCGCGCAGCAGCGCCGCCTTGCCCTTGGCTCCCACGATTCGGGTGACCGGCTGGCCGCCCTTGAACAGGATCAACGTGGGAATCCCGGACACCTGGAATTCTCGCGCGGTCTCGGGGTTGGCGTCGACGTCGATCTTGGCGACGGTGAGCTGGCCGGCCTTCTCGGCGGCGATCTCCTCGAGCACCGGGGCGACCATCTTGCACGGTCCGCACCAGGTGGCCCAGAAGTCAACCAGCACAGGGGTATCGCTGGCGAGGACATCCGACGCGAAGGAGGCGTCGGTGACGGCCACGGTGGCGGAGTTGTTGGTGTCAGTCATCGCGATGCTCCTGTCAATTCGGTGCTGTCACTCTCGGTTTCGGCCAGCCAACGTTCGGCGTCGATCGCCGCCGCACACCCGGTGCCGGCCGCGGTGACCGCCTGACGGTAGGTGCGGTCCACCAGGTCGCCGGCGGCGAACACGCCTTCCAGCGAGGTGGCGGTGGTGGGCTGCTGCACCAGGACGTATCCATCCGGGTCGACATCCAGTGCCCCCCGCACCAGTTCCGAGCGCGGATCGTGACCGATCGCCACGAAGACACCGGTGACCGCCAGCGTGGATTCCTCGCCAGTCCTGGTGTCGCGCAACCGGAGTCCGGCCACCGCGTCGTCGCCGTCGACAGCGACGACGGCCTGGTTGGTCAGGAAGCGGATCTTGTCGTTGCTGCGGGCGCGTTCCAGCATGATCTTGGAGGCGCGGAACTCGTCGCGGCGGTGCACCAGCGTCACGCTACGGGCGAAGCGGGTCAAGAAGGTGGCTTCCTCCATCGCCGAGTCGCCGCCGCCGATCACCGCGATGTCCTGGTCGCGGAAGAAGAAGCCATCACAGGTCGCGCACGAGCTGACACCCCTGCCCAGCAACTCCTGCTCGCCGGGGACCTGCAGGTAGCGCGCCGCGGCACCCATCGCCAGGATCACCGCGCGCGCCCGGTAGGTCTCGCCGTCGGCGGTCACCACCGACTTGATCGGGCCACTCAGCTCGACCGACTCGACATCCTCCATGCGCAGGTCGGCGCCGAACCGCAGCGCCTGCTCGCGCATCTGATCCATCAGCTCGGGACCCTGGATGCCCTCGCGGAAACCGGGGAAGTTCTCCACCTCGGTTGTGGTCATCAACGCACCCCCGAATGATGTCCCCTCGAACACCACCGGCGCGAGTTGCGCCCGAGCGGCGTAGAGGGCCGCGGTGTACCCGGCGGGGCCGGATCCGATGACGATCAGGTCTGCAACGGTGGGTTCGGCGGTCATGGGAGCCTTTCGAGGGTGTGCCGGGCGGCGGATACCGCGTGTACCAACGTCAGCCTAGGCCGCGCTGTTCCCGAGGGCGCCAACGGTGCGATCCACACCACCGCGGCGCTTTACCGCCAGCGCTACGGGCGGCGGACCGAGGTGTCGGCCACCAACCCGGTGTCGACAGAACTGCAGTTGGGGGCCACCGCGAGGGCCAGCACGGTGTTGACCGAGTCACCGGGAAGCAGCAGCAGTACCGCCTCGCGGCCGCGGATCTGTAGTGGCTGGGCCCCCAGCACCCGGATGTCGGGCGGGTAGTCCAGTCCGCGCAGGCACGACGCCAGCCGCTGGGGGTCGCCCAGCGCGCCGCCGTAGTCGGGGCTGCGGTCCAGCAGCGCGAGGATGTCCGCGTCGGAGAGCGGGATGACCGCGGCTGCGGAGGTGACGGTGATCTCCCGCAGCGTCTCATGCGTCGACGGCGTCGGGGGTGGCGCGCTGATCAGGGCGGCGGTGCCCAGCCCGATCGCGGCGATCGCCGCGCCGGCCCCGGCGATCGCGGCCACCCGCCGCGGACGGGTACGCGGGCGAATCGAGTGCGCCGGCCCGGCCCGTTCGGTCGACTGCTGCTCTTCGTCCATCACGGTTCAGTGTGCGTTATCCACAGCCGGCCGGTTCCGCAGAGGTGTCCAGCAGCACCGCCAGCCGCGCCCGGGCCCGCGCGCAGCGGCTCTTGATCGTGCCCTCGGCAACACCCAGGGCGCGCGCGGCGTCGGCGATCGAGCGGCCCTGCATGTGCACGGCCACCACCGCGGCCCGCTGCTCGGCCGGCAACCGCATCAGCGCCTGTCGGACCAGCACCGCGGTATCGACCTGCGCGGTGCGGTCGGTGACCGGTACAGCGTCGTCGTTGAGTTCGGCGGTGGGGTGAGTCCGGTTGCGGCGCCGCCGATCCAGGCACGCGTTGACCACGATGCGGTGCAGCCAGCTGCTGACCGCAGCGTCCCGGCGAAACGACGCCGCGTTGCGGTGTACCGACAGCATGGCGTCCTGCACGGCGTCCGCGGCGTCCTCGGGGCAGGCGCTGGTCCGCCGCGCCACCCGGTGCAGACGCTGCCGGTGGCGGGAGAACAACTCCTCGAAGGCGCGCCGGTCCCCGGCGACATGGGCGGCCAGTAGTTCGCTGTCACTGCGGGCTTGGTGGCACCCCATGGCCGGACAGTAGCCAATCGGATGCCGGCGGGCACTTCACCCGCGCGGCGGCGCTAAGAGGCGGCCCGAACCGTGATCTCGGAGACGTCGACGCGGCTTTCGCCGCCGGTGGTGCCCATCGTGGAAATCCACACCAGCAGATTCGACGTCGGCGATGTGGCGTCCACCCGGATCGTGTTGTGGCCGGGCTGCAGGGCCATCGGCTTGGTCAGCGCCGTGGTGTCCTCCAGCGTGGCCGGCGTCGACGTCGGCGCGGAGCGGATCTCGACCTTGGTCCCGGTGCTGGACACGTCGATGGTGACCGCACCCACCTGCGTCGGTTTGGGCAGCAGCAACAACAGCCCCACCCCGCTTTTGAAGTTCGGGAACGGGACGGGGTCGTGGTAGGTGTCGGTGGCCCACACGGTGCCCGGGTTTCCGTCGATCGCCTTGTCGGCGTCGTTCGGGTGGTCCGGGTCTTCGCCGGGGGAGAACACGATCGCGCGCTGCGGTTTGACCAGGCTGCCCGACGGCGCCGACTCAGTTGACGTCGTCGACGAGGACGGGCCGTTCAGTCCGAGGCGGTCCTCGTCGAAGCCGCCGCCGACATCCCCGAAGATCCGGTTCAGCACCGATGCCAGGGCCACCAGGGCCACCACCAGGATGACGGCGCCCACCCCGATGCCGACCATCAGCGCGCGCCGACGCCGGTCCCGCAACTGCGGGTCCTCGGTGGCGGCGGCGCGCCGTGGCGGCGGCGCGGACTCGTCGATCGGGCTGATCAGATCGGTGCGGTCGGCCACCGCGGTGGCCTGTTCCAGCAGGTTCAGCAGCGAGGCGGCGTTGCGTATCCCGCCGTCGGATTGCACCGCGTGGAAGGCGGCCGAGGAGATCTGGAACGGGATGTCGGGGTCCACGTTGTGGGGTTCACGCGGTGCACCGGACGCGTCGCGTTGGGCCGGCTGCAGGCCGCTGGGCACCCCGGACTCGCGCAGCGGCCAGCGGTTGACCAGCAGGGCGTACAGGGCGGCACCGATGCCGCGGACGTCGTCGCCGGGACTGGCGTCGGGCAGGGTCGCCGGGAACGCCAGCGACACGTCGCCTTCGATGCTGACCCGCACCCGGCTGGGATGATCCAACGACAGTGCGACCCCGGCCGCATGTGCGGCGGCGGCGGCCGCCGCCAGGGACTGCACGGCCCGCGCGGCCCCGATCGGCGACGGCGCGGTGTCGGCGACTTCCCTCAGCGACCCGCCGCGAATCCACTCGGCGACCACCAAGCCGCCGGCCCCGATGTGCACGACGTCGAGCACCCGGGCGATGCCCGGCATCTCGATCCGGCTCAGCCGCAGCGTTCGGGACAAGATCTCGTGCAGCTGGTCGTCGACCAGGGTGCCGTCCGGATCGACGAAGGTCAGCGCCACCTGCCGGTCCAGGGCGGTGTCCAGCGCCTGCCAGAACCGCAGGATGGGGCTGCCGCCGTGCGGCACCAGCAGCCGGTAGCGGCCACCGGCGATGCTGGCGCCGGGGACCAGCGCGACATCCTCGGATCCGGGGTCGCGGGGGCTGTCGAACGCGATCGTCCCCGCGGAGTCGGCGGCGGCGACGTCGGGATGGAAGTCGTCGGCAGCAGCCTGCCGGGGCGGGCTCGCTCCGTCCGGAGCAGTGCTCGAGGGGGAGTTACCCGACTGGTTCTCGGTCACCGCCGGCCCCTTCCTTGTCGTCCCGCTGTGCGCCGGTCTCCCGCCGTGCGCCGAAAGCTCGCCTCGGGCAGGTCCCGCGGCCGGATGCCCCCGCTGCGCCGACGAATCCTTGCGGATAGCGTACGTGACCTGCGGCTGCTGGGTCGGCTGGTCGAGCACACGGGCGTCGCCGAAACGGCGCCGAATCGCGGCCAGCGCCGCCTGGGCCTCGGGGACCCCGGCACGCAGCAGCACCACCGCCACGATCGGCAGCATCATCGCCGCGAGGACCGCCAGGCGCAGCAGGGAGCCGATCGCGCCATGCGAGGTCAGCGTCGACAGCCCCAGCATCCGGTCGGCCACGTGTGCGACCAACGCGGCCAGCAGGGAGGCGGTCAGGGTGACCAGAATGGTGCGGACCACGGCCAGGTCGACCAGCTGCCCGCCGGTGGGCAGCAGGCTGCGCCGCAGCAGGTAGTAGCCGAGGATCGCGCCGGCCAAAAATCCCAGCCCGTTGGCCAGGCCCAGATAGCCCGCGACGAGCTCGGGGTTGTCGGTCAGGTGCGGGGCCACCAGCGACGCCGCGATCTTCACCGCGGTGATGACCACGATGATCGCGATCGGCGTCCACGGCTGCTCGCGCGCGTAGAAGACCCGCAGCTGCAGCAGCACCAGCGAATAGGGGATCAACGTGAACGCCGACAGGGCGATCGCCGCACCCAGGTAGCCGGCGTCCACGTCGCCGAAGTTGCCGTAGGCGAACAGGGCGCTGCCAAGGGCCGGACCACCGACCGTCATGAACGCCACCGTCGGGATCAACGTGATCAGCGTGAGCCGGGTGGCCAGCGACAGATCGCCCAGCACCGCGGGAATGTCCTCGGCGGCGGCGTTGCGGCTCAGCCGCGGCATCACCACGGTCAGCACCGTCACCCCGATCATCCCGAACGGGAGCATCAGCACCAGCCAGGTGTAGTTGTAGATGGCGGGGCCGGAAGCGGCTGCGGTACTGGCGATCTGGTTGGTGACGATCAGCCCGATCTGGCTGATCAGCACGTAGAGCACCATCGCGCCGGCCATCGTCCCGAACCGTTTGAGCCGGTCGTCGATGCCCCACAGCGGGCGCAGACTGACGTGTTCGCGGCCGATCGCCACCAGCAGCACCGCGGCCTGCGCCACCACACCCAGCGTGGTACCCACCCCCAGCACCAGCAGCTTGGTATTGCCCATCTGTACGGGATCGACCGAGAGTTCGCCCGGCACCAGCAGATACGCCACCAGCGTCACGATCGCGACCGCATTGTTGACCACCGGCGCCCACGCCGGGGGACCGAACACGTTGCGGTTGTTCAGGATTGCCATGAACACCGACGACAGGCCGTAGAAGACGACCTGCGGCAGCAGCAGGTAGGCGAAGGCGGTGGTCAACGCCTCGTTGACCTGCGGATCATCGCCGAGCATCAGACGCACCAGCAGCGGAGCGGCGGCCACCGGCACCACGGTGGCCACCAGCAGCAGCGCCGTGGCCAGCGTGACCAGCCGGCGCACAAAGGCCGTGCCGCCGTCGGCGTCGTCACGTTCGGCGCGGGCCAACACCGGCACGAAGATCGCGGTGAAGGTGGCCTCCAGCACCAGCGCGGCGATCAGGTTCGGCAGCTGATTGGCGACCGAGAACGCGCTGGACAGGGCCGCACCCAGGATCGCCGCCAACAACACGATCCGGATAAAGCCGGTGATCCGGCTGACCAGCGTCGCCAGCGCCATCCCCCACGACCGCGACACCACCGCGGCGTCGGACAGCTCCGCGCGCCGCCGCTGATCCGGCGCGGCCATCAGGACTCCTCCTCGTCGTCGGCCGGGTGCTCGTCGGCGAACCGACTCGCCACCTCCACCGGATCGGGGCGGTCCAGGTCGGCGGGGTCGGGCTGGCCGCGGAAGCGGTGCCACAGCCGGCGCCCCGCCAGGCCCACCAGCACCGCGGCGGCCGACAGGGTCAGCGCGAACAGCACCTTGCCGTAGGCGTTGGCGTGCACCGACAGCCGGGCCGGCTCGCCCAGCGGCAGGCCGTCGGGTGTGCGCAGCGCGACGTCGACGGCGACGCGCTGGTTGAAGTTCACCTCGACCGGCACCCGCAGCGGCAGGAATCCCGGCGGCAGCTCGATCTCGCCGACGTCGGTGACCGTCATGCCGGGTGGGGCCGCGACCTGCAGCCGGACCCGGATCGGGACAGCCAGGTCGTTGCGCAGCGCCAGCGGCAGCGGGCTGTGCTCGGTGGCCAGCGTGTAGGACCCGCCCGGGTTGACGATCGTCACCGAGGCGAACATGTCGTCGACGGCGGTGCCCACCAGGTTGAGCCGGTGATGGGCCAGCCCGTTGCGGGTGTCTGGCGGGTCGGCCTGGCTGAGCGCGCGCAGCATGTCCTCACGCAGCGGCGCGGTGTAGCCGACCCCGGTCAACCCGGTGCGCACGTCGGTGGTCAGCGCGGCGGTCAGGCCCCACAGCCGGGCCGCCTGGTCGGTGATCTGCCCGATGACCGCGGCGTCGAAGGTACCGGGAGTGGTCGGCCCGGAGTGCCGCGGCTGCGGCCCGCGGGTGACGCCGCGGGCGTCGGCGATCACCGATCCCAACGGGCGGGGCACCGCCAGACCGGCATGGATGGTGCTGGCCAGCGTGGTCAGGATGGCCTGCGCGTCGTCGGGCTGCGGACCCCACGACCCGGGTGGCAGCAGAATCTCGACGCGCGGCGCGACGGCCGGCTCCAGTGCGCGCCACAGCATGGATCCGAGCGCGTCCTGGCGCCGGGCGGCCACCGAGGAGTGGCGCAGCCGGACCGCCAGCGAGGTGTCCAGGTAGGTCGGGGCGATCGGATCGGGACCGGTCGCGGCCAGCGCAGCGCCGACGGCAGGGTCAAACGGTGCGGTGATCACATGCGGGGAGGCCCGCCACGGCGTGACATCGGCGATGGGCGGGGCGCCGGCGGTCGAGTCCTGCGCCGAACAGTCCGCGGCGGCGATCGCGACGGTGTCGTCCTGGGTGCCGAGCAGGTCGACGGTCGCCCCGGTCAGCGGGCCGTCGCCGAGCAGGGTGGCGCCGCGGGTGGAGGTGACACCGAGGATGTGATCGACGACGTCGGCGGGACTGGTGACCGCGATCGCGGTCAGGCCGGGATCGGCCACCCGGTGCAGTGCGTCGAGGTCGGCCTGGGCGTAGGGGATGGCCGCCACGCACATCCGGTGTGCCAGGCGGCGCAGCCGGTCCAGCCAGCCGGTGGCGGCCGCCTGCCCGTTGCCGGGGTGGGTGGTGGTGCTGTCGGCGGAGTCCGCCACGACGTAGCCGCCGGTCATCGCATTGACGGTGACCAGCAGGTCGGGGTCGACGGCCAGACACAACGCCCGGGTGACCGCGCCGTCAGGGTCGACGGCCGGGCCGGTGGCGAAGTCGGCCGCGGACAGCAACGTGTCGAGTCGGCCGCCTTCGGCCAGCGAGGTGGCCAGGTCGTCATCGGTCAGCCGGACCGGTTTGCTGCCGCCGGGCGCGCCGGGCGCCAGCCGGGGCCGATCGGCCAACGGCCACAGCATGGTGAGCTGCAGCGGTTTGGAGGTGTCGGGCGGCGCCACCGCGGTCAGCGGATCGGCCGCCGACTCCTCCGGGTTGGGCGGAACACCCAGCACCGGCAGCAGGAAGCGGGCGTCGTCGAGCCGGGCGGGGGCGCCGTAGTCCGGTGTCCCGTTGACGTTGACCAGCAGCGGATAGATCCCGGGCCGGTCGATCTCCAGTGACTGGTGTTCCAGCGACCGCACCGGGGCGGACAGGCTGAACCGGGCGTTCTGCCCGCGCTGCAACTGGTCGGCCACCGTCACGAAGGCGTCCACCGGCCGGAACTGGTCGTTGGTGCCGTCGAGGTTGGTGCGCAGCCCCGCCGACGAGGCGACCGCCGCCGCATGCTCGAGCCGGACCACCACCTCCCGCACCGGGCGGTCACCGACGTTGGTCACCGTGCCGGTCACCGTGACGACCGGTTCGCTGGTGGTGGTCACCACGTTCGGGGTCACCCGTTCGATCTGCAGGTGCAGGAATGGCGCCGTGCCGGGTTCGCCGGCGGCGGCATTGGGTGGGGCCAGCAGCGCGCCAATGACCGCGACGGCGCCGGCCACCGCGGAGAGACGCAGGGCGGCCCACCGATACTTCACGGCGACGGCCCGCGACCGTTCTTTCGGCCTGGCGCGGGTTTGTCGAGTCGGTGGGTGCGGGCGTGTGAATGGGTCTGCGGGCGTCGTCGCGGGGCGCTCGGCGGCAGCGGGGGCAGCGCCGACGGGCCGTCGGCCTGCAGCCTGTCGAGCAATTCGTCGGCTACCTGCGCCAGCCGCCGTTCGTCGGCGTAGGCCAGCCGAGAGGCGAGGTCCTTGAGCGGCACCCAGGCCACCTCGGTGACCTCGACGTCGTCGTCGGACAGTTCGCCGCTGGAAAACCGCATCAGGTAGTGGTGCACCGTCTTGTGAACGCGCCGGCCCTCGGTGACAAACCAGTAGTCGATGCTGCCCAGCGACGCCAGCACGCTGCCCTGAACACCGGTCTCCTCGGCGACTTCGCGGATCGCGGTCTGCTCGGCGGTCTCGCCGACCTCGATGTGGCCCTTGGGCAGCGACCACAGCATTCGGCCGCGCCGGTCGACGCGGCCGATCAGCGCGGCCACCTGTTCGTCACGCGGCCCGCCGATACCGTCGATGACCAATCCGCCGGCGGAGGTCTCGTGCACGGTGCGCAGCCGGTCCGGGCCGTGCCGGGTGGAGCGGGGCCGCGACGGCTTGGCCGGGACGTTGGTGCTGTCGGCGGCGCTGGCGGGCGCCGGCTGCGAGCTGGTGTCGTCGGAGCGAGTCTCGGCGGACGGACTACCGCGCCGACCACGGCGCCGGCCCCGGCGCCGTCTCGGTTGGGCCCTTTCGCCATCCGACACCATTGCGATATTAGTTGGCGGTGCTGCGCGTTCCCGGCACAGTCGCCTGTCGGGGCGGTTCGTCGCGTGTTCGTCGCGTGTTCGTCGCTGGTTCGTGATCCCCGATCTGTCGAGATTGCATCCAGGTACGGAAAGTGCGAGAGG